>CAZWCU010000178.1:0-9016 GCA_964632715.1 uncultured Bifidobacterium sp. | reverse complement strand
CAGATCCTCGACAGCCTCAAGAAATACTTAACGAACCTCTGACGCGGGACACTAGCACGTCGTGGAACTCGCTCGGCGCGACCGAATCGAGGAACCAATCGACGATGCGATCCGAGTTGATCCGGCTCTCCGTGACGGACCTCTGCGTGGTGGCCATCAGCTCGTCGGCACTCGAGCCGATGCGCACCAACTCGTCGGCGCCGAAGCCGGTGGTCCATCGGCGCAGCATCGCTTCGTTCGCCTCCGGGTGGAACTGGGTGCAGAACATGCGACCCAGTTGCCACGCTTGCGGACCGACGGCACTGCGCGCGAGTTCGGTGGCGCGTCCGGGCACGGTGACGACGTCGTAGTGCCACTGCATCCACGGCCCTTCGGCGATCTGCAGCGGACGGTCGCTCACCACGTCCATCCAACCGATCTCGGGTTCACGAGCCCGCTCGACGGTGCCGCCGAACGCGTGGGCCATCACCTGGTTGCCGAAGCAGATACCGAACACCGGCACACCGCGCCGGGCCGCCTCGTGCACGACCGCCACCTCCGCCGAGACGTTCTGCGCGACCTCCGGCCAGTAGACGCTCCACTCGCTGCCGAGCAGCAGCACCAACTCGTGGCCGTCGAGGGTGGGCCAGTCGCCGGGATGCTCGCGATGGCACTCGTCGAAGGCATAGCCGTGAGAGCGGAACCGCTCTCCCACGAACCCGGCGTCGGCGTCGTTGGCGTTGGCGATGAGCAAGGCGCGCACGTGCGTACGGTACCGCGTGGAGGCGAGCCTCAGCCGGTGGTGTCGATGAAGATGTTCTTCAGCTCGGTGTAGTGCTCGAGCACCTTCATCGAATGCTCGCGACCGAGGCCGCTCTGCTTGAACCCGCCGAACGGCGTCCAGTAGCGCACCGACGAGTTGGAGTTGACGCTGATGGTGCCCGCCTCCATCGCACGCGACACGCGCAGCGCCTTCGAGCCGTCGCGAGTCCAGACCGAGCCCGACAAGCCGTACTCGGTGTCGTTGCAGATGCGGATGGCGTCGGCCTCGTCGTCGAACGGGATGACCACCACGACCGGGCCGAAGATCTCCTCGCGCACCACGCGGGCATCGGGGTCGGTGGGCGTCGCGATCATGGTGGGATGCCAGAAGCCGGGGCCCTCCGGCACGGTGCCGGTGAAGACGGTGTCGAGTCCGTCGCTGAAGCTGCGCACGGTGGCGAGGTGCTGCGCGGTGACGAGAGGACCCATCGCACTGTCGGCCGACATCGGATCCCCGATGGTGAACTGCCGGGTCGCCTCGACGAGGAGCTCGAGGAAGCGATCGAAGACGGAGCGTTCGACGAGGATGCGGCTGCGCGCGCAGCAGTCCTGGCCACTGTTGTCGAACACCGACCCCGGCGCGGCCGCCGCGGCCTTCTCCAGATCGGCGTCGGCGAAGACGATGTTCGCACTCTTGCCGCCGAGCTCGAGGGTGACCCGCTTCACCTGCTCGGCGCAACCGGCCATGATCCGCTTGCCGACCTCGGTGCTGCCGGTGAACGACACCTTGCGCACATCGGGGTGCTCGACGAAGCGCCAGCCGACGTTGGCGCCGCTGCCGACGACCACGTTGATCACGCCTTCGGGGATGCCGGCCTCCAGCGCCAGCTCGCCGAGGCGCACACTGGTGTGCGGAGTGATCTCGGCCGGCTTCAGCACGGCGGTGTTGCCGGCGGCGATCGCCGGGCCGAGCTTCCAGCCGGCCATCATCATCGGGAAGTTCCACGGCGCAATGAGGCCGACCACGCCCAGCGGCTCGGGGAAGGTGAGGTTCACCCCGTTCGACACGGGCAGCGTGCTGCCGCCGAACTTCTCGATCGCGCCGGCGAAGTAGTGCATGACGTTCGAGGCGTTTTGCGCGCACCACACGCTGTTGCCGATGGTCATCCCCATGTTGCGGGTCTCCATCTCACCGAGCTCCTGAGCATGGTCGGCGATGACGTCGGCGTAACGACGCATCAGCCGCGCCCGATCAGCGGGGGCGATGCCACGCCACACCGGTCCGGCGGCCTTCGCCTTGGCGATGGCGGCGTCGGTCTCCTCCACCGTCGCGGACGGCAGCGACGAGATCTCTGCTTCGGTGGTCGGGTTGTACAGGGTCACGTTCGGCACGAGATCCGAGGGTAGCCCCACCGTCCGTTTTCCGTAAACGCTGTCGGGCTCCGACCTGCAGCTGTGAACTCGCGTTCTTGACACAACGCGAGTCAGAATGGGCACGCATGAGCCAGCCACCGCCTCTGATCGCGCTGTGCGCTCGCGTCCTCACCTTCTCCGACGAGGGCAAGCGCGACGCGTACAGCAGCAGCCAGCCCTACTCGCGCGCCGTCACCCGCGCGGGCGGTGTGCCCGTGCTGGTGCCGCCCATCCACGAGCTGGCCAGCAACGCGCTCACGGTGCTGCAGCACTTCGACGGCGTGCTGCTTCCCGGCGGCGGCGACGTCGACCCGCGCCGCTACGGGCAGGAACCCACCGACGAGAACCTGTACGGCATCACCGAGATCCACGACGAGCTCGACATCGCCGTCTGCCTCGCCGCCATCGAGCTCGACCTGCCGATGCTGGCGCTGTGCCGCGGCATGCAGGTGCTCAACGTCGCGCTCGGTGGCACCCTGCAGCAGGACATCGGCACCAGCGACCACTGGATGCGTGAGCACTCGGTCACGCTCACGGAGGGCTGCCGCATCGCGCAGGCGTGTGGCACGACCGAGCTCGAGCACTGCCACTCGGTGCACCACCAGGGCCTCGACCGCCTCGCCGATCCGCTGGTCGCCTGCGGGTGGGCCACCGACGGCCAACTGGAGGCGGTGGAACTGCCGTCGGCGAGCTGGATCGTCGGCGCGCAGTGGCACCCGGAGGACACCGCCTCACGGGCACCGCACCAGCAGGCCATCTACGACGAGCTCATCCGTCGAGCCGCCGCACGTGCCGCGTCCGCGTAGGCTCGACCCGTGAATCCGCTGGTCCTCATCGTCGGCCGCCTTGCCACCGAGGCCAAGGGCGTGCGCGGCGAACCGTTCGCAGCCGGCCGTCGCTACTTCGAAGCCGTCGCGCGCGCGGGCGGCATGCCGCTGATGCTGCCGCCGATCACGTCGCTGGTGCACGACATCCCCGACCTGCTGCGTCAGGTCGATGCGGTGCTGCTGCACGGCGGCGGCGACGTCGACCCGCGCCGCTACGGGCAGGAGCCGTCGGCCGAACAGCTCTACGGGATCGTGCACGAGCACGACGAGGTCGAGCTGGCAGTGGTCAGCGCCGCGCTCGAGCTGCAGGTGCCGATGTTGGCCATCTGCCGCGGCATGCAGGTGCTCAACGTGGCGCTCGGCGGCACGCTCGCTCAGGACATCGGCGGAGAGTCGCACTGGTTCGCCTCCCACGAGGTGACGCTCGAGTCCGGCTCGCGCATCGCGAAGGCGGTGGGCAGCGACACCGTCACGGCCGCGCACTGCGTGCACCACCAGGCACTCGACCGAGTGGCGAGCGACCTTCGTGTGGTCGGGTCCACCGCCGACGGCATCGTGCACGCGTGCGAGCTCGACTCGGATGCCTGGGTGGTCGCCACGCAGTGGCACCCCGAGGACACCGCGGCCGACGACCCCCAGCAACAGTCGCTCTTCGCCGCCCTCGTCGCCCACACCTGACCCCCGGGGAACCCGCCCCACGCACGGACCACCCGGCCACCCGAGCAACCGCCTCGCTCGGCCACCCGATCCGGTCGGGCGCGAAACGCTGACGGCTCTGTCCGCCCTGGCCCCCACGGGCGCGGAACCCTGACGGAGGTGTCCTGGACCCGCGCCCGTGGGCGCGGAACCAGGACATGACGAGTGGAGCGTTGGAGGCCACCAGCGACACAGGTACGTTGCGACTTCGGCTTCCCCCACCGTTCCAGCACGTTTCAGGAGGAAGCCATGACACCTTGGCGGCCGGCACTCGACCATTGGTTCCAGACCCATCTCGGCGTCATCAGCGCACCACAACTCCTGCAGCTCGGCTGCAGCACACGGACGATTCACCGCATGGTCGCTCGCGGCGAACTCGTCCGGACACATCACGGCGTGTACCGCAGCAGGCAGTGGCCGAGCAGCCGCGAGCAGGAAATGGTCGCGCTGTGCGCGATGAATCCTCACCTCGTCATCGCGTTCACCACGGCCTGCATCCTGTGGGGATGCCGCAAGGTCGTCGATCACCGCATCCACGTCCTCGCGCCGCACCCGGTGTCGCCCGACCTCGCGGGAGTCGTCGTACACCGCTGCCGGCGCATCGACCCGGTCGACATCGTGGAGCGGCCCGACGGCATCCGCCTGACCAGCCCTCCACGCACGCTGTTCGACAGTGCCGACATGCTCGGCCTCAGCGCGGCGCGTTCGGTGATGGAGCAGATGCTGAACGAGCAGCGATTCACACTCGGCACGATGGTCGACACCTACCAGCGCCTCACCCATCCGAACCGGCCGGGAAGCCGCACGACGCTCGAGGTGCTCGCGTCTCGCCCGACGTGGCGGCGTGCACTGCAGTCGGACCTCGAGCAGCGAGTGCTCGAGGAGTTCGAGCGGCAGGGCTTGCCGATCGCGGTGGCCCAGTGCCCGGTGCAACTGCCCACCGGACGAACCATCCACCTCGACTTCGGCTGGCCGCAGTGGCAGGTGGGCGTCGAGGTCGACGATCCGGCCTGGCACGAGGGCTTCGAGGAAAGGCACCGCGACATGCATCGAGATCGAAAGGCCACCACGATCGGTTGGCTCGTTCCCAGAATCTCCAAGATCGACGTCAACGGCGCCCTCGCCGACGCAGTGAACGACGTCGCCGTCATCCTTCGCCGCCGCGGCGCCATGTCCTAGTTCCGCGCCCACGGGCGCGGACCTCGGACGGCTCTGTCAGGGTCTCGCGCCCGTGGGGGCCGGGGCAGACGAGGCTGTCACGGTTTCGCGCCCGACCGGTCGGCAGCGGGGGCGGGCCCGGCGGAGGGTGGACCTGCGGGGGCCCGACAGCGGCGAGGGTCAGGGGGCGATGTCGATGAGGCGGCCGGGGAAGAAGCCGATCACCAGGGTGAACGCGACGGAGAGGCCGATGGCGATGCCCAGCAGCAGCGGCACGCGCACCGGCTCGCGGGCGTCGTCGCCGGCTTCCGGCTCGGCGATCCACATGCTGATCATGATGCGCAGGTAGAGGTAGGCGGCGATGACCGCCGACACCATCGCGATGAGCGCGATCGCATAGCTGTGCACTTCCACGGCAGCACCGATGACCGCGAACTTGGCCACGAAACCACTGGTGAGCGGCACGCCGGCCTGCGCCAGCAGCAGCACGGTCATCCCCAACGCGAGCGCAGGCTTCTGCTTGCCCAGACCGCGGAACCCGGAGAGACCGGTGTCGGCGTCGCCGGTTCGGCCGACGGCGGTGATGACACCGAACGTGCCCATCACCAGCACCGCGTAGACGAGCAGGTAGAGCAGCACGGACGAGACGCCGGTGTTGTCGTCGAGCGACGGCCCACCCACGTGCGCAGCGGCCTCGACACCGACCAGGATGAAGCCGGCGTGGCTGATCGACGAGAACGCGAGCATGCGTTTCACGTTGGTCTGCACCACGGCCATCACCGAACCACCGACGAGGGTGATGACGGCGATGAACCACACCGCGGGCCGGTAGTCGTCGCGCCACTGGGGCAGCGCCTGCAGCAGCACGCGCAGCATGGCGCCGAAGGCAGCGGCCTTGCCGGCCGAGGCCATGAAGGCGGTGACCGGAGTGGGCGCCCCCTGGTACACGTCGGGGGTCCAGAAGTGGAACGGAACGGCCGCGACCTTGAACGACAGGCCGACGAGCAGCAGTGCGATGCCCGCGAGGACCAGCGCTTCGTTCGACGGGTCGATGTTGGCGTCGAAGCCGGCGACGATCTTGGTGAAGTTGGTGCTGCCGGAGCCGCCGTAGACGAGGGCGACGCCGTACAGGAAGAACGCGGACGAGAAGCCACCGAGCACGAAGTACTTGATGCCGCTCTCCTGGCTCTCGATGCGCTTGCGATGGCTGGCGGCCATCACGTAGAGCGCGAGCGACAGGATCTCGAGACCGAGGAACAGCACGATCAGGTCGTTGGCCGAGCTCATGACCATGCCACCCAGCGCGGCGAGCATGTAGAGCACGTACAGCTCGGGCCCGTCGAGGCCTTCACGACGGAGGTACTCGTCGGTGACCAGCGCGGTCATCAGTACCGCCACGCAGAGGGTGATGCCGATCCAGACGCCCACCTTGTCGAGGTGGATGGCATCGCCGACCAGCGTGGCCGGGCCCTCGTGGTCGATGCGGTACCAGAGCAGCACTTCCATCACTCCGGCCGCCAGTGCGACCGCAGCGGTGAACAGCGCGTAGCCGCGCTTGGGCCACGCCGGCGTGAGCGAGGCCACGAGCAGCAGCACCAACGCGCCGGCCAGCAGCACCAGCATCGGGCTCAGCGAGAACCATGCGACCTTCGGGCCCTGCAGGGTGTCGGCGGCGAACAACGCGCCCATCAGCCTTCTCCCTCTTCGCTCGAGTGCTCACCGTCGGCGGGCACCACCGGTTCGGCGGGCGACGGCTGCTCCCAATCGCTCTTGTCCTGCACGTGCTCGAGCAACTTGTCGACCGACGGCTCGATGCGGCTCAGGATGGGCTTCGGGAACACACCGCTGAACACGATGAGTGCGATGAACGGCAGCAGCAGCGCGCCTTCCTTCCACTTCAGTTCGGCGAAGTCCTTGTTGTCGTCGTCGGGCTCGCCGTGGAACACGCGTTGGTAGGCCCACAGCAGGTACAGCGCGGCGAAGATGACGCCGGTGGCGGCAACGGCCACCCACCAGCGAGCGGTGGGGAACGAGCCGATGAGGATCATGATCTCGCCGACGAATCCGTTGAGCCCGGGCACGCCGATGCTGGCGAGCATGATGACCGTGAAGGCGGCGGCGAACACGGGCGCCACCTTCTGCAATCCCCGCAGCTTCGAGATCTCGCGAGTGTGCCGACGGTCCGAGATCATGCCGACCATGAGGAACAGTGCGCCGGTGCTGAGACCGTGCGCGACGTTCTGGAACACGCCGCCGACCAGTGCCGTGGTGGTGAGTGCGAACGTGCCGAGCACGATGAATCCGAGGTGCGCCACCGACGAGTACGCGACGAGTCGCTTGAGGTCGGTCTGCATCGTGGCCGCGACCGCGCCCCACAGGATGCCGATGACGGCGAGCGTGAGGAACAGCGGTCGAGCCCACACCGCAGCTTCTGGGCACAGGTAGACACCGAACCGCAGCAGGCCGTAGGTGCCCATCTTCAGCAGCACGCCGGCCAGGATGACCGAGCCGCCGGTGGGCGCCTGCGTGTGCGCGTCGGGCAGCCACGTGTGCAGCGGGAACAGCGGCACCTTCACCGCGAACGCGACGGCGAACGCGAAGAACAACCATCGACCGGTGGACTCCGCGAACGACGCGGTCTCCGCGATCTTGACGAGGTCGAACGTGACCGCGCCGCCCTCACCCGCCTTGGCGAGCACTGCAGTGGCGATGATGCCGACCAGCATGAACGCCGAGCCGATCATCGTGAACAGGAAGAACTTGGTGGCCGCGTACACGCGGTTGTCGTAGCCCCAGCCACCGATGAGGAAGTACATCGGCACGAGCACGATCTCGAAGAACACGAAGAACAGGAACAGGTCGAGGCTGATGAACGAGCCCATCACGCCGGCCTCGAGCAGCAGCATCCACGACAGGTACCGCTTGTGATCGTGGTGCGGGTCGACACCGGCGATGACCAACGGGAACAGCACGCCGGTGAGCACGACCAGGAACAGCGAGATGCCGTCGACGCCGAGGTGCCACGAGATGCCCCACGGCTTGATCCAGGTGTGCTGGCTGACGAACTGGAAGTCGGCGTTCTCCGACTTGAAGGCGAACAGCACCCACAGCGCCATGCCGCCGGTGAGCACGCTGGTGAGCAGCGCCGTCACCTTCACCAGATCGGGTTGCCGCTTGGAGATGACGGCCACCAGCAGCGAGCCGACGGCCGGCACCAGCACCAGCAACGTGAGGATGGGGAACTCGATCACAGGACACCCCGAACGACGACGAACCACACGAGCAACAGCACCACGCCGGCGCCGATGGCAGCGGCGTAGTTGCGCACGTTGCCGCTCTGCACCTTGCGCACTTGACCGGCCGTTCCACGGACCAGTTCACCGGCACCGTTGACGGCCCCGTCGACGATGTTGGCATCGGCCCACGCGACGCCGTCGAACGCCTTCCGACCGGGCCCGCCCATGAACGCGCTGACGGCACGGTCGTACCCCCACGCGTCGGCGAGAATCTTCGGCTCGAACGGCTTGGCCTTGTGTTTGGCGTAGACCATCACGGCGCCGATGATGCCGGTGATCGCGATGGCGATGGCGAGCAACGCGAGGATGCCGCTGAGGTCGTGCGCGCTGTCGGACAGCTGGTGCTCGCCCGCGTGGACGACCGGCTCCAGCCAGCCTTCCAAGCGGTGCTGCAGGTCGAGGGGGATCCAGCTCCAGCTGGGCAGCTGGATGAGGCCGCCGACGATGGAGAGACCGGCCAGCACCACCAACGGCACCAGCATCACCTTCGGAGATTCGTGGGGAGTGAAGTCGCCGTGCGCACCGTGCTCCTCGTGCGCGTCTTCCCAGCGCGCCTTGCCGTAGAAGACCATGATCACCTGACGAGTCATGTAGAACGCGGTGAGCAGGGCGGTGACCAGGCCGAGCACGTAGAGGATGGGGCTCTTGTCGTACGCGAACAGCAGGATCTCGTCCTTGCTCCAGAAGCCGGCGAACGGCGGCACACCGGCGATGGCCAACCAGCCGACGATGAACGTGGCGGCGGTGATGGGCATCAGCTTGCGCAGCGCGCCCATCCGCCGCATGTCCTGTTCGTGGTGCATGCCGTGGATGACCGACCCGCTGCCCAGGAACAGCAGCGCCTTGAAGAACGCGTGGGTGACCATGTGGAAGATGGCCGCCACG
>CAZWCU010000177.1:0-9056 GCA_964632715.1 uncultured Bifidobacterium sp. | reverse complement strand
GTCCAAGGTGCTCGGGTACCGCGTCACCGTGTGCGACGCCCGCGAGATCTTCGCCACCCGCCGGCGATTCCCGATGGCCGACGAGGTCGTCGTGTCGTGGCCCGGGCCGGTGTTCGCACAGCACGGCCACACGCTCGGTCCCCGCGATGCCGTCTGCATCCTCACCCACGACCCGAAGTTCGACGTGCCGGCGGTGCAGGGCGCGCTCGGCACGACGGCCGGCTACATCGGCGTGATGGGCAGCCGCACCACGCACGCCAAGCGCCTGCAACGGCTGGCCGAGGTGGGCGTCAACCGGCCCGAGCAGCTGGAACGGCTGATGTCGCCGATCGGTCTCGACCTCGGCGCACGCACGCCGGAGGAGACCGCAGTGTCGATCTGCGCGGAGATCATCGCTCGCCGCACCGGCCGGGCCACTCCGTCACTGCGCGACGCGTCGGGCCCGATCCACGGCTGACGTCGTTCAGCCGACCGGTCGTTCAGCCAACAGGGTTGCCGAAGCGGATCGAGTTGGTGCGGCTCTTGGAGAAGAAGCCGACCTCGATGTTGCGACCGCTGAACGGCGCACTGATGATCGCGTTGTCGATGCCGAGGTAGATGCTGATGTGACCCGGGTAGTACGCGAGGTCGCCGGCCTGCACCGTGCTGCGGGTGACGGCGGTGATCGCCTTGATCTGCGAACCGCTCTGGCGGGGCAGCGTGCGGCCGGCCTGCGCCCACGACCAGGAGGTGAGGCCGGAGCAATCGAAGGCCACGCCAGGTGATCTGGCGTTGCCACGGTACTTGGTGCCCAGCTGCGTGAACGCGGCGAGCAAGGCCACCTGGTGAGCGGGGTCGGCCTTGCGCCACGCGGCCTTCATCGCGGTGGCATCGAGCCCCAGACGGCGGGCGGCCTCGCCCGCGACCGCGTCGCGCAGCGTGTTGAATTGGCCGAGCGACTTGGCGCTGCCGGTGCGGCTGTAGACCACCCAGGCGTCGAGGGCGACGTCGGCGTATCCGGCGAGTCCGTCGACGCCGTTGACGGGCGCGAACGCCGGAGCGGCGGGGGCGGCCGAGGCCGGCGCCGGGAGTGCCGCACACCCGAAGGCGATGGCGGCGGTGAGCAGACTTGCGGAGACTTTGCGACGAATCGTCATGTGACTGACGGTCCTTCCTCGTAGGAGCAGCTGCCGGGGCAGTTGCCGTTCGGGCGTGATCGAGGTTCTGTCCGCCCCTCTTTCACGGCGAAGACGCCATACGAGAGCGCCACCGCGTGTCGCTGCACCGATGAAGGACACTCGCCCCGGAGGACTCGAACGTGACCCGCCATTGCCGCAACGAGGGTCAAACATAGCGTCATCGAATTGCAACAATCAACACGTCCGCAAACTTTTCGTCATGTGTTCGTCATGTTTCCAACGCGTTCGGTGGTCGACCGGCCACCCAGCACCCGCTCGTCGACGACCGCGAGCGCCCAGCGCGTACGCTCGGGCGGTGCCTCGCATCGCCGCCCTCCTCGCCGCCGGCGGCGGGTCGCGGTTCGCCGGCCACGAGCACAAGTTGCTCGCCTCGCTGCGCGGCCGCCCCGTGTGGGAGTGGGCGCTCGAGCACGTGGTCGCCGCCGACTTCGACCAGGTGCTGCTGATCACCGGCGCGGTCACGCTGGAGCTGCCCGGTGCGCTGGCGGGCACCGTCACCGTGCACCGCAACCCCGCCTGGGCGCGCGGGCAGGCCGGGTCCGTGCAGGTCGCGGTGCGCGCCGCCCGCGAGCTCGGCGCCACGGCCATCACGATCGGTCTGGCCGACCAACCGTTCGTCGGCCCCGACGCCTGGGCCGCGGTCGCGGGAGCGCCGCCCGAGCACCGCATCGTCGTCGCCACCTACGACGGCGTGCCCGGCCCCAACCCTGTCCGCCTCGGGCAGGGAGTGTGGCCACTGCTGCCCACCGAGGGCGACACGGGCGCGCGCGACCTGATCCGAGCCCATCCCGAGTGGGTCTACCCGGTGGCCTGCGTAGGCTCTGTGGCCGACGTCGACACGCTGGAGGACCTTGAACGATGGAACCGCTGACGAATGAATTCACCGTGCATCGCTCCATCGAGCAGACCTGGGCCGTGCTCACCGATGTCGAGCGCATCGCGCCCTGCATGAAAGGTGCGCAGCTGCAGGAGATCGAAGGCGACATCTACCGCGGCGTCGTCAAGCTCAAGCTCGGCCCCATCTCCACCCAGTTCAAGGGCCAGGCCCACTTCGTCGACCGCGACGACGTCAACCACCGTGCCGTGCTGAAGGGCGAAGGCCGCGACACCGGCGGCAAGGGCAATGCCGAGGCGCTGATCACGGCACAGCTCGAGGTCGTCTCGCCGGAGGTCACCAAGGTCGTCGTCGTCAGCGACATCAAGCTCACCGGCAAGGTGGCCCAGTTCGGCCGCCTCGGGGTCATCCGCGACACCAGCGAGAAGCTGATGAGCGATTTCGCCCACAACCTGAACACAATGCTCGACGCCGACAACGATGCGCCCGTCGCGGAGCCCGCCGAGGCCGTCGACAGCCCGGCCGTCGACACCCCGGCCGCCGACGCCCCCGCCGAGACGGCCGCAGCCGAGCCGGCGGCACCGGCCGCCGCTACGGAGAAGCCCACCGTGCGCACCATCAACGGCCCGGCCGCGGAGCCGATCGAGCTCAGCGACCTCGCCGGCGGCTCGGCGCTGGTCAAGCGCATGCTGCCCGCGTTCGGTGGACTGTTGTTGCTGCTGCTCGTCCTGCGTCGTCTGCGCAAGTAGTTCGCGGGCCACCGTGGCGGCCACCGATTCGGCGCACGAGGCGCCCTCCGACACCGAGCGGGTCACCGAGCTGCTCGGCCGCCGGCCGCAGAGCACGTTCACCGTCGTGGTGCGCGACGCCGCCGGCGACCCGGTGGTGCTGCGCAACGCCCCACTGCACGACGACGGCACCCCGATGCCCACGCTGTACTGGCTCGCCGGCAAGGACGCGCTGCGCCGGGTGAGCCAGTTGGAAGCCGCTGGTGGCGTCCGCGAGGCCGAGCGCGAGATCCCGGCCGCGGCCATCGCCGCCGCACATGCCCGCTACGCCCTCGAGCGCGATGCGGCCATGCCGGCCGGCCACACCGGCCCTCGCCCGTCAGGCGGCGTCGCCGGTACCCGACAGGGCGTCAAGTGCCTCCACGCGCACTACGCGTATCACCTCGCCGGCGGCGACGATCCCGTCGGCCGCTGGGTGGCCGCCCGCCTCGCCGAGGCGACCGGCCCGGAGGCCGACGACCGGTGAGCACGTTGCACATCACGTTCGACGAGCACTCGGCCCACTTCAGCGACGGCGAGACCAGCTACGTGGTGCCGATGGGCATCTCGTCGCTGGCCGCGATGCTCACCGCCGACCCGCCGCTGCCGGAGGAACTCACCAACGCCATCGGCATCTTCATGGACCACATGGAAGACGTGTCGCGCGAAGTGCCCGGCTCGGTCGCGGCCGATGGCATCGAAGTGTGCGGTCCCGGATTGCAGGCCTTGGTCGACACCGAGATCGGCCACGCGATCGGACTGCCGTGCCTCCTCGACCGCGACGCCGCCGAGGAGGTGTTCCGCACGCTTGCCACCGAAGCCGCCTGCGATCGCGTGCGCAACCCCGGTCTCCCCGCCGACGAGGTGCACCACATCCTCGGCGTCTGCTGCGCCGTGGTCGCGGTGCTGCGCGCGCTGCAGGCTCCGGCGCTCACTGTCCATCCTGCGCACGACACGCCGGGCAGCGCATGAGCGGTCGTGGGCACACGCATCCGTCGATGCCCAGCGGCGCCATTCGGCTCTACGGCCGGCGTCTGATGCTGCGGCCACTCACGGCCGCCGACTGGGTGCAGTGGAGCGAAGTGCGCCTGCGCAACGAGCAGTGGCTCGTCCCGTGGGAGCCGCTGCGCTCCCCCACGATGCTCGACCCGACGCGCGATCGAGACGCATTCGCCGCGCGCTGCAGCGCACGCGACCGCGACCGTCAGCTGGGCATCGCGTACGGGTTCGGCATCTTCGTCGGGGCCGAGTTCGCCGGCGAGATCAACCTCAACGGCGTGGTGCGCGGAGCGCTGCAGGGCGGCACCATCGGCTACTGGATCGACCGCGCGAAGGCCGGGCAGCGGTACACCGCCGAGGGCGTGGTGACGTTGGCGAAGTTCTCGTTCGAGCAACTGCACCTGCACCGGCTGGAGATCTGCATCGTGCCGCGCAACAGCAACAGCCGGCGAGTGATGGAGGTGCTCGCGATCCGTGAGGAAGGCATTGCGTCGCGCTTCCTCGAGATCAACGGCGCGTGGGAGGACCACGTGCGCTACGGCATCACCGCCGAGGAGTGGCAGATCCGCCGCGACGAGCTGGCCGCCGCCTGGTTGTGACGCTGCGCTAGGCCTGCTCGGCCGTGAGGCGCATCTGTTGCGCCTTGGCCTTGCGGACCGTGGTGCGCCGCTTCCAGTCCTTCACCTTCCAGTGACGGGCCGGTTTCGCCGTGGCGTTCTTCTTGCCGACCTCGGCGTCGTGGTGGTGCGGGGGCACCCAGGCTCGGCCTGGCTCGTGCACCTCGTCGGGTTCGTAACCTGCGCTCACCTGCGCGGCAACGGCCTGCAATTCGCTGTTGATGCGATGCCGCTCGTTGTGGGCATGTGCTCGTGCATCCAGCTTCGGCGGTGGGGCCAAATCTTGGTTGCGATGGCGCTGGCTCATGGGTACCTCCGTGTGTGTTCGGAACGTACTGCTGCTCTCCGTGTACCAACCGTAGACCACGGCAATGCGGTCAGGTAGAGCCATTGCGTAACAGTTGTGCGCGCTTCTCCGGCGGCCCAGCTGCCGTGCACCTCACCGAGCGGATCAGGGCTTCTTGGAGTTGATCTTCGACTGCAGCGCGGCGATGCGCTCGGCGAACCAGGGCTGACGCGTGCTCCACACCTGCGGCACGAGCTCGCGGTCCACGGCCTCCGGGTGCGTGTCGATGTCGGCCATGTCGAGGATGGTCTTCTTCACCTCGATGAGCAGCTCACGGGGCGCGGAGGCCGCACGAGCAGCCATCTCCTGGGCGGCTGCGAGCAACTGGTCGTCGTCGTAGCAGCGGTGCACCAGGCCCACGCGCTCGGCCTCGGCGCCGTCCATCACCTCGCCGAACACGACCCCCGCGAAGGTGGCCTGCGGGCCGACGATGCGGCGCAGCATCCAGGTGTGGCCGCCGCCGGGGTGGATGCCGATCTGCAGGAAGCGAGTGTCGAACTTCGCTCGCCGGGCCGCCAGCCGCACGTCGCACCCGAGCGCGAGGTTCATGCCGGCGCCGACGGCCGCGCCGTTGACCGCGGCGAGTGTGGGCAGCGGGCTGCGGGCGATGCGCAGGAACCCTTCGTAGATGCCGCCCAGGCTCTCCTTGCTGGCCTCGGCCAGGTTGCCCAGGTTGGCGCCGGCGCAGAACGCGGGAGCGGCGCCGGTGACCACCAGCGCGCCGACCGCGGTGTCGTTCTCGATGACATCCATGGCGGCGATGATCTCGGCGACCATGGGAGCGGTGAGCGTGTTGCGTTCTGCGGGGTTGTTGAGCGTGAGCGTGGCCACACCATCCGCGACGGAGACGAGTACGAGCGACATGGACACAACCGTAGCCACGTGCCAGTCGCGGCCCGCTACCGTCGCAGGCGCATGCTCGACCACGTGTTCACCGACGCCATCAGTGCACTCCGCGACGCGTTCGAGTCGGCGTTCCTCGAGCGGCAGCCGTTCGAGGAGCACTTCCAGGCCGACGTGCTGCTCGGCGACCTCACGTGGGAGACGAGCTACGGCCTGCCCGGCGAAGGCATGCCGCCGCGCGTGGTCGCGCACATCACCTTCGACTGGCCGTCGTGGAGCCAGACCGCGTATCGGCAGTGGTACGTCGACGAGGTGCTCGACCGGCAGCCGGCCATCGAGATCGAGATCATCTTCCGCGTGCAGAGCCTGGCCGGCGCACCGGAGCCGGCCGCCGTGTACGGCCTCACCGAGGCGCTCAGCCCGCTCATCGGCGACGGTCGGCTCGAGCGTGTGGGCGTCACGGCCGAGACCTCCTACGCGGAGGAGACGCCCACCGAGCCCGAGCACGCGGTCGAGGCCACGTACGAAGGGTTGTACGAGTTGGCGGAAGTGACGCTCGCCGACGGTGCGAGCTCGCTGCTCGACGAGCACTTCGGCGTGCTCGGCGGATGGATCGCCGCCACGCTGGTGCGACTGGCCGATCTGCGCTGACGCTGCCTGCGGGACGCCGCGGCTCGCTGCCCACGGGCGCGCTGTGGCAACGTCTCCACATGTCCGACTCCACGTCCTCACCGGTGCTCTACGAGGTGAGCGAGCGCATCGCCACCGTCACCCTCAACCGTCCCGAGGCGCGCAACGCGCTGTCGAGCGAGGTGCTCCGCCTGCTACCCCAGCACCTGCGCGCCGCCGATGCCGACAACGAGGTCGACGTCGTCATCCTCACCGGCACCGACCCCGCGTTCTGCGCCGGGCTCGATCTGAAGGAGCTCGGCTCCAGCGGCGGCAACCTCGGCGCCACCGGAGCCGACGGCACGCCCAACCGCGACGGCGCGCGCGGCCCGTTCCCCACGATGACCAAGCCGGTCATCGGCGCCGTCAACGGCGTGGCCATCACCGGCGGCTTCGAGCTCGCGCTCAACTGCGACTTCCTCGTGGCCAGCGAGTTCGCCAAGTTCGGCGACACGCACTCGCGTGTGGGCGTGATGCCGGGCTGGGGCCTCACCGTGCTGCTGCCGCAGGCCATCGGCGTGCGCCGCGCTCGCGAGATGAGCTTCACCGGCAACTTCATGCTCGCCGAGGAGGCGCTGCAGTTCGGCCTCGTCAACCACGTGGTGTCGCACGTCGACCTGCTGCCGTTCACCCGCCAGCTCGCCCGCGACATCGTCGGCAACGACCAGCCCGGCGTGCGCCAGATCCGCGCCACCTACGCCGAGATCACCGGCGACGTGCCCGGCTGGCAGATCGAGGCCACCAACGCCGGCCGCTGGCAGCGCGAGCAGTTCAGCCCGGAGAAGGTGGAGGCCCGCCGCCTCGCCATCCAACAGCGCGGCCGCCAGCAGTAACCCGGCCCCGCCCCCGCCCCCGTACCAGCGGACGGCGGACGAGACGACGCGGCCGAGCGGCGGGAGACGGGCGGACGGGAGGGCGTCAGATGGCGGCGCCGCGGGCGCGCAGGTCGACGCGCACTGCGTCGGCGATGTCGAGCGCGAGGATCTCGGCGCCGTTCTCGTTGAGGTGGAAGCCGTCGTCGGCGCGCACGTCCTTGCCCTCACCGTCGCGAGGGTCGACGACGAACTCGGCCCAGCCGTCGTTGACGCCGTTGAAGCGGTCCCAGGTGTCGATGAACACCACTTCCGGGCGAGCAGCGGCCTCGGCGCGCACCACTTCGTCCTGCACCCGCATGCGAGCAGTGAGCTCGGGGTCGTCGTCGTTGGGGATGCCCACCCAGATGAGCGTGCGGTTGCCGTCGCTGAGGTAGTCCATCACCTCGCCCACTCGGCGTCCGTACTCTGCACGCCACTCGGCATCGTCGGCGCTGGGCACCCGCTCGACCGCCCACGACTCGTCGAGGTTGCGCAGGCCTTGGGCGTCGTTGCCGCCGAAGGTGGCGATGACGATGTCGGGGTTCACCTGCGGCACGATCGAGCGCATGTGCGCCGGCCAGTCGAAGAAGTCGGGTCGCGCCAGCCCGGACGACGTCTTGTAGTCGAGCTCGGTGGTGACGATGCCGGTGTCGTCGAGGAGGCTCTTCAGGTACGGGCCGAAGGTGCCGGCGTCGGAGTCGCCGAGGATGAGCACCTCGGCCGGATCCGCGGCCGACGGCACCGTCACCTCCTTCACCGGAGGTTCGGTGGTGGTGGTGGGTGGCAGCGTGGGCGCGGAGGTGGACCCTCCGTCGGAGATGAAGGTGTTGGTGGTCGGCTCGACCGCGGCGGCCTCTTTCGCGTCGTCGCCCCCGAACACTCCCGACACCAGGCTGACCACGCCCCAGCCGAGCGCCAGCACGAGCGAGAGCACGACGAGACGACGCACCCGATAGGTGCGTCTGCTCACCCTTGAGCGCCCCGCCGAGGGGGGCCGCTGCCCGTACGACATCGACATCACGACAAGGTTACGAGCCTGTGGGGGATGAAGCGCGGCGCTTCGGCGCGGCTAGGCTCTCGGGCGGATACCTCATCCATTGAACCAATACTCCAAGGGGGAGAAAAATGCGCAAGAGCAAGCGCGTAGCCGCGATGGCATTCATTGCCACCTTCGGCCTCATCGCTGCCGCATGCGGCGACGACGAGTCGTCGAGCGACACCACCACCGCACCGGTCGAGACCGGCGGCACCGAGACCACCATCGCGCCGGTCGACACCGGCGGCACCGACACCACCATGGGTGGCGGCGGCGAAGCCCTCAACGTCGGCCTCGCATTCGACACCGGCGGCCGCGGCGACGGCACCTTCAACGACTCGGCCGCCGCTGGCGCCGACAAGGCCACCTCCGAGCTCGGCGTCACCTTCGACGAGCTCGAGGCCACCACCGCCGAGGACCGTGCTCCGAACCTGGAGACCCTCACCTCGAACGGCAACAACCCGATCATCGCGGTCGGCTTCGCCTTCGGCGATGCCCTCGCCACGATCGCCCCGGCGAACCCCGACACGATGTACGCCATCGTCGACGGCTTCATCGAGAACGCCCCGGCCAACGTCACCTTCCTCGGCTTCGCCGAGCAGGAGGGTTCGTTCCTCGTCGGTGCCGCTGCGGCACTGAAGAGCGAGTCCGGCGTCATCGGCTTCATCGGTGGCCAGGAGATCGACCTCATCAAGCGCTTCGAGGCCGGTTATGCCGCGGGTGCTCGGTACATCAACCCCGACATCGAGATCAACGTGCAGTACCTCGGTGCAGCCGGCGACAACACCGCCTGGGCATCGCCCGATGAGGCCAAGGAAATCGCCAACGGCTGGTACGCCGACGGCGCCGACGTGATCTACACCGCCGCCGGCGGTTCGGGTCAGGGCACCATCGAGGCCGCCGTCGAGAGCG
>CAZWCU010000176.1:0-9079 GCA_964632715.1 uncultured Bifidobacterium sp. | reverse complement strand
GCCGGGTGGCCAGCAGCCAGGAAGAACGCAGCCAGCTGCAGAACCGGGAGAAGGCACTCAACCGGCTGAAGGCGATGGTCGCCGCGAAGATCGAGGAAGAGCACGAAGCCGAGCTCGCTCGCATCGCCGGGCGCCAGGCGCAGGTGGGCTGGGGCAGCCAGATCCGCTCGTACGTCGTGCAGCCCTACCAGATGGTGAAGGACCTGCGTACGGAGGTCGAGACCAGTCAGATCGACGCAGTGCTCGACGGCGATCTCGACGAGTTCATGGAGGGTTACCTCCGCTGGCGACGGCGAGAAGCGGAATGAGTGAGCTACGGTTTGCCCACTTGCGGGCGGCACGGCGGCTGATTTCACGCGCGGAGATGCGTCCATGATCAAACTCGAGAACGTCACCAAGAGCTACTCCACCGAGGTGGTCGCCCTGCGCGACGCGAACTTCGACATCGCCAAGGGCGAGTTCGTGTTCCTCGTCGGTCCCTCCGGTTCCGGCAAGAGCACGATGTTGCGGCTGATGAACCGTCAGGAGCGCCCCGAGCGCGGCGCGGTGTGGGTGGCCGGGCGCAACATCAACGACATGCCCGACGCGAAGGTGCCGCACCTGCGGCGCAACATCGGCAACATCTTCCAGGACTACAAGCTGCTGGCCAACAAGACCGTGTTCGAGAACGTCGCGTTCGCGCTGGAGGTCATCGGCCGTCCACGCCACGTCATCCGCCAGCAGGTGCCGGCGGTGCTCGACCTGGTCGGCCTGGGCGGTAAGCAGGAGCGCTTCCCGCACCAGTTGAGCGGTGGCGAGCAGCAGCGCGTGTCCATCGCTCGCGCGTTCGTCAACCGTCCGCTGATCCTCCTCGCCGACGAGCCCACGGGCAACCTCGACCCGGCCACGGGTGAAGGCATCATGCGGTTGCTCGACCGCATCAACAAGACCGGCACCACGGTGGTCATGGCCACGCACGACCAGCGCATCGTCAACATGATGCGCAAGCGGGTCATCCAGTTCGATCGCGGCGTCATCGTGCGCGACCAGGCCCGAGGGGTGTACGAATGATCTCCCGTCTGCGGTACACGTTCCGGGAGATGTGGGCCAGCCTCTCGCGCAACCTCACGCTCACGGTCGCTGCCATCATCACGTCCACGGTGTCGTTGTTCCTCTTCGGCGGCACGCTGCTCGTCCAGAAGGCGTTCGACAACCAGCTCAAGCTCTGGACCGGCGGCGTGGAGATGATCGTCTACGTGAAGCACGGCGCCACCGAGGCGCAGGTGCAGCTCATCCAGGAGGCGCTGCTCAGTCAGGGCACGGTGGTCGAGTCGGCCACGTTCTGCGACGAGGCGTGTTCCGCCGACGTGGCGCGGGCACTGTTCGGCGCCGATCCTGCGGCCCTCGAGCAGTTGCTCCCCGTGATCCCCTCGTTCTTCCGCGTGAAGCCGGTCGACACCGACGACGGTGCGGTGCTGCGGTCGTTGAAGACCGAGTTCCTGAAGCTGCCCAACGTCACCGAAGTGCGCACCCCCGACGATGCGGTCGATCTGCTGAGCCAGCTGAAGAGCTTCTTCGGTGTGCGTCTGCTGGTGGGGGCGGTGGTGCTGCTCATCGCCTCCGCGCTGCTCATCTGGAACACCATTCGAACGGCGATGTTCGCCCGACGGCGGGAGATCGAGGTGATGAAACTCGTGGGTGCCACCAACTGGTTCATCCGCCTCCCCTTCATGTTGGAGGGGCTGCTGCAGGGCATCGTCGGCGGCGCGTTCGGCAGCGCCGCGCTGTTGCTCGTCAACGCCAACTGGACCAACGGTGTGAAGGACTTCCCGGTCAACTCCGGCCTGAAAGCCTTCGTCGTCACCGGCACCTACCCGGTGTGGGTGTGCTTCCTGATGATCCTGCTCGGGGCCTTCGTCGGCGCCGTCAGTTCGGCCACCGCGGCCAGCCGCTTCCTCGACGTCTAGGCGCGTTGCCTAGGGTCCGGGCATGGACTACACACAGATCATCTACGAGGTCGCCGATCGCATCGCGACCATCACGCTGAACCGGCCCGAGCAGCTCAACGCGTTCACCGGGACGATGATGCGCGAGATGATCGACGCGTTCGACCGGGTCGACGCCGACGACGACGTGCGCGTGGTCATCGTCACCGGCGCCGGCCGCGGTTTCTGCGCCGGCGCCGACCTGTCGGGTGGTGGCGAGACGTTCAGTCGCGGCGGCAGCGACGAGATCCCCGCCGACGTGGGCATCCCGTGTGACGGCGGTGGTCTGGTGAGCCTGCGCATCTTCGAGTGCACGAAGCCGGTGATCGGCGCCATCATCGGCGTCGCCGTGGGCGTCGGCGTGACGATGACGCTGCCGATGGACATCCGCCTGGCCAGCGAACACGCCAAGTTCGGCTTCGTGTTCGCCCGGCGTGGCATCGTGCCGGAGGCCTGCTCGTCGTGGTTCCTGCCGCGTCTGGTCGGCATCAGCCAGGCGACCGAGTGGTGCTACTCGGGCCGGGTGTTCCCCGCCGCGGAGGCGCTGCAGGGCCGTCTGGTGCGCAGCGTGCACGCCGCCGACGAGCTGCTGCCCGCGGCGCGAGCGATTGCCACCGAGATCGCGGAGAACACGGCCCCCGTCAGCATCGCGCTCACCCGTCAGATGCTGTGGCGCATGCTGGGCGCCGACCATCCGATGGAGGCGCACAAGGTGGACTCGCGCGGCATCCTGTCGCGCGGGGCGAGCGCCGGCGCCCGCGAAGGTGTGGTCAGCATCCTGGAGAAGCGTGAGCCGCAGTTCCCGGTGAAGGTGAGCGACGGGCTGCCCGACATCTTCCCCTCTCACGAATCTCCAAAGTTTTCGTAAAGCCCTTCACGCTCGGTGCCGATCAACTTGCTGACGGCGGGAGAGTGGCGGAACGCTCCCGCCGTCCGATGAACCTACGGCGAGGAGCAGGCGACATGAGTGCAACGGCAACCCGGTTGCGTACCGGCAATGTGATCGAGATCCAGATCGGCGGAGACACCGTCTCGGCCTTGGTGCTGCTGGGAACCAGCGAATCGGTCATCCTGGACCGCTGCGACGGCAGTACGCCGTTCGTGGTGCGCCAGTGCGACCTCGGCGACGTTCGCGTCTTCGATCCCGCCTACGCCTGACCCTTCGGGTCGTCCAGGTACGGGCTGGGTCGCGTTCCTGACGCGCTCGTAGACTGCGTGCATGTCCGACGCTGCAGCTGAACCGGAAGCGGTGTCGCTGTACGACGCGGCGGGCGGCATGCCGTTCTTCGCGGCACTGGTCGATGCGTTCTACGCGGGCATCGTCACCGATGCGGTGCTGCTGCCGCTGTACCCGTCCGACGACCTCGACGGTGCTCGCCACCGTCTGACACTCTTCCTCGCGCAGTACTGGGGCGGCCCCACCACCTACATGGAGGAGCGTGGCCACCCGAAGCTGCGGCTGCGGCACATGCCGTTCCACGTCGGCCCCGCCGAGCGCGACCACTGGCTGCTGCACATGGCCGCCGCGGTGGAGCAGGTCACCGAGCCCGGACCCATCCGCGACGCGTTGATGAACTACTTCGTGCCCGCGGCCGAGCACTTGCGCAACGACACCGGTCTCCCCATCAGCAGCCAACGACCCGGCTGAGTCGCGTCAACGCACACGCAGTTGCCAGCAGGCGATCGCGGTGGCGGCTGCGGCGTTCAACGAGTCGACAGCGTTCAGCATCGGGATCGCGACCCGGTGAGTCGCCGCCGCCATCACCGCCGCGGAGATGCCGGCGCGCTCCGAGCCCACCACGAGCGCGATTCGTGCGGCGGCCGGCACATCGTCGAGCGCGATGGCGTCGGCGGCCGGAGTCAGCGCGCACACCACCACGCCGTCGCGCACCAGGCGGTGCACCAGCGCGGGCAGGTCGTCGCAGCGAGCGTGCGGCAGGTGTAGCGCGTGCCCCATCGACACTCGCAGCGCGCGCCGTGCGAGTGGATCGCAACTGGTGGTGTCGGTGATCAGGCCGTCCCAACCGAGCGCCAGCGCGTTGCGGACGATGCTGCCGACGTTGACCGGGTTGTCGACGGCCTCCGCGATGACCAGTCGACGTGCGCTGCCGGCCAACTGGTCGACCGCTGCGCGGGCCGGCCGCTCGAACAGCGCCACCACCGAGTAGGGCATGCCCAACTTGGTGACGGCGGCCCGCATCCTGTCGCCGCCGGCGTACACCGGGCAGCGATCGGCGAGCGCGGCGGTCACGGGCGGCGGTCGTTCGCCGTCGACCAGCGCCATGGCCGGCTCGCACCCGGCCGCGAGCGCCCGCTCCACGACCAGGTCGCCCTCGGCCATGAACCAGCCGTCGCCACCGTCGTCGCGGCGCTGCACGCGATTGGCGAGTCCCCGCTCGTTGAGGCGGAACGGGGCGACCCGCGGATCGTCGGGGTCGTCGACGAGGATCATCGGTGACGCTCGATCACGGCCGGTCAGTAGTGCCAGGGATACGGGCTCCAGTCGGGGTCGCGCTTCTCGAGGAACGAGTCGCGACCCTCCTGCGCCTCGTCGCTCGCATACGCGAGCCGGGTGGCTTCGCCGGCGAACACCTGCTGGCCGACCAGGCCGTCGTCGATGAGGTTGAAGCTGAACTTCAGCATCCGCTGCGCGGTGGGGCTCTTGCCGTTGATCTCCTTCGCCCACTGCAGCGCGGTGGCCTCGAGCTCGGCGTGCGGCACGGAGGCGTTGACCATGCCCATCCGCACCGCATCGTCGGCGGTGTACTCACGCCCGAGGAAGAAGATCTCGCGGGCGAACTTCTGCCCCACCTGGCGGGCGAGGTACGCGCTGCCGAAGCCACCGTCGAAGCTGGCGACGTCGGCGTCGGTCTGCTTGAAGCGGGCGTGCTCGGTGCTGGCGAGCGTGAGGTCGGCCACCACGTGCAGGCTGTGCCCACCGCCGGCCGCCCAACCGGGGACAACGCAGATGACCACCTTCGGCATGAACCGGATGAGGCGTTGCACTTCCAGGATGTGCAAGCGCCCGGCGCGCCCGGGTTCGATGCTGTCGGCGGTCACGCCGGTCGCTCCGCTGCCGTCGGTGACCGTGTACTTGTAGCCGTCCTTGCCGCGGATGCGCTGGTCGCCGCCGCTGCAGAACGCCCAGCCGCCGTCCTTCGGCGAGGGGCCGTTGCCGGTGAGCAGCACGCACCCGACGTCGGTGCTCATCCGTGCGTGATCGAGCGCCGTGTACAGCTGGTCGACGGTGCGCGGGCGGAACGCGTTGCGTACCTCTGGTCGGTTGAACGCGATGCGCACCGTGCCGTGCTCGACGCTGCGGTGATAGGTGATGTCGTCGAACTCGAAGCCGGGAACGACACGCCACGCAGAGGGATCAAAGATCTCGGAGACCATGGCCGCCACTCTACGAGCCACCCCTCCACCGCCCCGGTCCGGCGTCGGCGGGAGGGCGGTGAGGGCCGGGGGCGGTGCTACGTTCGGACGATGCCGCACGCATCGATCAACGGACAGAACATCTACTTCGAGGACACCGGCGGTGACGGCCCGGTCGTCATCCTGGCGCACGGATTCCTGATGGATCACGAGATGTTCGTGCACCAAGTGGCCGCGTTGCGCGACACCTATCGCGTCATCACCTGGGACGAACGCGGTTTCGGCCTCACCGAGTTCGACGGCGCGCCGTTCACCTATTGGGACTCCGCCGCCGACTGTCTGGGACTGCTCGACCACCTCGGCGTCGAGCGGGCAGTCGTCGGCGGGATGAGCCAGGGCGGCTTCCTGTCGCTGCGCGCCGCCCTCACGGCTCCGGACCGCGTGCGTGCGCTCATCCTGCTCGACACGCAGGCAGGCGGCGAGGACGCGGCGCACATCGAGGCCTACACCGGCATGCTGCAGATGTGGGCGACGGCCGGGCCGGTCGACGAGCTGGCCAACACGGTGGCCACCATCATCATCGACGACCCCGACGAGAACCCGAAGTGGGTGGCCAAGTGGCAGGCGCGCCCCAAGGGACTGATCGTGGAAGCCGGTGCGTGCCTGATGAACCGCGACGACATCAGCGATCTGTTGGGCGGGATCACGTGCCCGGCGCTCGTCGTGCACGGTACGGAAGACACCGCCATCACGCTCGACCTCGCGGAGGCGATGGCCGCGTCGCTGGTCGGGTGCGGCGGCGTGGTGACGGTCGGCGGCGCGCATGCCGCCAATCTCACCAACCCGGAGCCGGTGAACGCGGCCATCCTCGACTTCCTCGCGGGGCTGCCCGCGTGAGCTCACTGCAGATCTTCGGTGTCGGAGGTCTCCCCGAGATCGAACCCGGCGCCGACCTGGCCACCGCCATCCTGCGTGCTGCCGCCGAAGCGGGCGACCCGCTCGTCGACGGCGACGTGGTGGTGGTGACCTCCAAGATCGTGTCGAAGGCCGAGGGTCGCACGGTCGAGCTCGCCGAGATCGAGCCGTCGCCGTTTGCGCTCGCGTGGTCCGCGCAGTGGGGCAAGGATCCTGCGGTCACCGAGAT
Organism: uncultured Bifidobacterium sp.; assembly: GCA_964632715.1. Lineage (GTDB taxonomy): Bacteria > Actinomycetota > Acidimicrobiia > Acidimicrobiales > Ilumatobacteraceae > UBA668. Next base: position 2,596 of record CAZWCU010000176.1, on the reverse strand, counting down.
CGTGCTGCGCGAGTCCAAGCGCATCGTGCGCCAACTCGGCCCGATCCTCATCACCGAGACGCACCACGGCTTCGTCTGCGCGAACAGCGGCGTCGACCAGTCGTCGTCGGGCGCGCACGGTCGCGCGGTGTTGCTGCCGATCGATTCCGACGCGTCGGCCCGCGGCATTCGCGCCGGCTTCCTCGCCGCCGGCGTGAACGCGGCCGTCATCATCTCCGACACCTTCGGCCGCGCGTGGCGCGAGGGTCAGACCGACATCGCCATCGGCATTGCCGGCATGCAGCCGATCCTCAGCTACATCGGCCAGGTGGACCCGCACGGCCACGAGTTCATGGTGCAGGCGCTGTGCACCGCCGACGAGCTGGCCGGCGCTGCCGGACTGGTGAAGGGCAACCTGTCGCGAGTACCCGTCGCGGTGATCCGTGGCTACGCCTGGCAGCTCGACGACGAGGCCACCATCGCCCCGGTGTTGCGAGACCAGAGCCGCGATCTGTTCAGATAGTGGCCATGAGCCACGACGTCGAAGTCTCACGCACCATTGCTGCCAGCCCGGAGCGGGTCTACGAGTTGGTCAGCGACCTGCCGCGCATGGGTGAGTGGTCGCCGGAGAACACCGGTGGCAAGTGGCTGAAGGGCGCCACCGGCCCGGCGGCGGGTGCCCGATTCGAGGGCACCAACGCGATGGGGAAGAAGAAGTGGAAGACGATCTGCACGGTCACCGTCGCTCGCCCGGGTGAAGCGTTCGCGTTCGACGTCACTGCCGCTGGCATCAAGGTGGCCGGCTGGGGCTTCACCATCGAACCGGCTGCGGAAGGCGCCACGGTGACGCACTGGTGGGACGACCACCGCAACTCCGTCATCGCCACCATCACCGGTTTCGCGATCGGCGTGAAGGATCGGGCGACGCACAACCGCGCCAACATGGAGCACACGCTGGAGAAGCTGTCCGCCGCGGTGTGAAGGTCACCCGGTGGCGGCGACGAACTCCTGCACGGCTTGCACGCCCTGCGCGGGGAAGTTGATGTTGAGCCCGGCGATGCCCTGCTCGAGGAAGTCTCGATACGCGTCGAGGTTCTCCAGGTCGCGGTCGTTGGGCCACACCCAGATCGGGAACCCGTCGGCCGTGGCGCGGGCCACCAGCTCGGGAGTGATGACCTGCAGGCCGGAGAACTCGGGCGGCAGCTGCAGGATGCGCATGCCGGCAGGCGGGGGAGTGCCTTCCAACACGTAGGCGGTGAGCACGTTGAGGCCCGCCGACACCTCCACCTCGGGAGCGATCTGGTGGAAGTAGTCGACGATGGCGTCGTCGAACGAGGCGACCACGGTGGCAGCGGAGCGGTCGAGTTCGATCAGTTCGGCGGCGAGCACGTCGGCTGCGGCCATCGCGGGCGCTCCGGTGCCCTTGATCTCGACGTTGAGCGGGATGTCGGGGAAGCGCTCGACGAGCTGTCGGAACGTGGGGATCGCGAAGTCGTCCGCCGTGTAGCCGGCCGGCGGCGGCACGTCGCCGGTGCGGATGCCGCGGTAGAGGTAGTCGGCCTCCGGCTGGTCGCGACACGCCCCGCATGCGGCGGTGAACCAGTACGCGTTGTCGAGCGCCGCGATCTCGGCGTAGGTGAGGTCGGCCACCGCGCCGGTGCCGTTGGTGACGCGGTCGACCGTGTCGTCGTGCTGCACGATGAGCACGCCGTCCTTGGTCAGCAGCACGTTCATGTCGAGCATGTCGACGCCCGCCTTCACGCTCTCGCCGAAGCCGAACAGGCTGCTCGCCGGGAACTCGTCCTCGCCGGCGGTGTGGGCGAGCACGATCGGGCGACCGAGCGCGAGCAGTTCGTCGATGGTGGCCGCGTACTGCACAGGTGGCTCGGTCGTGGGTGGCTCGGTCGTGGGTGGCGCGGTGGATGGCACAGCAGTCGTCGACGGCACAGTCGTCGGTGCGACGGTGGGTGCAGTGGTGGTGTCCGGAGCGGCCTCGGTGGTCGGGTCTGGTTCCGTCGAGGTGTCGGCGTCGTCGGAGCAGGCAGCGGTGACGAGCAGGAGCGAACAGGTGAAGGCGGCGAGGCGTCTCATCCGAGCAGCTTCGCGTACTCCACTGCGATCTGCGCGGCCGTGGCGGCGTTGTTGCGGACGAGCGCGAGGTTGGCCACCAGGCTGCGGCCGCCGGTGCCCTCGACCACTCGCTTGAGGAGGAACGGCGTGACGTCCTGGCCGGTGATGCCCTGCTCGTCGAGCGACCGGAGTGCCTCGTCGATGAAGCCGGCGATCTCGTCGGCAGGGATCTCGTCGGCCTCCGGGATCGGGTTCGCGATGCTGATGCCGGTGGCCATTCCCAGCTGGTTCCACGTGGCGTGCAGCATGGCCGCGAGCTCGGCCGGGCCGTCGAGCCGTCGCGGCGCGGGCAGTCCGCTGGTGCGGCTGTAGAACGAGGGGAAGTCGTCGCTGCCGTTCACGACCACCGGCACGCCCATCGTCTCCATCCGCTCGAGCGGGTGGCGGATGTCGAGGATGCTCTTGAGGCCGGCGGACACCACGGCCCCTGGTGTGACGGCCAGCTCGGGGCGGTCGGGCGCCACGTGCAAGGGGGTTGCCGCACCGC
>CAZWCU010000175.1:0-9208 GCA_964632715.1 uncultured Bifidobacterium sp. | reverse complement strand
TCAGCTCTCGAGGGGCATGTCGGTGATGGCGTCCATCAGCGAACCGCCGCTGGGGACCACGCCGGTGCGCAGCTTGTGGCGCAGGGCCAGCGCGAAGGCGACGAGGGCGGCCACCGACGAGGCCACCAGACCGAGCTCGACTCGACGGAACAGCGGCTCGTTGTTCAACCAGGTCACCAACAGGAACGTGATGCCGGCGCACGCCCAGCCGAGCGCCACGAGGCGGTGGCCGCGCAGTGCGATGACCGCCTGAGCCAAGGCCAACGCCAGCATGTAGATGGCGCTGCTGAACGCGAGCGTGGCCAGGGTGTTGCCACTGAGCTCGGAGTCGTAGAACTTCTCGATGACCAGCGGTCCCACCACGTAGGCGCCGGCGGTGCCGACCACGGCGACCAGCAGCACCACCTTCAACAGGCGAGCGAGGCCCTGACGGAACTCGGCGATCTCGTTGCGCGCGGCCAGCTGCGACAGCCGCGGCAGCAGCGCCGCTTGCACGGCCTGGAACAAGAACAGCGGGATGCGGGCGAGCAGCACGCCGTAGGTGAAGCGGGTGACCAGTTCCTCCTGGCCGGGCTCCGCCAGCACCGTGGCGGCGAGCGGGCCGGCGTTCACCAGACCGGCCGCGAACATCGAACCCACCAGCAACCAGCCGAGGTTCTGCGTGACCTCGCCCCACTCGGCCGCGGGACCGTCGTCGGTCTTCAGCTGGCCGCGGAAGTACACCCACAGCACGCCGGGCAGCGGGGCGAACGCGATGGCGAGGCCGTAGGGCCCGACGGTCTTGACGCCGATGACGGCGAGGAGCAGACACAACGCGATGCGCACGACGCCGTCGGATGCCATGACGATGGCATAGGCGCGGAACCGCCCGTGGCCGCTGGCGACGCCGCGTGCGATGTGCGCCGGGGTGTACGACACGAACGCGATGAGCAGCGCGACGACGAGCACCCAGTCGTCGTTGAAGAACGCCGACGCGAGCGCGGGACTGGCCAGCAGGATGATGACCGAGACGATGGCGGCGAGGCCCGTGCCGAGCGCGATGACCTTGCGCAGCACCGGCTTGCCGCCCATGCCCATCGCCCGACGGCTCGACAGCGCGCGTGCCAGTTCCTGCTCGACCGGCAGGAACACGCCCGGCGCGAGCGCGAACGTGGCGACCCACAGGCTGGTGATCGGCTGCAGCGCTTCGTCGCTGCCCAGCGCTTCCTTGCCGACCTTGAGGAAGAGGTAGCTGGCGACGCCCGCGATGAGCAACCCGACGGCCACCGGAATGGTGCCTTCGGGGACGGGCACGCGAGAGGTTGAGGATGATTCGTCGGACGCTGCCACCAAGCATGCGAGGCTACCGGCCAGACTTGTCCAATGACGAGAACCCGGCGCGGAGGTCAAGCCGGCCGGCCTCGGCGCCGATACCTGTGCATGCGCCGTTGTCGAGGTCTTCTTGTCGCGTCGCTCGCGATGTCGGCAGTGCTCGTGGGCGCGCCGCCCTCCGCGGCTCCGGTCCGCGCCGCGGCCGACACGGTCGTCACCATCGACGGGCGTGGCTACGGACACGGCTACGGGCTCAGCCAGTGGGGTGCGTACGGGTACGCGGTCGACCACGGATGGACGTCGGCGCAGATCCTGAACCACTACTACGGCGGCACCGTTGCCGGCACCGTGCCCCTCGACTCGGTGATCACCGTGCGCCTGCAGAACCTCGACGATGCGCAGACCGCGGTGGTCAGCGAGAGCGGCGGCCTGGTGGTCGACGGTGTGGCCGGCGGACCGTGGAAGTCGGTGCTCGCCCGCGAGGTGTCGCCGTCGGTCTACTCGGTGTGGGCCCGAACCGACGCGCAGGTGTGCCCGGCGGCCTCGGGCAACCCGGTGTCGTCGGGATGGACACTGGTGTCCGGGTCAGTGGCGACGCAGGTGAACATCCGCACGCAGGCCGACACGACGACCGCTGCGTTCCCCTCGTTGCCCGCGGTGTGCGAGCCGGGCGGAAAGGTGAAGTCGTACCGCGGCTTCATCCGCGCGGTGAACGGCACGGCGGGGGAGAACCGCACGGTCAACATCGTGCCGCTCGAGCACTACCTGCGCTCGGTCATCGCCAAGGAGATGTCGCCGTCGTGGGCCACGGCCGGTGGTGGCAAGGGTGCGCAGGCGTTGCAGGCGCAGGCCGTCGCCGCGCGCAGCTACGCGCTCGCCGAGAACAAGTACTCGTACGCGAAGACCTGCGATCTGGTGTGCCAGTACTACATGGGCGCGGCCACTCGCAACAGCGTCGGCGGCGCCTACACACAGGTCGAGTACCCGGGCACCGACGCAGCGGTGCTCGCCACCGCCGGCGTGGTACGCCGCGTGGGCACCACCTCCGGCGCCATCGCGTACACGATGTTCGCCGCGTCGAACGGTGGCTGGACCGCGGCCGGCGTGGGTGCACAGATGCCCTTCCCCGCGGTGGTCGACGAAGGCGACGACACCAGTCTCAACCCCAACCACACCTGGACCACCACGCTCGTCGGCAGCGCCATCACCGCCCGCTATCCGGCGATCGGCACCTTCACGTCGCTGACGGTGCTGGCCCGCAACGGGTACGGCGAATGGGGTGGGCGCGTCACGTCCATCCGGATCACCGGCGCGTCGTCGTCGGTCACCGTCACCGGCGACCAGTTCAAGTCGGCGTTCGGCCTGAAGGCGAACTGGTTCAACGTGCGCGGGGCGACGACGCCGCCACCTCCGACCGACCCGTGCCCGGGCCGCACCGAGCCCCCGATCGGTGCGGCGCCCGGCGCCGCCGCGGCCGCCCGGTACACGCCGCTGGCACCGGTTCGCCTGATCGACACTCGCGACGGCACCGGCACGGCAGCGTCCCCGCTCGGCGGCGGCTGCACGCTGGTGGTGGACCCGGGCCTCGATCCTTCGGTCACGGCGGTGGCCGTGAACCTCACCTCCGTGCGACCTCCGACGAACGCGTACGTCACCGCCTATCCGTGCGGTGTTGCTCGGCCGGACGTCTCGGCCATCCAGGCGCTCGCGGGCACCACCGTGGCGGGAATGGCCGTGGTGCCACTGAGCGCCGACGGCACGTTCTGCGTGTTCACCTCCGCTGCCACCGCATTGGTGGTCGACCTCTTCGGCTCGTACGCGCCCGCGGTCGGTGACCGCTTCGAACCGGTCTCTCCGTCGCGTCTGTACGACTCGCGCGCTGGCGCGAGGGTGCCCGCCGGCACCATCGTGCGCATTCCCGTGGTCACCGCTGGTGGTGCGCCGGCAGGTGCCTCGGCCGCGGCGCTCACGCTGCACAGCACCGGCGCCACGGCCTCCGGATGGGCGACCGTGTTCCCGTGCTCGGCGGAGGTGCCGCTGGTCAGCAACATCAACGTGCTCAGCGGGTCGAGCGTCACCAACCACGTCGAGGTCGCACTCAACGGTGCGGGCGAGGTGTGTGTGTACGTGAGCACGTCGATGCACGTGACGCTCGACTTCAGCGGCTGGTTCGGCGCAGCCGCGACCTCCGAGTTCTTCGCGGTGTCGCCGTTCCGTGCGGTCGACACGCGCAACGGCATCGGCCTCAGCGGTCAGTTCGCGGCCAACGTCGGCCGCGCGTTCGTGCTCGCCGGGCAGCAGGGCCTGCCGGCTGCCGCGACGCTGCGTGCCGTGATGGCAGAGGTGACGGCCGTGTACCCCACGTCGTCGGGCTACCTCACCGTGCACCCGTGTCTTCCCGCGGTGCCCGATCTCTCGATGGTGCGCTACGCGCCGTACGCGAACGCGGCGACCACGGTGGTCGGCCCCGACGACGGGAGCGGCCGATGGTGCATCGCGTCGAACCGCACGGTGCACGTGCTGGTCGACGTGAGCGGCTACTTCGCCTGACACGCGCACGAGGCGCCGACGTTGCCGCCGGCGCCTCGTGAACTGCGTTCTGTGTCAGGCGGCGGTGCGGATGAGACCGCGGACCTGCTTGCGGGCGGCCTTGGCGATGTCGTGGGCCTGGCCGACGAGGGCGGCGGCCTGCTCGGGCAGGCGCTCTTCCAGCTTCTCGACGCTGCTGTCGAGTTTGGTCTCGAGGGCGTTCAGACGCTCGTCGAGCTTGCTGAGCTGCGACTCCATGGTGGAGAGCAGATCGTCGGCCTGCGCCTTGCTGGTGCCGAAGCGCTCCGACAGTGCCTTGACGATCTCGCGGCGACGCACCTGCGCCTGCTGCACGGCGAGCACGCCGAAGCCGATGGTGATGTAGGCGGCGTCGCGCAGGGTGGCGACGAGCTTGTCGTCGAGGCCGGCGAGCTTGCTGGCATCGAGGTTCGAGAAGTCGAACCCGTTGGTGATCTTGGAGAAGTCGGGCTTGGTGGCCATGGTGGTGTCCTTTGCGAGGGAGCTGATCGGGGGGTGATCAGCGGGTGATAGCACCATACCGCAGACTGCTAACTATTGCAAGCACTTTCCGGATCTGGTCGAGTGCGCCGCGGAGGTGACCGGTGGCGGTGGGGGTCGCGCCGCTAGCCTCGAATGTTCGTGGAACCCACCGGATCGCTCGCCCCGCCCGTAGTGGCTGTGATGGTGGTGCATGAGCCCGGCGCGTGGTTCGAGGAATCGCTCGCCGCGCTGGCCGCGCAGGACTACGGCAACCTGAAGTGCCTGTTCCTGGTCGTCGGTGAAGCCGGCGATGTGCCTGCCCGCATTCGCGACTCCGTACCCAACGCATTCGTCCGCGCCGTTGCCGGCAACCCCGGTTTCGGCACCGCGGCCAACGAGGTCATGAAGCTGGTCGAGGGCGACAACGGGTTCTTCTGCTTCCTGCACGACGACATCGCACTCGAGCCCGACGCCATCCGGCTGCTGGTGGAGGAGCTCTACCGCTCGAACGCCGGGGTCGTCGGCCCCAAGCTCGTCTCGTGGACCCAGGCGCACGTGCTCCAGCACGTCGGCCTCGGTGTCGACCGGTTCGGCGAGATCGACCCCATCGTCGAACCCGGTGAGGTGGACCAGGAGCAGCACGACGCAGTGCGCGACACCTTCGCCCTCCCGTCCGCCTGCCTGCTCGTGCGTGCCGACCTGTTCCGCACCATCGGCGGCTTCGACCCGGCCATCGAGTTCTACGGCGACGACGTGGATCTGTGCTGGCGCGCCCACCTCGGCGGCGCACGAGTGGTGGTGGTGCCCGCCGCGCGGGCTCGCCACCGCGAACAGCTCGCCGAGCGCCGCCCCGACCTCCCGCACGCCACGCTCGCGGCTCGCAGCCGCGTGCGGTCGGTGGCGACGCTCACCGGTGCACGCCGCCTCCCACTCGTCTCGCTGCAGCTCGTGCTGGTCACGCTCGCTGAGGCCGTCATCGGGGTGCTCACCGGACGGTTCCGCCAAGTCGGTGCCTCGCTCACGTCGCTGCTGGCCATGGTGCCGCGCACGCCCGGCTACTTCGCCCGTCGCCGCGCGCTCGTCAACCTCCGGCAGGTGCCCGACACCGAGGTGGCGGGCCTGCAGCTGCGGGGGAGCGCGCGCCTCACCAACTACCTGCGATCGCGGGAGAGCCGTCAGGTCGATCCCGACTCCACCACGGAACGGCGCTGGCGGCAGACCGCCGGCTCGGCCCCGGCGCTTGCATGGCTGTCGGTCGGGCTGCTCGCACTCATCGGCAGTCGCGAGATCATCACCGGTGGCGTGCCGCACTTCGGCGAGTTCCTGGCCTTCCCGTCCAGCCCGCGCAGCATCATCACCGATCATCTCTCCGGCTGGTCCGGTCACGGGCTCGGCAGCACCACCGCGCAGCCCACTGGCATGGCGCTCATCGGCATCGCCAGCGTCGGCACGCTGTTCCACATGGGTCTGCTCAACACGGTCGCGGTCGTCGGCTTGCTGTTCGCCGGCTACCTGGGCATGTGGCGGCTGGCCTCGCTGTTCCCCACGGCTCGTGCACGCGTCGCGGCGCTCGTGGTCTACGCCGCGCTGCCGCTGCCCGCAGAGCTGCTCGGCAACGGTCGCTGGGCTGCGTTGGCGTGCTACGGCGCGCTGCCGTGGGCGTTGCACCTCTTGCGCCGCATCGCCGGCATCGAGACCTCCGGTGCTCGGTACGACGAGGCGGTCGAGCACTACACGCCCGTCGCCACCACCAAGCTCGTCCGGCTCGGTGGGCAGCTCGCGCTGCTCACCGCCGTCGCCGTCGCGTTCTCCCCGGCCTTCGCACTGCTGCTGGTGCTCAGCGGAGTGCTGTTGGCGGTCGCCACGCTGCTCTGCGGCGGGTCGGCGCGAGCTGCGTTGACGTTGCTCGGCGCCTCTTTGGCGGCGCCGCTGGTCGGCCTCCTCGTCAACCTCCCGTGGGCGTTCAGCCTGCTCGGCAGCGACGGCTGGACCTCCATCGTCGGTGTGCCGGTCACCTCCTCGCGGTCGCTGGGCGTCGGGCAGTTGATGCGCTTCCTCTCCGACGGCAGCAACCTCGGCGCCGTTGCCGTGGTCGCGTTCCTGCCGCTCCTCGTCGCCCCGCTCGTGGCCCGCGCGTGGCGGTTCACCTGGGCCATCCGGGCGTCGGCGCTGGTGTTCGGGTTCGGGGGCCTGGCCATCCTCGACGATCGCGCCGCGCTGCCGTTCCGCATGCCCGAGCCGGGCGTGTTGCTGGTGCCGGTGGCGATCGGCGTCGCGCTCGGTGCGGCCTGTCTCGCGGCGGCCTTCCAGGACGACGTGCTCGGTGGCTCGTTCGGGTGGCGTCAGCCGCTCGGCGTGCTCGCGGGCGTCGCCGTGGTGATCAGCGTCGTGCCCGGCTTGATCGCCGTCGCCGACGGCAGCTGGAACATGCCCGACCGCACGCTCGTCAGCGCCTACGAGCAACTGCCGGTCGACCCGCCGGAGGGCAACTATCGCGTGCTGTGGATCGGCGACCCGTTGGGCATCCCGGTCACCTCCTACACGTACCAGCCCGGCATCGGCTACGCGATCACCGACGACGGTTCGCTGACGGTCGAGGAGTTCTGGTCGGGCACGCCCACCGAGACCGAGGAGGAGGTGGCCACCGCGTTGCGGTACATGGCCGCCGGCGTCACGCTGCGCGGCGGACGGCTCCTCGCGCAGTACGGCATCCGTTTCGTCATCGTGCCACTGGTCGACGGCGCCAATGGCACCATCGACAGCCCGTTGCCCACGCCCGCCGGACTCGTCGACGTGCTCGAGGATCAACTCGACCTGGCCGCGCCGCTCACCCGGCCACCGAACTTCATGATCTACGAGAACACCGCCTACACACCCACCAGTTCGGTCCTCACCGCCGAAGGCGCGGAGGCCAGCCGTGAGGCCGGTGGCGAGGCGCTCGCCAACGCCGACCTGCGCGGCTCGGTGCCGTTCGCGATCGGTGCGCCGGACCGTGGCGACGCGGTCGGCGACGTCGCCGCCGGCACGCTGCACGTGGCCGTCCCCTTCGACACCCACTGGTCGCTCTCCGTCGACGGCGACGCGGTGGAGATCCGCCGCGCGTTCGGATCCACGACTGCCTTCGACGTGCCCTCCGCCGGCCGGGCGACGCTCACCTACAACACCTCGTTCACCCGACTGCTGTGGCTGCTGGTGCAGCTGCTCGCATGGATGGCGTTGGCCATGGCGGCGAGCCGCTTCCGTCCGTCGCAGGTGCTGCAGCGACGCCGACGCGCCGGCGTCTCCGACGTCTCGCCGGTCGCCGACCTCACCGCACCCCTGCCGACGGTGACCATTCGTGCGAGCACCGACACCGAGCCCGGTGCTGCCGACGATCGCATCGACGATGCGTTCGGCGGCGCGGTCGGAGGCGCGGTCGCCGACGGCGATGACGACCCGTGGGCGCCGGGGCCGGGGGACGCGTCGTGAACCGTCGCCTGCTCGCCATCGCGGTGGCCGTCGTGCTGCCGGCCCTGCTGGTCGGGGTCGCCGCCGGTGGCACCGCCACCATCGCCACCGAGCCCACGTTCGCCAGCCTGGGCACGCCGACGATGCCGTTCGTGCCGTATCAGGGCTTCATCGACGCCACCTGGTTCTGTCCCGGTGTGCCGTCGGGCGGCAGCGGTCTCGGTGGTTCGGTCACCGTCGCCAACCCTGCGGATTCTCCGCTGCAGGGCCAGATCACGGTGTTCACCGACACGCCCGACGTGGAGGGTGGCGAGCTCGCGTTCACGGTGCCGGCGCGCGACACGTTCACGGTCGAGCTCGCCAGCATCCAGAACACCGGCACCTATCTCGCGGCGATGGTGGAGATCACCGGCGGCGGCGGCTTCGTGGAGCAGCAGGCCGACCACCCCGATGGCGCCTCGGTTGCTCCGTGCTCGAACAGCACGTCGTCCACCTGGTACTTCGCCGACAACTACACGCTCAACGGCAGCCAGGAAGACCTCGTCATCACCAACCCGTTCCCCGACGACGCGATCATCGATGTGTCGTTCGCCAGCGACGACGGCGAGCGCTCGCCCGAGCAGCTGCAGGGTGTGCCCGTGCCGGGCCATTCCGTGTTGGTGGTCGACGAGCGGTTCCTGGCCAAGGATGAAGCCGTGCTCGCGGTGTCGATCGTCGCCTCGCGCGGCCGTGTGGTCGCGGGTCGCTCGCAGCTGTACATCGGCGAGCGGCAGGGCTACTCGATGAGCCTCGGATCGCCCTCCGGTTCCACGTCGTGGACCTTCGCCGACGGTGAGGTCGGCGGCGACACCCGGTTCGAGCGCTACAGCATCTACAACCCCGGCGAGGACGACGCGGTCGTGCAGCCGGTGTTCCTCGGGGTGTTCTCCGACACGTTCAACGGTGTCGATGCCATCGAGGTGCCGGCCGGCAGGGTGGTGTCGCTCAGCGTCGCCGACGTGCCCGACCTGCCCGAAGGGCGTCACGGCGTCAGCTTCACCTCCGAGACCGGCGCGCCGGTGGTGGTGGAGCGTGCGATCACGCGCACGGCCGGCGACACCTACGTCACCACCGTGGTGCGCGGGGTGGAGTCGGCGTTCGTCGAACCCGGCTACTACCGATGGAGCATGGCCATCGGCACCGAGTTGCCGGTCGACGGCGTGCTGGTGGTGCTCAACCTGTCCGGCACCGACGCCACCGTCGCGGTGAAGGCACTCGGTCCCGGCGGTGAGGTCGACATCCCCGGTCTGGAAGCGGTGCCGCTCGCCGCCAACTCGGTGGTCGCCATCGCCATCCCCGATGTCGCTGCGGCGCTCGGTCATCCGCTGATCGTGGTCAGCACCCAGCCGATCATCGTCGAGCGACTGCTGCCGCGCGGCGA
>CAZWCU010000174.1:3132-9230 GCA_964632715.1 uncultured Bifidobacterium sp. | reverse complement strand
GCCTCGTCACCGGCGGCGGGCACGGCTCACCTGCCTCCCGTCGAGGCGGTCGACGATCCCGCTGCCGGCGACGTCGTCGCCCAGCGACTGGCGTTCAGTCCCGAGCGCTACCGCACGCCCATCTTCGCCGGAGCCACGTCCACCACGCTCACGTACGCCACCGCTGCCGACCTCACCACCGGCCAGCCTGTCGCGCTGCGGCTCGATCTGTATCGACCCACGGGCGACTCCTCCACCGCGCGCCCCCTGCTGGTGTGGGTGCACGGTGGCGCGTTCGCCTTCGGGAACCGCAGCAGCATGGCGTCGGAGGCGATCGCCTACGCCCGACTCGGCTACGTCACCGCGTCCATCAGCTACCGGCTCGACCCGGGCAGCAAGTGCCTGCAGGTCCAGGCGGGCCAGTTCACCGGCGCACAGTTGGTCGCCGAGCAAGCCCGCTGCGAGCGCGCCATCATGGCCGCTCGGGCCGACGCCGCGGCGGCCGTCGCATGGCTGCGCACGCAGGCGGTCACCTACGGCATCGACACCACTCGTGTCGCCATCGGCGGCAGCTCCGCCGGCGCCATCACCGCCGTGCTCGTCGGGCAAACGCTCAACACGCCGGGCAACGCTCCACCCGCCGCGTCGCGTGTGTCGGCCGTGCTGGCCATGTCGGGCTGCAACTACATCGCCGGATCCATCGATGCCGCCGACGCACCGGTCGCCATGATCGCCAGCGGCGGCGACCCGCTGGTGCCGTACTCCTGCTCGGTGGCCACCGTCGCCGCCACACTCGCGGCCGGGGTGCCCGCGCTGGGGCAGTGGTTCGAGCTGGAGAGCAGCCACGCACAGGGGCTCTACTCGGCGCACCAGGGCGAGATCGATCGCTCGTGGCGGCTGTTCCTCATCGACCATCTGCACCTGACATGAACGACCGCGACCTGAACGACCGCGACATGAACGACATGGCGCAACTCGCCGGCGACTTCGCCCGCGACGGCGCGGTGTGCGTGCGTGGCGCCGTGGCGCCGGACCTGCTGCAGCGGGTGACGGAGGCCGTCGATGCCAACCTCGCCGATCCCAGCGAGCTGGCGCAGGTCGCGAGCACGGCCGACGACCCTGGTCGGTTCGTCGAGGACTTCTGCAACTGGCCGCGGTTCCCGGCGTACGTGGAGCTCGCCCGCGCAACCGCACCGTTGGCGCAGGCGCTGATGGGTTCGCGCACGGTCCGCCTCTATCACGACCACCTGCTGGTGAAGGATGCCGGCACCCGCCAGCCGACGCCCTGGCACCAGGACCAGCCGTACTACGACGTCGACGGTCGCCACGTGGTGAGCATGTGGCTGCCGGTCGATCCGGTGCCGCGCGAGAGCACGCTCGAGTTCGTCGCCGGCACCCACCTCGGACCATGGCTGATGCCGCGCACGTTCATGCAGCGGGAAGCGAAGTGGTTCCCGGAAGGCTCGCTGGTCGACGTGCCCGACGTGGACGCCGATCGAGCGGCGTTCCCCATCCTCGGCTGGGCGCTCGACCCGGGCGACGCCGTCTTCTTCCATGCGCTCACGTTGCACGGCTCGCAGGGTGCCATCGGCAGGCGGCGCGTCATCAGCATCCGATTCCTGGGCGACGACGTCGAACGTGTGCAGCGAACCTGGCGGTGCAGCCCGCCGATCCCGGCCGACGCCACGTTCCCACTGCTGCTGACCGACGCCCACACGAGCTGAGCAGTCGCGCGCCAAAGATAGGTAGCGCGTTACTCATGACAGACGAGTGCGGGCAGCGCACAATCGTCCTCATGTCCTACCAACCGCCCTTCGGTGCACCCGGCCAGCCGCCGCGCAGCACTCCGATCCCAGGTCAGAACCACCCCGGCTCGAACGACCCGTTCAACCAGGCCCCTCCCACGCCCGGTGCGTTCCTCGGCAGTCAGTCCGGCAGCACCACCATCCCCGACCAACCCACGTATCCCGGCCAGCAGATCCCCGGACAGCCACACTTCCCGGGTCAACCGGCGCAGGCCTTCGGTGCCACCGGCTACCCCACCATCGCGTACCCGAAGCGGAAGCGCAGCTGGGGCGGGATGCTGCTGATGATCATCATCCTCGGCGGCTTCCTGGGCGGCATCGGTGTGGCCGTGTGGGCCGTGATGAAGGGGGTCGACGCTGCCAACCAGGGGCAGGAACTGGCCGACCCCGACCTGTCGGACAAGGACCGCGACTCGCTCGGCATCGACGGGCCGGAGGAGTTCCTGTTCGAGGGCGGCGCCGCAGCTGCCGTGGCGACGGCACTCGATCAGGCGATCCCCGGTGAGCCGACGAAGTTCACGCAGATGCTGATCTACACCGACTACGCGATCGTCACCGCCGAGGACCCCACCACGCCCGGCCGGCTCGACCAGTACATCTGGCGGACTGGTGTGGTCGGCGCGCCGACCGCGCAGCCCGACGATCCCGCTGCCGCCGACAAGACGTTCACCGCGGTCGAGGTGAACTGGGACGCCATCACCGCGCTCGCGCTCGACGCACCCCGGTTGAGCGGAGTCGAGGGTGGCGATGTGTCATACTTCATCGTTGGTCGCGACTCGTTCATCGAGCCCGGCCCGATCGTGGTGCGCATCTACGTGAACGGTCCCCGCGGCAGCGCCGTCATCGAAGCGACGGCCGCCGGGGAGTTCGTGAAGACGTTCTAAGCTGCCGGGCATGACAGCGTCGTCGCCCACCTCACACTTGTCGAACGTGTGGTTCTCGGTCACTCCCCTGCAGGTCTCGCACGGGAAGGGCTGCTGGGTCACCACCACCAGCGGCGAGGAGTACCTCGACTTCGCCGCCGGCATCGCGGTGAACTCCACCGGCCACGCGCACCCGGCCGTGGCCGCGGCCATCGGCGCGCAGGCGCAGCGGTTCATCCACGCGCAGGTCAACGTGTTCAAGCACGACCTGCTCGAGCCGCTCGCCGCCAAGCTGGCCGGGCTCACCCCCGGCCCCATCGACACCTTCTTCTACGCCAACTCCGGCGCCGAGATCACCGAAGCCGCGGTGAAGCTGGCGAAGCAGGCCACGAAGCGACCGCACACCATCGTGTTCAGCGGCAGCTTCCACGGGCGCACGCACATGGCGATGGCGATGACCACCTCCAAGACCGGCTACCGCGCCGGCCACGCGCCGCTGCCGTCGGGTGTGTTCGTCGCGCCCTACCCCGACCCGATGGCCGAGGATCAGGACGCCGAGGTCGCCGATGCACTGTGGGGCTTCGACCACCTGCTGAAGAGCATGACCGCGCCGGAGGAGACGGCGTGCGTGATCCTCGAACCGGTGCTCGGTGAGGGCGGCTACATCCCCGCGCCGCCGGCCTTCATCCACGGCATCGTCGAGCGCTGCCGGCAGCACGGCATCCTGTTCATCGCCGACGAGGTGCAGAGCGGGTTCGGGCGCACGGGCAAGATGTTCGCCGTCGATCACTACGACCTCGAGCCCGACATCATCTGCATGGCCAAGGGCATCGCCAGTGGCTTCCCGTTCGCCGCGCTGGGCACTCGCCGCGAGCTCGACGACAAGTGGCCCACCGGCAGCCACGGCGGCACGTACGGCGGCAACGCGATGGGGTGCGCGGCCGCGCTCGCCACCATCGAGGTCATGTCGGATCCCGCGTTCCTCGCCAACGTGGTGGCCCGGGGCGAGCAGCTGCAGGCCGGCATCCGCGAGCTGCAGCAGGAGCACACCACCATCACCCAGGTGCGTGGTCTCGGCCTGATGGTGGGCACCGAGTTCGACGATGCCGCACGCGTCGCCGCCATCACCAAGCACTGCCTCGACGAAGGCCACCTCATCCTGATGAACGCCGGCACCTACGGTCGCACGCTGCGATGGATGCCGCCACTGGTGGTCAACGAGCAGGAGATCGCGCTGGCGCTGGCCGCGTTCGGCGCAGCGCTCAAGGCAACCGCGTAGATGCCGCGCCTCGATGCCGAGCGCATCGCGCTCTGGCGTCAGTTCTGCCAGACATCGGCCGCGCTGCAGCGTCGGGTCGACCAGTTGCTGGTGGAGGAGCACGAGCTGCCGCTCGCCTGGTTCGACGTGCTCACCGCAGTGCGCGACGCCGGCGGGTCGATGCGCGTGCACCAGTTGTGCGAGGTGCTCGACGAAGTGCCCAGCAGTCTGTCGCGCCGGCTCACCCGCATGGAGGACGAGGGCTACCTGCGACGCACGTACACGCCACAGCCCGATGATCGTCGTGCCGTCACCGTGTCGCTCACCGCCGACGGCCGCACCACGTGGCGCGATGCCAACCTCAGCTACCGGCGGCTGGTGCAGGAGCACTTCGCCCGCCGCCTCACCGAGACCGACATCGGCGCGCTCCAACGAGTGTGGTCGAAGCTGAGCTGACGAAGGCCCGAGGCAGTGCTCAAGACTCCAGGTGCCAGCATGGACGACGCAGTCTTGGCGCGAGTGCGGGAGATTTGTCGCAGACTTGCCGGGGCGGACGAGGGTCGACTTCAGAGCCGTCCTCTGTTTCGGGTCGGTCGCCGCCGCTTCGCCATCTTCAACCCGGAGACGGCGCAGCCCCGAACAAGATGGAACTCGTCTGGACGCTCGCTGCACTTCTTGGCCGACCCGCTCGAGCTCGAGGCGCTACGCCAGGACAAGCGGTTCCACACATCGCCGCATCACGGTGACCGTGGCTGGCTGGCGATGCGTCTGGAGGACGTGGATTCGGTCGATTGGGACGAGGTCGCCGAACTCCTCGAACTGGCCTACCGACGCGTCGCCGGTCGAGCACTGCCGAAGGACTGAGCGCCGCCTGGCGAGCGACGGTCTCGATGAACCACCGGCAACCGCGTCACACGGTTCCGGCAAGATCTGCTGCAACTCGTCCGAGGGCCTCGAGAGTATTCCCGAAAGAGAGCTTGACATGAAGAACGTACGTTCGTTATTATCATTCACATGCGAGACGAACTCGACCTCCTCGACTTGGCAGCAGATGCCGTGGCGATGGTCGATCCGCTCGCGCTCACCGTCGACGAGCTCGCCCACGGGTCGCTCGCACTGCAGCGTCACCTCGACCGCGTGCGGGTGCTCCACGCTCGGCTGGTACGGGCTGCCGACAACGCGCGGGTGTGGCAGGGCACCGGCTCGCGAGACATGGCCGACTGGCTGGCCCGGCAGACCAAGACGTCCTATGGCGATGCATCCAGTCGCGTCCGGCTCGGCGAAGCACTCGATCAGTCGCCGGAGCTCGCCGATGCGGTCGAGCGCGGCGACGTGTCGGCCGCGACGGCGGAGGCGCTGCACGACGCGGTCACCAACCCGCCCGCGAACGCGGACATGAACGAACTGATCGACTCGGTGAAGGGCACCGGCCCGCGCGACGCGAAGGCTGCCGCCGAAAGGTTCAAGGACATCCACTCGGCCGAGACCGACGAGGAGGCCGAGGAGCGACGGCATCAGCGGCGCTCGGTGCGTTCCACTCCGGCCACCGACGGCATGGTCACCACCACCGTCACGCTGCCGTCGCTGCAGTCACGCGAGTTCCACAACGCGATCTCGTCCGTCGCCGGCAAGCCCAGCGAGGGCGACACGCGCACCACCGAGCAACGGCTCGCCGACGGTCTCGTGCAGTTGTGCCGGGCATACGCCAAGGGCCAGGTGCTCGGCGGGCGCGAGAAGCCCACCATCCTGATCACCATCGACGCGCTGTCGTTCGGCGGCATCACGAACGAGGCCGGTGTCACCGCACAGGGCGATCGCATTCCCGCACACGTGGTCCGTCATCTGGCCGAGCAGGCCAACCTGCAGCGCGTCCTGCACGCGGGAGCGATGGTGCTCGACCTCGGCCGCGAGGTTCGCTTCGCCACCGAGGCGCAGTATCGGGCGCTTGTCGCGCGCGACGGCGGCTGCCGCTGGGAGGAGTGCCACATCCCCGCGGCATGGTGCGAAGTCGATCACCTGCAGGCGTTCGAGGACGGCGGTACCACCGATCTCATCAACATGGCGCTGTGGTGCTCGCACCACCACCACGAGAAGCACCGACCCGGAGTGCAGGTGCTCGGCGACGCCCACGACCTGCGCCTGCGGCTCGCGAACGGCACCATCGTGCACTGCCCGCCGCGGGGCAACGCCACC
>CAZWCU010000174.1:0-3032 GCA_964632715.1 uncultured Bifidobacterium sp. | reverse complement strand
GGCGAGGGCGAGGGCGAGGGGCTTGTACGGAACGTTCGTCCGATTTCGGGCGATTCGACTCGCGCGGGCAGACTCTGCGCAGTTCGTGGCACCCACGTGTCACCCATGTCAGCCGTGTACCTCGTGTCATCTCAAGGGAGCTCCCCATGTCCAACCCCGCAACGACCGCCGTCATCGTCGACGCAGTTCGCACTCCCCTCGGTCGCCGCAACGGCGCACTCAAGGACTGGCACCCGGTCGACCTCGCGGGTGAGACCCTGAGGGCGCTGCAGGAGCGCACCGGCATCGATCCGGGCATCATCGACGACGTCATCATGGGCTGTGTCATGCAGGTCGGCGAGCAGGCGGTCAACGTCGGCCGCAACGCCGTGCTCGCCGCCGGCTGGCCCGATCACGTGCCCGGCACCACCATCGACCGCCAGTGCGGCAGCAGCCAGCAGGCCGCCCACTTCGCGGCGCAGGGCGTCATCGCCGGCGCCTACGACATCGTCGTGGCCGCAGGTGTGGAAGTGATGACCCGCGTGCCGATGGGCTCCTCGATGGCCGACGGCAAGTACGGCTTCCCGTTCGGCCCTGCGGTCGGCGCCCGCTACGCGAGCGAAGGCGGGCTGGTGCCGCAGGGCATCTCCGCCGAGCTGATCGCCGACAAGTGGGGCCTCACCCGCGACGACCTCGACGCGTTCGGTGTGCGCTCGCAGCAGTACGCCCGCCGCGCCACCGACGAAGGCCGCTTCGACCGCGAGATCATCCCGCTGCTCGGCTCCGACGGCACGATGGTGCGCACCGACGGCGGCCTGCGCGACACCACGATGGAGTCGCTCGGCGCGCTGAAGCCGGTGTTCCGCCCCGAGGAGGAAGGCGGCCGGGTCACGGCCGGCAACTCGTCACAGATCACCGACGGCGCCAGCGCGATGCTGATCATGAGCGAGGCCAAGGCCATCGAGCTCGGCCTCACGCCGCGTGCTCGCTTCGTCAACTTCTCGCTCGCCGGCGCCGACCCGCGGATGATGCTCACCGCACCCATCCCGGCTACGCAGAAGGTGCTCGCTCGCGCCGGACTCACCATGGACGACATGGATCTCACCGAGATCAACGAAGCATTCGCCTCGGTCGTGCTCGCCTGGGAGAAGGAACTGCACCCCAACATGGACACCGTCAACGTCAACGGCGGCGCCATCGCACTCGGTCACCCGCTGGGCGCCTCGGGTGCCCGCCTGATGACCACGCTGCTCTGCGAGCTCGAGCGCACCGGCGGCCGCTACGGCCTGCAGACGATGTGCGAGGGCGGCGGATTGGCCAACGCCACCATCATCGAGCGTCTCGGATAGCCCTGCGGTTTTCGGGCGTCAGCCCAGGGGTGCCATGCCCGTCCCCGTGAAGATCGCGATCGGGTTGGCCTTCGCCTATATCGTCCTCCGCCTCGGGTTCTGGGTGCTGCGGGGAATGGCCAGCCCCGTGCCTCCACCACGCCCTTCGGGGGAGATGCGCAAGATCAACCTTCGCTATCGATGCTCGCTCTGCGGGGTCGAGCTCAAGATGACGGCGGCGCCCGACGAGGACCCGCCGCCGCCACGCCACTGCACCGAGGACATGGAGCTCGTCGCTCCCACCTTCGACTAGCACGAGCAAGGAGCTGCGGCGTCCACACCCTGGGGACAGGGTTGGGGAGAGTTTCAGTCCTGTAACTCTTGTCACACGCGACCAATGCGCGGTCTACCGCGGGGACGCACACGCGAATGCGCCCCGAGTAGCCGGCCGGCCGAAACCTTTCGTACTCCTCGGGGCACATCCCTTTGGCCTTCGGATCCACTCGCCCGACCCTCCGAGGAGGCTCAGTCGCTCTTCACCTCGACCTGACCGGCCACTCGTGGCGGGCGACCCCACCGGCGCCGGTCCCTCCGGCTGGCGCCTCGGGGACTGCTCTCCTGCGGGGCTGGCCCGTTCGGTTGCGTCCAGCTGTGGCCCATGCTGCGCCTCGCGCAACCCCATGTCAACGGGGTCGGGCAAGATCCCCAGGTTGTCCGCAGAAGTCGAGCGTTGGGCCACGGGAACCGGGCGTTCATCCCCAGGTCATCCCCATGGGTGTCCCCATTACGCGCCGGCCGCGCCCGCAAAGATCGCCCCCCGAACTCCCCGGTCGGCCAGGTCGTGGAGGAACGGCACGGCATCGGCAACCTTTTCTGCGAGGCCTCCCGCCCCGGGACCGGCGAGGCGTCCGTCGACGCACCAGGCGGTCGCCACAGCGGCGACGGCGCCCGAAGCGACCGCCGGTCGATCGATGGCACCGAGCACGCGGGCGTCGGTCACCGCGCCTCGACGACCTCGGATCTCGACCCTGACGGCGCCGATCGCCCCCTCGACATGGGGTCGTCGCAGCATGGGCAAGCGGGCCGTGATGCGATCACGGCGCGATCCACTCACCCGAGCGGTGATGCGATTGACGCCGGGAAACGCAGCGTGCAACAAGATCGCATCGGGAAGCGCGCCACGGTAACAGTCGAGGCCTCCGATCGGATCTGGGAACCAGCACAACTCGCGCCCCGAGCCGCCCCGACGGCGCACCCAAGCGCCGTCGCGCCAGTCGACCGCCTCGCCAGCGAGCGATGCGTGGTGCTGCCGGGCACACGCCGGCCCGCCGGTGCCCGTCTTGGCGACGTGGAGCTCGTCGACGGCGGAGAAGTCGCTGGCCCCGTGCCGGGCCAGCAGGCAGGTGAGGCCGGGCGAGAAGCCGGCCCCGACGACGACGTGGCGACTTCGCTCGCGGGCCTCGTCGTCGAGGTCGACCAACCGTTCGGTCTCGTCGATGTCGTCGGTCGTCGAGACCACGTCGACGCCCTGCTCGATGGCCAGTTCGGCCAACGCCCGATGCGGACCGGCCGGGAGTGCGATCACCAGGACCGCCGCGCTTTCGAGCAGCGCTTCGGACCAGCCGGCGGCTCTCGCCGGAGGTCCGAGCGATGCGGCGAGCGCGCGCGCGCGACCGTCGTTGGAATCGGCCACGACAAGGTCGTCGAGGCCCGCCAAGGTGTGGA
>CAZWCU010000173.1:0-9379 GCA_964632715.1 uncultured Bifidobacterium sp. | reverse complement strand
CCTGGGTCGGGCGCGAAACCCTGACACCTCTGTCCGCCCCGGCCCCCACGGGCGCGAGACCCTGACAGAGATGTCGCATTTCCGCACCCGTGGGCGCGGAAGGGGGACAGTGCGTGCTCGGCAACTCGGTGTCGTGGTTCCGCGCCCGTGGGCGCGGCAGCAGGACACTGCGAACGCTGGGGACGGCGGTGCGAATCGCCGACGACGGAGTGGACGGGTACGCTCGCCCGCGATGAGCGCGGCCGGTCGACCACCTTCTGTGGACCGACTCGCGCGTGCGATGGCCGCCGCGAGCGACCTCCCTCACGCGATCTGCGTGGAGCTGGCTCGCGACGCCATCGCCGGCGGCCCCGACTCGTTCGAGGAGGCGGCCGCGTGCGAACGAGCGCTGCGCTACGCACGCTCGCTGCCAGCGCCGGTCGTCAACGCCACCGGCGTGCTGCTGCCCACCAACCTCGGACGTGCACCGCTCAAGTTCCACCCCTCGGCCCAGGCCACCACCGGCGAGTTCTCGCTCGCCACCGGCGAGCGTGGGGCGCGCCAGTCGGCGGTCGGTGGGCTGCTCGCCTCGCTGTGCGGCGCCGAGGCAGCGATGGTGGTGAACAACAACGCGGCCGCCGTGCTGCTGGTGCTGGCGTCGCTGGCCGCTGATCGGCAGGTGCTCGTCAGCCGTGGCGAGAGCGTCGAGATCGGCGGAGGTTTCCGCGTGCCCGACGTGATGGAGCAGAGCGGCGCGCATCTGGTCGACGTGGGCACCACCAACCGCACGCGCCTCAGCGACTACTCGAAGGCACTCGCGCGGGCATCGGCCGATGTCGCCCTGGTGCTGAAGGTGCACCCCAGCAACTACCGCATCGAAGGCTTCGTGGAGGACACTCCCGTCGCGCAGCTCGCCACCCTCGGCGTGCCCGTGGTGGCCGACATCGGCAGCGGCCTGATCGATGCCAACTGCCCGTGGCTGTCCGGGCAACCACCCGCGTGGCTGGCGGGCGAACCGGCAGCGAAGCAGACGTTGGCCGCCGGCGCCGCGCTGGTCACGTTCAGCGGCGACAAGCTGCTCGGCGGCCCGCAGGCGGGCATCATCGCTGGCCGCGCCGATCTCGTCGCCGCATGCGCCGCCCATCCACTGGCACGCGCGCTGCGTCCCGGCGGGCACGTGTTGTTCGCGTTGCAACAACTCGCGCTGTCGTACCTCGATCGCCGCGCCGCCACCTCCATCCCGTTCTGGCAGATGGCCGCCACCATGGTCGCCGAGCTCGATGTGCGCGCGCATCGCCTCGTCGGCGCAGCCGGCATCGGCACCGTCGTCACCAGCGAAGCCGTGCCGGGAGCGGGGTCTGCCCCGGGGACGGCCATCCCGTCCGTCGCCGTCAGCCTCCCCGGCGACCATCTTGCCGCGCTACGCGCTGCGGCGCCGCCGATCATCGGTCGCACGCGCGACGGAGCCACGCTGCTCGACCTGCGCACCGTGCACCCGCCCGACGACGCTCACCTCGCGGCAGCCGTGGCCGCGATCGCTGCTCGCTGACCATGCGGGTCGTCGCCACTGCCGGCCACGTCGACCACGGCAAGTCGTCGCTCGTGCAAGCACTCACCGGCACCAACCCCGACCGCTTCGAGGAGGAGCGCCGCCGAGGGCTCACCATCGACCTCGGCTTCGCTCACACGACGCTGCCGGACGGCGAAGGGATCAGCTTCATCGACGTGCCGGGGCACGTGCGCTTCCTGCGCAACATGCTCGCCGGCGTCGGCGGAGTGGACGCCTGCGTGTTCGTGGTCGCTGCCACCGAGGGTTGGAAGCCGCAGAGCGAGGAGCACCTGCGCATCCTCCAGCTGCTCGGCCTCCGGCACGGTCTAGTGGTGCTCACCAAGGCCGACCTCGTCGACGACGAGTGGTTGCTGCTGCAGGAGATGGACGTGCGCGATCGCCTCGCCGACACGTTCCTGGCCGACGCACCCATCGTGCCGGTGAGCGCCACCACCGGCGCCGGGCTCGACGATCTGCGGAGCGCACTGACGACGTTGATCGCCACCACACCTGCGTCGCTCGACCGCGGTCGCCCACGGCTGTGGATCGACCGCGTGTTCGCCGCCAAGGGCAGCGGCACCGTCGTCACCGGCACGCTCACCGGCGGGTCGATGCGCGTCGACGACCAACTCCATGCGGGCAGTCACCCGGTGCGCGTGCGCGGCATCCAGTCGCACGGCGAGCGGCTCGACGCCGTCGGTCCCGGCAACCGCGTGGCGCTGAACCTTGCCGGCGTCGACCACACGGATCTGCAACGTGGCGACGCGGTCGTGCAGCCGTCGCGGTGGCGCCCCACGCAACGGTTCGACGCGAGCCTCACGGTGCTGTCGTCGCTGGCGCACGTGGTGTCGCGCAGAGGTGCGTACTTCGCGTACATCGGGTCGGGTGAGTTCCCGGTGCGACTGCGAGTGCTGGGCACCGAGTCGTTGCACCCCGGGGCCAGCGGCCTCGTGCGGCTGCATCTCGCGCACCCGTTGCCGCTGCTGCCCGGCGACCGTTACGTGCTGCGCGAGTCGGGTCGCGACGAGACGGTCGGCGGCGGCGAGGTGCTCGACGTGGCGCCCGTTCGGCCCGCGTCGAAGGCCACTCCTGATCGCAGCGTCGACCGAGTGGTCGCCGAGCGCGGCTGGGTGCTGGCCGACGAGTTGGAGGCGACCACCGGCGAACGCCGCCCGCCGACGCTCGGGCAGTGGGTGGTCGCGCCCGATGCACTGGCATCGGCGGAACGCTCGGTGCGCGCACGGCTTGCAGCGGCCGGCGAGTTCGGCCTCGACCTCGCCTCACTCGGCGAGCAGGAGCGAGCCGTTGCGGGCACGCTGGAGGGCACGGTCGTCGACGCCGGCCGCCTCCGCGCTGCCGAGGTGCGCGACGCGCTCGCCGACCACCCGTTCGTCGCGGCGCTCCTCGCGGCCGGCGTCGCGCCGCCCGACCCGACCGGCGTCGACCGGACACAGCTACGCGAGCTGGTGCGTCGCAAGCTGGTGGTCGAACGCGACGGCGTCTGCTTCCATCCCGCTGCCATCGATCACGCAGCACTCGTCGCCGCGCAGCTGCTCCGCACAGAGCCGCAGGGCTTCACCATGTCGCAGTTCCGCGAGGCCCTGGGCAACACGCGCAAGCACGCCGTGCCGCTGGGCACCGAGCTCGACGCCCGCGGCATCACCCGCCGGCGCGGCGACGCCCGCATCGCCGGCCCGAAGCTCCCGACGATCTGAACCCGCGCGTCACTCGCCGGCGGCGGGCTTGCGTGCCGCAGGTTTTCGACGCGGCGCCAGAGTCTGCACTCGCCGCAACCCTTTGCGCTTGCCTTCGGGAGCTGCCCGCTCCAGGTCGCGCGCCGCTTGCGCGACGCGCACGTCGTTGGTGATCACCTCACCGAACTGCTGCGGATCGGCGAGCAGCCAGCTGTGCGAGCCTTCGACCACGGTTCCCTCGACACCCGACGCGACGCACAGCGCCTCGAACGACTCGCGCGGGATGATGCCGTCGCGCGTGGCCCAGATGATGGAGATCGACAAGCCCTTGTCGCGCAGCGACTCGAGCTCGGTGCGCAGGTCCGCGCGACGAGCCAGGTTGGCCACCTTGACGATGGCGCGCGGGTTGCGCACCAGGTTGGGCAGGAAGTCTTCCACCAGCACGGGCAGCACACGGGTTGCCTGACGGACGGGCCACACGTCGCCGGGGAAGTGGAGGCCCCAGTCCCACAGCGGTCGCTCGGTGATGCTGCGCAGCATGCGACCGTTGCGCCACGACGAGCCACCGACCGAGTTGACCAGCACCAGGCTGCGCACCCGCGACCGGAAGTCGTGCGCGAACCGCACGGCGACGCCACCGCCGAACGAGTGGCCGACGACGACGGCCGGTTCGTCGATCTCCAGCGCGTCGAGCAGGTCGGCCAGCCACTGCGCATAGCCGCGGATGGAGAACGAGTCGCCGGGGAGGTCGGCCGTGCCGCCGAAGCCGGGCAGGGCCGGCGCGATGACCCGGCAGCCTTGCGCGGCGATGGTGCCGACGACATCGCGATACGTGTGCTGCGCCAGGGCCCACCCGTGCAGCAGCACCACCGGCATGCCCTCGCCGGCGACGCTGTACCCGGCCTGGCGGCCCTGCACGAACGTCCGTCGGTCGACGACCGTCACCGGTGTCATCGACCGGCGACGCCCTCGGCCGGCTCTGCCGTGTCGGTGGGAGCGGGCTCGGCGTCTCGCTTCGGGCGCCGCTCGCGGTAGTCGCGTGCAGCACCTTCGAGCGGCTCGACCTCGAGCGTGACACCGTCGATGGCGATGACGCGCAGCTCGTCGCCGGCGGCGAGCGGTGTGGCACGGTTCGTGCGTGCTCGCCACTTGGACGCGCCCACCTGCGCCACACCTTCCGGGCTGATGGCGCCGACCGCGAGACCGGTGGAGCCGATCATCCACTCGCGCCCGATGGTGGGTGTGGCGAACCGGGTGCGCACCATCGAGGGCATCCCGACCACGAACGTGAGCAGCACGCCCGCGATGCCGACGAACAACGTGAGCCAACCGAGCCGCAGGTCGTTGCCGGGCAGCGGCTCGTAGAGGAACCATGCCCCGAGCACGAACAGCGTGGTGCCCACACCGGTCCAGAGACGCGGTATTCCCACCTGTACGTCGATGGCGAACGCCAGGAACGCCAGCACGAGCAGCGCGATCGCGCCCGGGCGGGTGGGGAGCACGGAGAACCCGTAGCAGCCGAAGATGGTGAGCACGGCGCCGACGAAGCCGGCCACGCCCACGCCGGCGGTGAAGAACTCGAAGATCAGCAGGCAGCAGCCGATGGTGAAGAAGAGGAACGCCATCGGCGGGCTGGCCACGGTGTGGAAGATCTCGTCGATGAGACCGAGGCCGGAGAACCTCACGAGCGTGGCCGCGTTCTCGGTGTTGCCCTCGTCGTCGAGCTGCTCGGTGACGGTGTCGAGCACGATGACTTCGCCACCCACGTTGACCTCGGCGCCGTCCATCGCCAGCACCATGCTCTTCACGGTGGGCACGCCCTCGTCGGAGGTGTCGAGGCGCAGCACGCCCAACTGGCGGGCGTCGGAGAACGACATCGAGCCGTTGCGCAGCCGATCGGCGCCGGCACCGAGATCGACTTCCGCACCGTCGAGCGTGAGCAGCGGGCCGGTGTGGCCGATGCGACTGCCGGCCACCATCGCCGTGACGTCGGCGACGCCGAACAGCTGCGCGGGCGGCCCGTATGCGCGAGCGTCGCGCGACTGCCCGACCCACACGCCGATGGCCACCTTGGCGTCGGCGACGGTCTGCAGCAGGTCGGTCATCTCGGCCTCGCTGACCACCGAGCCGCCGGTGTTGAGCTGCAGGATGAGGGCCTGCGACCCGTTGGCCTCGCTGCGGGCGATGGCGTCGTCGATGGAACGCACGGTGACCGGGTCGAAGAGGCCCGACACCTGCAGCACGTCGACGGGCGCCAGCGACGACGCATCGTCGGCCGGCTCGGACACGGGCACGGCCGCAACGGTGTCGGGCGGCGCGCTGCTGCCCGCCGCGGCGGTGGCGCCGAGCAAAGAAAGCCCAACCATGCCCGCGAGCGGGGCAACAAGAAGGGTGATCGCTAGTCTGCGCACAAGTGCCTCCGAAGAGCGTGGATCCGCTGCAGTTCCTCACCACCGCGACAGTGGCCATCGTGGCCGGCAAGGGTGGCGTTGGGAAGACCACGGTAACCGCAGTTCTGGCGCGTGCGGCAATCCGTCGCGGACTTCGGGTGCTGGTGATCGAGCTCGACGGAAAGCCCACGCTCGGGCGCCTGCTGCCGGGCGTGGAGGTGCAGCAGCTGTCGGCCACTGCGGCGCTGGCCGAGTACCTCGACACCCACGGGTTGTCGCGCGTCACGAAGCGGCTGGCGTCGCGCGGCATCATCGACGTGGTGGCCACGGCCTCGCCGGGCATCGACGACATCGTGGTGCTGGGGAAGGTGAAGCAGCTCGAGCGCAGCGGGCTGTACGACCTGGTGGTGATCGACGGCCCCGCCGCCGGTCACGCGATCACCTTCCTGCTCGCGGCGAGAAGCCTGCTGGCCAGCGTGCGCAGCGGCCCCATCCACACGCAGGCAAGCGACGTGGCCGACATGCTGGCCGACCCCGCCCGCTGCCAGGTGGTGCTCGTCACGCTGCCCGAGACCACACCGGTCAACGAGGCCATCGAGACCGCATACGCCCTCGAGGAGCGTGTCGGCGTGCACCTCGGCCCGGTGGTCGTCAACGGAGTCGACCACGGCCCCGATCTGCCGGCCGACGCCGCCGGCGACGGCAGCCCGATGCGCCTGGCGGCCGACTTCCGTAACGCACGCCGCCTGCTCCACCGCACCGAGTGCAACCGGCTCGCCGAGCAGCTGGCCCTGCCGCAACTGCACCTCGCCACGGTTGCCGGCTCCCGCCTCGACGCCGACGGCATCGAGCGGCTCGCCGACGCGTGGAACCTCGAGGCAACGCAATGACCACCGACGGATCACTGGTCGCGCACCTCATCGGGGCGGAGGTGCTCGTGTGCTGCGGCTCCGGCGGTGTGGGCAAGACCACCGTCGCGGCAGCGCTCGGCCTGCAGGCCGCGCAGCTCGGTCGGCGCGCCGTGGTGGTCACCATCGACCCGGCCAAGCGCCTGGCCGACGCACTCGGGGTGCCCGGCGGGCTGAGCAACGAGCCGGTGCAGCTGCAGGTGCCCGGCGAGGGCGAGCTGTGGGCGCTGATGCTCGACACCGCCACCACTTTCGACGGGCTGGTGCGAGCCAACGCCGCCGACCCCGACCAGGCCGAACGCATCCTGGCCAACGGCTTCTACCGCAACGTGGCCGGCTCACTGAGCGGCACACAGGAGTACATGGCCGCCGAACGGCTGCACGCGCTGCACCTCGACCCACGCTTCGATCTGGTCATCGTCGACACGCCACCCACCCGCAACGCCCTCGACTTCCTCGATGCGCCGGGCACCATCGCCCGCTTCATCGACCACCCGCTGTTCAAGCTGCTGATGATGCCCACTCGCCGCGGGCTGAAGGTGCTCAACGTCGCCGCGCAACCCGTGCTGCGCACCATCGGCAAGGTGGTCGGTGGCGACGTGCTCGCCGACGCCGTCGCCTTCTTCCAGGCGTTCGCCGGCATGGGGACCGGGTTCCGCCAGCGTGCCGACGATGTGATGGCACTGCTGCACAGCGACGTCAGCAGGTTCGTGCTGGTGGCGTCGCCACGGGCCGACACGATCGAGGAGGCCTGCTACTTCGCCGGCCGGCTCGCCGAGGGCGACCTGGAGGTGGCCGCTGTTGTGGTCAACCGGTGCACACCCACGTTCGGCGAGCCTCCCCCGCGTCGTCCACGCGGTGCGGCGGCCCCGCTGTACGACAACCTGATCGAGCTGCGCACCGCGGCCGCCGCCGAGCGCGAGCAGGCGGCGGCGTTGCTGGAGGCCACCGGCGTGCCCCCGGGCGTGCACACGTCGTGGGTGCCGATGCTGTCCGAGGATGTGCACACGCTCGATGCGCTCGCGGCCATCCGCTCCTGCCTGTTCGACTGACGTCGCACGCTTGCTGTTCGTTCGGCGCTTCGTGACGCCCACGCGCACCCGGTAACGTCGTGGCCGTGCACATTCTCGTCGCCACAGATGCCGACTACGTCGTCAACGACGTCACCAACGCGTTGGGCGCGCCCGACGTGTCGTTCACCATCGTCCGCGAAGGCCGCGAGGTCAGCCGAGTGGTGGCCGAGCGCACACCAGACCTGGCCATCCTGGACCTGCAGGTGGGCTCGAAGGGTGGCATGGCCATCACGATGGACCTGCGGCTCGACGCCAGTTCGGGCAACGCGCCCGACGTGAAGGTGCTGATGCTGCTCGACCGCGAGGCCGACGTGCACCTCGCCCGCCGTTCGGCCGCCAACGCATGGCTGGTGAAGCCGTTCGACCCGCTCGCGCTCAAGCGAGCCGTGCGCGACGTGCTCGCCGAACCGATCACCGAACTGCCCGAATCGGTGGCCGAAACCGACGACGACACCGCCGACGAGGCGGAAACCGTGGAGGAAGAAGCACCCGTCGCCGGGTAGCATTCTCCCTCGCTACGGGGTGTAGCGCAGCTTGGTTAGCGCGCCACGTTCGGGACGTGGAGGCCGGAAGTTCAAATCTTCTCACCCCGACCAGTACGCAGTGCCCGCCGGTTCGCCGGCGGGCACTTCTTGTTCTCCGGCAGTCGTCACGCGCACGAGCAGGGCAGGCTGTGGCAGCGGGGGCAGCCGTCGGCGTAGCGCTGCACGGCCTGCTCCAGGTCGACACCCATCTGGTTGGCCAGGGTCGCCACCCACGCGATCACGTCGCCGAACTCGTGCACCTGCTGGTCGTGGTTGCCCTTGCGCACCGATTGCGCCAGCTCCCCGACCTCCTCGGCCAGCCACGCCACCGTGGCCGGCACGCCTCGCGCTCGATCGCGTTCGCCGAACGTCCGCTCGATCACATCCTGCAGCTGGCCCAGATCCATCCGGCAGTTCTAGCCGCCCGCGGCGGCGTTTGCGTCAAGACTCGGGACTCACACACCCAGGTCAGCGCTCGACAGCGTGTACGGAAAGGCGGGGTCGCTCAGAGGAGGAGTTCCGCGATCTGGACGGCGTTGAGCGCGGCGCCCTTGCGCAGGTTGTCGTTGCTGACGAACAGCACCAGCCCACGACCACCGTCGACCGATTCGTCCTGGCGGATGCGACCCACATAGGCGGGGTCCTTCCCGGCGGCGTGCAGCGGAGTGGGCACGTCGAACAGCTCCACGCCGGGAGCCGCGGCGAGCACTTCCTTGGCGCGTGCCACCGAGATCGGCCGCTCGAACTCGGCGTTGATGCTGAGCGAGTGGCCGGTGAACACCGGCACGCGTACGCACGTGCCACTGACCCGCAGACCGGGGATGGCGAGGATCTTGCGGCTCTCGTAGCGCAGCTTCTGCTCTTCGTCGGTCTCCAGCGAGCCGTCGTCGACGTACTTGCCGGCGTAGGGCAGCACGTTGAACGCGATGGGCTGCGCGAACTTGGTGGGCTCGGGGAACACCACGGCCTCGCCGTCGTAGGCGAGTTCACGCGCACGATCGACTACCTCACGGGCCTGCTTGTCGAGCTCGTCGACGCCGGCGAGCCCGCCACCACTGACCGCCTGATAGGTGGCGGCGATGAGCCGCACCAGGCCGGCCTCGTCGTGCAGCGGCTTGAGCACCGGCATGGCCGCCATCGTGGTGCAGTTGGGGTTGGCGATGATGCCGATGCGGGCGTTGGCCACCTCACCGGGGTTCACCTCGCTCACCACCAGCGGCACGTCGGGGTCCATCCGCCAGGCCGACGAGTTGTCGATGACG
>CAZWCU010000172.1:7828-9387 GCA_964632715.1 uncultured Bifidobacterium sp. | reverse complement strand
ACGGTGGCGCTGACGGCGTCGGCCATCGTGAAGCCCTTGGTGGCGAGCACCGAGGTCATCTGCTTGGCGACGCCGTTCTGGTTGCTGGCGTTGGCCACCTGCAGCTTCGTGCCGCTGACGATGAGCGCCACCGTGGTGGTGGTGACGATGGCCGGCGGCTCCGTGGTGGCCGTGGGGTCGAGCGTGGTCTGCGTGGTAGTGGCAGTGGTCTGCTCGGGCGGCGTGGTGCTGGAGTCGTTCACCTTGCGCAGGATGAGGAAGCCCAGAATCAGCGCGATGGCGGTGACCACGATGGCGACCGTGCTGCCCATGGGGGCGCCGCTGGTGGTGCGAGCGGTGCGGCCCTGGTTGTCGTTGCTCATGGTGGCTCCTCGGTCGTCGTCTGGTGTCGTCGGCAGGTCGAGTGCTTCAGGCCTGTTCGCCGGCAGCCGCACCATCGATGAGGGCCCGACGGCGACGATCGCGGTGACGGCGCAGGCGGCGAACCACCAGCTGGTCGGCGTTCAGGGCCGCCGGGTGATCGATGACCCGGTTGAGATCGAGATTGTAGTCCTCCACGGAACACGCAAAACGCGCGCGGATGGCATCGTGGCGATCTTCGTCGAGGGTGAACCACGTCGCCTCGAACTGGAGGATGGCCAGATCACGGTCGGTGAGCGGCTCGACAGGCGTGTCGAGTTCGGGAGTCGCGTCGTGCTCGTTGGTCATGATGCGTCCAGCCTGCCGCACCCGAGCCGACGAAACCAAGCATGGAACGTGTGTTCGTACACGGTGGCGGGTTGCCGTTGGCTAGCGTGCGGGCGATGTCCGATCCCCGCCCGTTCCTCATCGGTGTCGCCGGTGGGACGTGCTCCGGCAAGACCACGGTGGCGGAGCGGCTGGCCGAGCTCGCCGGCGACGAGTGCCTCGCACTGATCAAGCTCGACTCGTACTACATGTCGTATCCCGACGAACCGATCGAGGTGCGTGCCCGCGCGAACTACGACCATCCGTCGGCGTTCGACTGGGGTCTGCTCAACGACCACCTGGCCGCGTTGGCCCACGGCAGCACGGTGCCGGTGCCGATCTACGACTACACGAACCACGTGCGCAGCGGCGACGTGCGCATGGTCGCCCCGGCGAGCATCGTGGTGGTGGAGGGCATCCTCGTGCTGTACGAGCCCACGCTGCGCGATCGCTTCGACCTCAAGGTGTACATCGACACCGATGCCGACCTGCGGTTCATCCGCCGGCTGCAGCGCGATGTGGCCGAACGTGGCCGTAGCCCGGAGAGCATCATCCACCAGTACCTCGAGTCGGTGCGGCCCAGCCACGAGCAGTTCATCGAGCCCAGCAAGCGCTACGCCGATGTCATCTTCCCGCAGGGCGGGCTGAATGCTCCCGCGATCGACGTGTTGCTCGCCCGCGTGCGTGAGCTCGCCGTGCTCGACGTGTCGCAGTGAGGCGCTGACCGGCCAGTCGTCCACGTAGGACTCCAGTGTCCGGTACGGTGGGCGTCACTTCGTCGGTCAACGTTCCCGCCCAGTCCCTGCGGTTCGCCATGGTGAAAGAGGAACGCA
>CAZWCU010000172.1:0-7728 GCA_964632715.1 uncultured Bifidobacterium sp. | reverse complement strand
TCGCACATCGCCGCAGTGTTCGCATACCCGCTGCTCGTCGCAGGCGCCAACGTCGGCGTGCTCACGCTCTACCAGCACGCGGAAGGCGAGCTCACTTCCGCACAGCAGCACGACAGCGAGGCGCTGGCCGGGGTGCTCGCCGAAACGGTGCTCAGCCTGCAGGACGACGCACCTGCCGGCACGCTCGGGGCCGGCTTGGAGGAGGCCGTGAAGTACCGGGCGCAGATCTATCAGGCGTCCGGCATGGTCGCCATCCAGCTGCGCATCTCGGCGGAGGAGGCGCTGCTGCGCATGCGTGCGCACGCGTTCTCCCACGACCAGTCGGTCGCGGAGGTCGCCTCGCTGATCGTCGCCCGCCGCTTGCGGCTCGCCGGCGATGACCACACGATCGATCCACCCATGGAAGAAGAGGAGTGAACCATGTCCGATGAGGCTCTCGCGCATGCCGCGACCCGCCAGACCTTGACGGCGACCACGTTCGTGGAGATCGTCGACACTCTCGTGAGCGACTTCGACGTCATCGAGGTGCTCACCGTTCTCACCTCGCGGTGCGTCGAACTGCTCGACACCGCTGCCGCCGGCATCCTGCTCGCCGACCAGGAGGGGCACCTGCGCGTCATCGGCGCGTCGACCGAACAGGTGCAACTGCTCGAGCTGTTCCAGATCCAGAACGATCAAGGCCCGTGCCTCGACTGCTACCACTCCGGTGCGGTCGTGGCGCAGGCCGACCTCCGGGCGATGTCGCCATGGCCCGAGTTCGCTGCCGAGAGCGTGGCCGCTGGGTTCCCGTCGGTGTGCGCGGTCCCGCTCCGCCTCAAGTCGGTCATCCTCGGATGCCTCAACCTGTTCATGTCCGACGCCGTCGAGTTGTCGGAGGCGGATCTGGCGCTGGCACAGGCACTCGCCGACGTCGCGAGCATCGCGATGATCCAGGATCAGGCGAGCCGCGACGCGGCGATCCGCGAGGGCCATCTGCAACACGCGCTCATCAGCCGAATCGCGATCGAGCAGGCGAAGGGCATGATCGCCGAGCGTGGTCGAGTCGACATGGACGAGGCCTTCGCCCGGTTGCGTGCGTTCGCGAGGAACAGCAATCGTGGCCTCACGGATGTGGCCCAGTCGCTCGTCGACGGCACCCTCACCGTCGACCTCGTGGCGCCGCGTCGCACGTCGCCGCCCCCGCCGCGGCCCTGAGTCGCGTCAGTCGCTGGCGCGCCACGCAGAACGGACGGAGCGTCGCGCCCGCTCGGGCGAATCGCCGGCGTCGATGAATTGGGCGATGGTCATCGCGGGTGCATGCCGTCGGAGGTCGGTCACCGACAGCACGCCGGTGACGGCGAGCGAGACGATGCCGTGCCCGTTGGCCCAGAAGCGCAGCGCGATGTCGCCGGGTTGCTCCTCGGCTCGGAAGCGTCCGGCATCGACGCAGCGGCCAGC
The DNA here is from genome assembly GCA_964632715.1 of uncultured Bifidobacterium sp. Classification (GTDB taxonomy): domain Bacteria; phylum Actinomycetota; class Acidimicrobiia; order Acidimicrobiales; family Ilumatobacteraceae; genus UBA668. The sequence continues at coordinate 6,291 of CAZWCU010000172.1, read as the reverse complement.
CGCGGCGACGACTCGTTCGAAGGTGACGCCTGCGGTGGCTGGGTCGGGGAGGTCGAACGATGCATCGAACATCACGCGGTAGAGGTTCGGGTGCGACAGCGCATGGTCGACGTAGCCGACGCCGAGCAGCGCGAGATGTCGTACCGGGTCGCGATCGGTGGCGACCGACTGCAGCCGTTGCGCGAGGCGCCGGAAGCCCTCCTGCCTGACGGCGCCCCACAACCCGGGCATGCCGTCGAAGTAGGTGTACACCGCCATGGTGGAGACGCCAGTGCCGGCCACGAGGGAGCGCAACGTGACCGGCTCGCGGCGAGCAAGCAGCTCCGCGGCGCGATCGATGAGCAGCGCGCGGACTTCGGGCGAAGGTGATCTGGGCATTGCCAAGAAAGCATAGCAGTACTATGCTACGACTTCACGCATCGAACAAGGAGAGCGAACATGCCCGTCGAAGTACTCAACCCCGAAGGACTGCCGAAGCCCGACATGTATCGCCAGGTGGCAGTGGCCACCGGGTCTCGGTTCGTGTTCATCGCCGGGCAGGTGGCCCGCGATGCCACCGGCGAACCCGTCGGCGCCGGCGATCTCGCCGCGCAGACCGAGCAGGCGTTCCGCAACGTGGCCACCGCGATCGAGGCTGTCGGTGGCTCGTTCGCCGACATCGCGCGGCTCACCGTCTACGTGGCCGACTGGTCGCCGGAGAAGATGGCACTGCTCGGCGAAGGAGTCATGCGCGCCGCCGCGACCGCGAACGTCGATCCGCTGAAGCCGATCACGCTCATCGGCGTCGCCTCACTCGGCGAGCCCGACCTGCTCATCGAGGTGGAGGCCACCGCCGTGCTCGCCTGAGCGGCGGCCGCTCATCCGGGTCGACGGTCGATGCGGAACGTTGGGTACTCGGCCGCGATCGCCTCGTACACCGAGGGCGGATCGTTCCATCGCACCGGCATGTGCGGGCGGGCGCCGAACGCGAACGTGAGGTATCGCTTGATGATCGGCGCGCGCTCGTCGACAGCGACGTCGGTGAGGTGGACGCGACGACGTCGACCGTGCGTCAGCTCCGCGTCACCCTCGGCTGCGCGGAGGTTGCGGACCCAGTTGCTCTGCTCGCCCAGCATCGACACGGTGTACCAGTGCCGTCCGTACGGCACGACGACGATCGGCACTCGAATCAGGTTGCCGGTGCTGCGGCCGCGCACGTGCAACACGGCTGCGATCGGCAACACCCGCGGCAGCGGGCCGTCGGCGAACCGCCGGTGCACCTGCTTCGCCTGGTCGTTCGGACGCCCGCCCGCGTACATCGCCCGCTTCTGCTCGGACCTGGCCTCCCGCCGCGATGTCACGAGCTCACGCTCTGCGCTCCGTCATTCGTCGAAGTCGAGTGACGACGACAGCTCGCGGTGAGCCTCGAGTTGAGCCTGCAGTTCGGCGATCTTGCGCTCGGCCAGCGCCAGCACGTCGGCTCCTGCGACGAACCGGCGAGGTGGTGGCTGCTCCTCGGCGATCGTCATCAGCGCCATCGCCAGCTTGTCGGGGTCGCCCGGCTGGCGACCGTCCTGAGCCTGCCACCACTCCCGTTGCGTCGCGCTCCGGTCGGCGTAGTCGTCGATGGCGAGCTCGGGCCAGATCAGCGACTCGGGACTCGCCAGCCCGGTTCGGAAGAATCCCGGGTTCACGATCGTGGTGTGGATGCCGAACGGCGCCACCTCTTGTGCGAGCGCACCCATCCAGCCCTCCAACCCGAACTTCGACGCGGCGTACACCGATGAGTACTCGAAGCCCACGAGACCGGCTCCCGACGAGATCGCGATCAGGTGCCCCGATCGTTGACGGCGCATCACCGGCAGCACCGCTCGGGTCACGTTCATCGGACCCAGCAGGTTGGTCGCGAGTTGCTGCTCGACCTGGCGCGGCGACATCTCCTCGAAGAAGCCCTTGAACGAGGCACCCGCGCTGTTGACGACGACGTCGACCCGACCGAACTGCTCGACCGCGGCCGTCACTGCCGCGTCGGCCTCGTCGACGCGCGTGACGTCGAGTCGCACCGCCAGCAGGCCGTCGCGCTGCCCGAAGGCCTGCGTCAACTCGTCAGGGCGCCGGCCGGTGGCGACGACCGCGTGGCCATGGTCGAGCGCCGCTCGGACGAACGAGTTGCCCATTCCTCGCGCGGCGCCGGTGATGAACCACACCTTCGCGTCACTCATCGTCGGCGCCTCCTTGCACTTCCTCGATGAACCGTACGACGAACGGGCCGGCCGGGATGCTCGGGTGGCTCATCGGCGCTCACCCGACCACGTGGCGCGCCGACCGGCCCAGATGGCCCCTGCCGCGAGGACCAGGAGGGCCGGCGCGAAGAGCGAGGTTCCGCTGGAGGACACATGGGCAGTGACGACGACGATCACCCACATCGCCGCGCTCGCAACGACGAGCGTTGCGGTCCGACGGAACCAACGGCGCTGCATGGCCCGTGTCCACGGTGCCGTCTCCGGCGCCACGGTGGCGGCGGCGAGCGCTGCGTGGAAGATCGTGAGGCACGCGGCGGCGGCCATCGACCATGCCGTGGCGTGGTGGTCGACGATCACGATCCATTCGACGGCAACGGCGACGACCACGAGCACGCCGAAGTGGCTGTCGGGGTGAACGGCACAGAGCGCCGCCAGCAGCCCGACGAGCACGGCGACAGGGAGCACGGTGTGACCGGCGGCGAGCCAGGTGGCACCGACTGCGGCGAGCGGATTGAGCACGATGAGTGCGCGCAGCACGACGGTGGAGCGGGCGGGTTGATCGCGGTCTTCGGATCGGACGTCTCGCGAGTTCGTCATGACGGTCGCTGCGCTCGTTCGGCGGCGTTGGACCGCATGTTGCGGAGCACTTGGTCGAGGCTGCCCGGTCCTCGCCACTGCACGACGGCGACGCCGGACTCGCCGGCGCGTTCGATCTCGTGCGCGCGTTCGAGCGACCGAATTCGCCAGGCGACACCTGCGAGCGGATCAGTGGGGAACTGCTGCGTGATGTCGGGCGGAAGACAGTCGACGACCACGACAGAGCGTCCGTGTGCAGCCATCGTGACCGCGCGCTCGAGAGCGGTCGAGCTCGCCAGCGGCGAGAGCATCACGACGAGCGCGCCCGGGTGCAGCCCGCGTGGCACTCGTCCCGTGTCGTTGAGTCGACCGGTCGGATCGGTGGTCGAGAGGGTTTCGAGCAGGCGTCGGAGATGGCGCGCCCCGCCGGCCGCCGGCAGGCGGTGGATGCCCCGGTTGTCGAGGACGACGAGTGCGACGCGGTCGCCGACCTCGAGGAAGTGCTCGGCGATGGACCCTGCGGCGCGCAGCGTGAGATCGAGGCTCGAGGTGCTCCCGTCGATTCCACCGCTCTGGCCGATGTCGTCGAATCCCTCGACGAGCAGCACGACGTGTCGGTCGTGGTCGGCCCACGTGGAGGTGACGTGCAGCGTGCCGGTTCGCAGCGAGCGACTCCAGTGGATTCGACGCAGTCGATCGCCAGGCTGGAAAGGTCGAATGCTCGCGAACTCGGTGCCCGCGCTCTGCCGGGGCGAGCGGTTGACCCCGATCAACCCGGGCCGATGCACCGAGCCTGCCGTCGCGTCGAAGTGTGTCGTGCGCGGCAGAGTCAGCAGCGAGCGGGCCTCGAGGCCGCTCTCGGACACCCACTGGAACCCGGCCCACGCGCTCGATGCAACCACGCGGGCCGGGCCGATGCGATGGCGCCCCCATCGCGTGGCGCGGACTCCGATGTCGAGCACGCGATCGCCGTCCTCCCGCAGACCGGCGGCGGCCGCGCCGTCGGCCGGTTGTGCGACGACCCACTCCGGCACGCGCAGCCGCACCGCGATGTCGTCCGCATGCCCACCCGGGTCGTCGACGGTGAACCGCCACGTCGTCGCGTCGCCCTCGCTCACCGTCGGGTGGCCCATCGACTGGTGCACCGTCAGCGGTGTGGTGGGTCGCAGCAGTGCTGCCCACACCGCCGCTCCGACGAAGGGCGCGGCGAGCACCAGGAGATCCGGGCGGTGGCCGAGCACGGCCGCGCCGGCGAGCAGGAGCCCGCACCACGTGGCGCGGGCGTGCGCGGCCGTCGGCCCCCACCCGTTCGCACGGAGTGCCTTGCTGCGGTTCACGGCGGGCTGGTCGGAGCCGGCGTCGGTACCGACGCCAATACGTCGGTGGTGACCGTCGAGCCGGAGGCGTTCGACATCCACAGTTCAGGTTTGATGGTGATGCGGTGCGGCAGCACCGAGGGCGCGACGGCCTTCACGTCTTCGGGGACGACGTAGTCGCGGCCGGCGATGACTGCGGACGCGCGAGCACACAGCAGCAGTGCGATCGCCCCCCGTGGTGAGGCACCGATGCTGGTCTGCGGGTGCTGGCGGGTGGCGACCGTGAGGTCGACGCAGTAGCGACTGACGTCGTCATCGACGTTGACGGTCTCGACGGCGGCCTGCATCGCCAGCAGCGTCGGTGCGTCGACGATGGTCGCGATGTCGTGTTGCTCCCGGCGGCGGTCGACCCGCTGCGTGAGCACCTGCCACTCCTCGTCGGGCGTGGGGTACCCGAAGCTGATTCGCAGGAGGAAACGGTCCAGTTGCGCTTCCGGCAGCGGGTAGGTGCCCTCGTACTCCACGGGGTTCGCGGTGGCGAGCACGTGGAACGGTTCGTCGAGCAGGAACGTCTCGCCTTCGACCGTGATCTGGCGTTCCTGCATCGCCTCCAGCAGCGCCGACTGCGTCTTCGGTGGCGTTCTGTTGATCTCGTCGGCGAGCAGCAACCCGGTGAACAACGGGCCACGGCGGAACACGAACTCGTTCGTGCGCTGGTCGAACACGAACGAGCCGGTCAGGTCGGCGGGCAACAGGTCCGGTGTGAACTGAGCGCGGGTGAAGCGCAATCCCAGCGCCTGCGCGAACGACCGCGCCGCCAGTGTCTTGCCCAAGCCGGGGAGGTCCTCGATGAGCACGTGGCCGCCCGCCAGCACGCCGCACAGGATCAGGCCGAGCGCCGTCCGCTTGCCGACGATGGCGGTGTTCACCTCGTCGAGCACCGCGTTGGCCAGTCGTGAAGCCTCCGCGGGCGTCATCGTCGTTGCGGGTCGGATCTCGTTCACAGGGCCTCGATGTCGGTGATGGTCTGCTCCAGTGTTCGCGGCGAACCGAGGCGCCGGGGTGAGCCGACCTGCAGTTCGCGCAGGGCGGGAGTGAGGGCGCGGTCGGTGATCCCGGGTCGCTGGTCGATGCCGGCCGCGAGCGGTGCATGCACTCGCGCGTCGACCAGTGCGACGAGTCGGTCGCGCAGCTCGGTCGAGCCGGTCTGCCGGGCGCCCGCCACCTGCGCGCGCAGTTGCCGCACCCACTGGTCGTCGTCGTTCGGACGGCTGCTGTTGCGAACCGGTGGCCAGCCGGTGTCGCCGATGCCGGTGGCGACATCGATGACCGACAGCACCACGGCGGCACCGAAGCCGACGACACCTGCCAGGGCAAGGACCGCCGGTCGTGCGTCGGTGACCCACAGCGAGAGGCACAGCACCAGCCAGAGCGACACGGTGGCGAGGACCCTCCATCGCGTCATGCGGTCACCCGCTCGCCGGACCGGAGGCCCGCCTCGATCCGCGAGAGCAAGGCACGCGCGTGCGCACGGTCGGCGTCGAGGAGCGCGTGATCCGAGAAGCGAGCTTCGCGGTACAGCGCGGCGAGTTCGGCGATCGCGTGCGGGTCCACGGATGATTCGGTGACGACTCGCTGCACGTACTCCGCCGACGTCTCCGAGCTCGAACGAGGCCACCCGGCTGCGGCGATGTCGCTCTCCAGTCGCACCCAGCACGCCACGATCGCATTGCGCGGCTCGCCGGTCGACAACGCAACGCGAGCCGCCTCCATGTCGAGGCCGGGGTGCTCACTCGGCACGTCGGGCAACGACTCGAACCGTTGTCGACTGCGCCTGCGCACGGCGACCGACGGCCACGCCGCCGGCCACCACCCGCGCATGGCCAACAGGGCTGCGAGGCCGGCCGCGATCGTCAGCACAGCGATCACCTGCGGCAGTGGGCCGAGATCTCCGTCGCCTGCAGGCTGCCCCTCCGGCAGCTCGGATGGCTCGATCGTGATCGGCGCCGCGCCGCCGGGCGACGACACGTCGGCGCCCGATGGCGGGACCACCCAGAACCGCACCGGCTCGGCCGATGCGGCCACTGCCAGCAGCGCAGCGATCAGGAGTACGACGGCGATCGGGACCCGGCGACTCATGTGCCGACGTTAGCGGCTCGCATCGTGACGACCCGCCG
>CAZWCU010000171.1:0-9413 GCA_964632715.1 uncultured Bifidobacterium sp. | reverse complement strand
CGGATGCAACCGCCCGCCGTACGAGCGGACACGGGTCGTCGAGCCGAAGTGTTCGAGGTAGTCGACGACCGCGTTGACGGCGACGTCGTGACACTCGGCCAGGCCGGGGTCGCCAGTGAGCGCCCACCACACCGACAACGACTTCGGCGCCGACACCGTCGAATCAAACCCCGCCACCGCCCGAATCACCGTCCCGTTCGCAGTCGTCCGATCCACCAACGGGTTACCGAGCGTCACCCCGGTAAGTGGATCGCGACCGCTCAGCAACTGCTCGAGCGAGGCGGTCGACACCTCACCCGACAGACCGAGACCTGCAGCCTGGGTGCCCGACCACACACCCGGCTGCTCCCCCGGCGCCTGCGTCAAGTACTGCGTGTAGTACTTCGCAGTCGCGGCCGCTGAGCCCGCGTAGAGCGTTGTCACGCGCAACATGAGGACTCCCTCCCGCCCGCGGGCACCTGTCTGTCAAACATGGGTACGGTGGTTCCGGGAGCGGTCATCTCGTGCGCCTCAGGACTCGATCGCGAGTGACAACTGGGCGGTCGACCGAGACGCGACCGTGCGCTTCGGTCGCTTGGTCGAGCGTGACGATCGCGTCGTCGGCTGCTTCGCGACTCGGGGCTCGACTGCGATTGGTGCCGGCAGCGGCCAGGTGAGAGGACCGCCGAGCTGTTCCTCGAGCCGGCAGCGCGGCACTCGGAACTGCTTGCCAAACCGAACGACCGGAATGCCGGTGCGGCCACCCGACCGCTCGAAGGCGTTCGCCTCTCGGTATGCCGTGCTGCGCCCGACACGCAACACCGCCGCGGCTTCATCCAACGTGAGGAAGTCGGGCGGGCCAGTCGGCGTCGCAACAGCGGGGTCGGTCAGCTGGCTCACCGGAGCCATCCCTCCGCAGTCCGGCGCGCGTCACACATCACTGCACCAGTACGGGACCCGAAGCCCCGAACGGTGGAGACGGAGACGAACCTCACACCCACTTACAGAGCACGAAACCCGCGGGGCGCAGCACAATCCGTCGAAGACGCCAGACCGATTGCGAGGCCGTGCCACTTCAGCTCGTGCTTGTCGGGTCGCGCTCTCGTTACGCACACCCGCCAACGGACATCAACAGCCGGCTGTGGATGAACGATCTGCTTGTATATCTTGGAGAACTCCAATATATTAGGCCCATGTCCGAGCTACTGCCCCTGGCCGACGCGGCCGACCTCCTTGGGGTGTCGGTCGAGCGCGTCCGCCAGCTCGTCGTGGGCGGCCAACTGCCCGGACAACGCTTCGGCAACGTGTGGGTGGTGCCCAAGGACGCGGTCGCGGCGCGGCGGCACTCGCCCGGGGTTCGAGGGCGGCCGCTGGGCCCGGTGAGGGCGTGGCACGAGATCCTCGGTGGGTGGATCGATCTCCTCCATCCGGGCAGGTATCACCGCCGCGCGAACGTCGTGCGCTGCGAGATGAGCCGGGCTGACGTCGCCGCGCTGCCAGAGATGGTGGGCGCGATGCTCGGCGGCGTACGCGCCGCGATCGACCTCGGCGAACAGTTGGCGCCCGATGACAACCTCGACCTGTACCTGTCAGCGCAATCGTTCGCCGACCTCGACAATCGTGTTGCCTATGTCCCAGATGCGGCGGGGCGCATTGCGCTTCGAGTGGTCGACGATGAAGCTTGGGGGCTACTCCCGAAGGGTGCTCTCGCGCCGCAAGCGGCAGTGGCCCTCGACCTCCTCGAGTCAGGTGATCCACGGCACTGGATCTCCGCCGAACACTTGGCTCACCGCAATGGATGAACCCGATGTCGTTCGCCTACCACCGTTGGTCGGCGGCCAGGCAGAGTCGTGGCGCGCGCTCATCGAGATCGCGCCCCAGCTCGGCCGCCACTGGCTGCTGATCGGCGGCCAGATGGTGTTCCTCCACGAGGTGGAGCGCAAGTCGAGCGACGTTCGCCCCACGAACGACATCGACCTCGTCGTCGACCTTCGCATCGACCCGGCTGCGCTCGGGCACACGCACACCGTCCTCACTCGAGCCGGCTTCTCGCAGGACCTTCCGAGCCCGGAAGGGGTCGCGCACCGATACCGACGCGGCGAGGCAACCATCGACGTTCTCGCTCCCGACCACATGGGCGCACGGGCGACGCTCGCTCTCGGCAGCGGACGCACCATCGAAGCACCCGGCACATCGCAAGCCTTCGGCCGCGTGTCACTCGTGCGAGTAGAACTCGACAACAACACTGCCGGAGTCGTGCGTCGGCCAACGCTGGTCGGTGCCCTGTTGGGAAAGGCGACTGCGGTCACCGAGATCGTGTCCATCTCGTCGGCTGAACGCGCCAAGCACGTGCGCGACGTCGACGCTCTCGCGCGACTCCTCGGCCCGGCAGATCGAGCCGGCGCCTCGTTGACCACCAAGGAGCGCTCGACGCTCGTACGGATGACCGAGCATCCAGACCTCAGCCCGTTGGCCTCGCGCTCGATTCAACTGACAACCGCGGCAGCGCACGGTTGAGGTGCGAAAAGGGCCGTGATCAACCCACATTCTGGGTTGATCAACCCGGAATGTGAGTGAAGCTCAGAGGGCCGTCGTGCCATATCCGTGCCACAACGGAACAGAAATGGGCATCACAGGACAACACTGGTGGAACCGGATAACCGCTGAGCTGGTCTTTCTCGAAACGGTGCAGGTGACACAACTGCCCGAATCGATTTCCCAAGCTGAGAACGCGGGTTCGATTCCCGTCACCCGCTCGTTGTCTTTCGTTGCGTCGCTCTCGCGTGTCTGACACGCAGCGGCGATGGTCGGTGTGCTGAGCTACCTCGCATGCAGTTCGGCATCTTCTACGAGCACCAGCTCCCGAAGCCGTGGAGCGACGACGACGAGTTCTGCCTCCTGCGCGATGCGCTCGACCAGGTGGAGCTCGCCGACCGTCTCGGCTTCGACTACGCCTGGGAGGTCGAGCATCACTTCCTCGACGAGTACTCGCACTCGTCCGCGCCCGAGGTGTTCCTCGCCGCGGCGGCCGCGCGCACGACACGCATCCGCCTCGGCCACGGCATCCGACAGGTGATCCCGAAGTACAACCACCCGGCACGTACGGCCGAAGCGCTGGCCACGCTCGACCTCATCTCCGACGGTCGCGTCGACTTCGGCATCGGTGAGGGGGCAACCCGGTTGGAACTGCACGGCTTCGACATCCCCGCCAAGCAGAAGCGGGCGATGGCGCTGGAAGCCGCCGAACAGATCGCCAACATGATGGTGCTCGATCCCTACCCGGGCTACACGTCCGACACGTTCTCGATGCCGTGCCGCAACGTGCTGCCCAAACCGCGCCAGAAGCCGCACCCACCGATGTGGATGGCGTGCACCAACCGCGACACCATCAAGGTGGCCGCTCGTCACGGCATCGGCGCGCTGGCGTTCAGCTTCGTCGACCCCGACGAAGCGAAGTCGTGGGTCGACGTGTACTACGACATCATCCGCAGCGAGGAGTGCGTCGCGCTCGGTCACAGCGTCAACGCCAACATCGCACTGGTCACCGGGTTCTCGCTGCATCCCGACCGCGCCGAGGCGATCCGGCGGGGGCAGGAGGGCTTCGAGTTCTTCGGCTACGCGCTCAACGCACTCGTCGCGCACGATCAGGTGCCGGGACGCACCGACCTGTGGGGCGAGTTCCAGGCACGTCGCGCACCCGACAGCGTCGCCCGCCGCATCGCAGCCGCCGAGGAGCAGGGCGAGTCGTTCGCCAGCTGCATCGGTACACCTGCCGACGCGGCGCGCTACCTGCGCCAGATGCGCGATGTCGGTGTCGACCAGGTGATCTTCATCCAGCAGGCGGGGCGCAACGCGCACGCCGACATCTGCTCGTCGCTCGAGTTGTTCGCCTCCGACGTGATGCCCGAGTTCCGCGCCGAGGATGCGGAACGGCGTCAGCGCAAGGAGGCCGAGCTTGCGCCGTTCGTCGATGCCGCGCTCGCCCGCAAGTCGCGGATGCAACCGCTCGACGATGCCGACATCCCGGTCGTGCGAGCGTCGGTCGCAAAGGCCAAGACTGCCGGCACGCTCGCCTGAGTCCGGCTCGAATCAGCGGGCTGGCGGCCGGACCCGTGCTCGGGCGCGCGCCGCTCGGCGTACGAGGTGGTCGCGCTCGGCAACCCGGGTGGTGCGCGCAGCCGCGGCCGCGTAGGCGTCGCCGGCCGCACTGAAGTCGCCGGCCATCTCGTACAGGTAGGCGCGCACGGCGTACCACTGCTGCTGGTCGCCGAGCACCTCGCTCACCCTGTCGGTCTCGGCAAGACCCGCCTCGGCACCACGGACGTGACCGACCGCGACCGCGCGGTTGAGCACCGCGGCGGCGTCCGGTTCGGCCGTGAGCGCGACCAGGTCGTCGTACCACTCCAGGATCTGCGGCCAGTCGGTGTCGGCAGACGTCGTCGCGTCGGCGTGGAGCGCCGCGATCGCGGCGAGCATCTGGTAGCGCCCGTGGCGGTCCTCGGCGAGCGCACCTTGCAGGATGTCGATGCCATCCGCGATCTCGTCGGTGCTCCACAGCGAACGGTCCTGCTCGTCGAGCGGCACGAAGCGACCCTGCGCATCGCTGCGCGCGGGCAGCCGCGCGTGCTGGAGCAGCAGCAGGGCGAGCAGTCCCCGCGCCTCCGGCTCCGGCGTCGCCAGGGTGAGCTGGCGCGCGAGACGAATCGCCTCGTTGGCCAGGTCGTTCCGGCGCCCATGGCCGGCCTGGTAGACGAGCGACACCACGCGCAGCACGACTGCGAGGTCGCCGGGTTCGGTGAACTCGCGGTCGCGCACGGTTCGTTTGGCGCGGCTGATCCGCTGCGCCATCGTCGCTTCCGGCACGAAGAACGCGTCGGCGATGTCGCGCGTCGTCAGCCCGCCGACCGCCCTCAGCGTGAGCGCGATCTGCGACGCCGGTGACAGGTCGGGATGACAGCAGCGGAACAGCAGCAGCAAGGTGTCGTCGTCGACCTCGGTCGGCCCCTGGGCCGGCTCGTCGGCCACCGCAGCCTCGCGACGATGCCGCGCCGACTCGCTGCGTCGAGCATCGACCAGTCGTCGTTGCGACACCGCGGTGAGCCATGCCTGCGGGTCCCGTGGCGGATGCTCCGGCCACACGCGCAGCGCATCCACGATCGCGTCCTGCACCGCATCCTCGGCCGAGGCGAAGTCCTCGCCGCGCCGCAACAACGCGGCCAGCGCCCTCGGCGCGAGTGACCGGACGAGGAGATCGACCTCGCCCGGTCGCCACTCAGCGCTCACGGTCAGTCCATCACCTCGCGCACGTCGATCCACTCGTACATCGACTCGCCGCCCGGTCCGGGTTCGGACGAGACCCACCCCGCCACTTCGATGGCGCGTTCGTGGCTGTCGACGTCGATCATGTACCAGCCGGCCACGAGGTCGCTGGTCTCGGGGTGCGGGCCGTCGGTCATCACCGGCGCCGCGTCGGGGCCGCCGTAGCGCACCCACGTCTGCGCCATGGTGAGCGCCTGCGCGTCGACGTACTCACCACTTTCCTTGAGCACCCTGCTGACCTCGCGGAGGAAGTTCATGTGGGCATCGACGTCGTCGGGTGCCCACTGGTCCATGGGCGGGAACGGGCGGAACGGGTCGGGACCGCCGCGGTAGTGCTTGAGCAACAGGTACTTCGGCATCGAACTCTCCTCGTTGTCGGCCACGTCGGTCGCGGCTCTCACCATAGGAGCGGAGCCGTCACCCGATTCTCGACATCACGTCACGAATCATTCGCGAGCTGTCGAGCGATCGCGATCAGGTCGTCCGGCTCGCGCACCGACTCCAGCCGGTACTCCATGGCGTCCGTGCGCCACACCACCGCCGTCGTCGCGAGCACGATGCGATGGGGCGTCTGCAACAGGTGGTCGCCTTCGATGACCATCGCGCTGTCACCGAGACCGTCGACCCGTTGGATCTGCGCGCCGCTCGACACCAGCTTGTCGAAGTAGCGGTCGGCGTCGATCGACTCGACGTGTATCCACAACGTCGACCCGTCGGGCCACAGCACGAGCACGCCCCCTTCGGGCATCCGCGCGAAGCCGGAGGGCGCGCCGAGGTCGGATCCGTCGAGGCCACCCAGCGATTCACCGATGATCTCCTCGGCCCGTGCTCGGTCGATGCGGGTCAGGTCGGCATCGATCGACTGGACCTCCTCGATCGTCGTCGTCGGCGACGGGTCGATGCGGATGCGTGTGGAACCGATGCCCAACCAATCGGCCACCGCAGTGCGCAGCGGCGTGATGGCCAGGACGAGCAGCACCACCGCCGCCGCGGCCGCCAATGCGATGCGGGCCACCGATTGCCAACGGCGCGCGTCGCGAGCGGACACGGTCGCCGGCCCGGTGAACAGCTGTTGACCCACGTCGGCCAGCACCTCGGCCAGTCGATCGTCATCGAGATCGATCATCGAGTTCCTCCTTCTGCAGCCGGACGAGTTGCTGGCGGAGCCGAGCCATCGCCCGCGACAGCCGCGACTTCACCGTGCCCACCGGGCAGGCCAGCACGTCGGCCATCTCGTGTTCGGTGAGCTGTTCGAAATGACGCAGCGCGATCACCAATCGGTCGTCGGCATGCAGCCGGTTGATCGCCGCGACGACTGCCACGCGCTCGAGGCCGCTGACGGCGCGGTCCGCAGGATCGGCCACCACCTCGTCGTGCGGCACGCGCAGCTCCAGCGCGGCACGCCGACCACGCGACCGGCGCGCGTTCTTTCCCGCATTGGCGACCACGTGCAAGTACCAACTGCGAAACCCTCTCGCCGGATCGATGGTGGCGTGCGCTCGCCACGCCCGCACATCGGCGTCCTGCACCACGTCGTCCGCCCCGGTCGCCGTCCCGAGCACCACCGTCGCCACCCGGAGCGCGCTCAACCGGTGGCGAGTCAACAGCTCGCCGAAGGCCGCGGCGTCGCCGGAACTGGCTCGCCGCACGAGGGTGTGCTCCTGCTCGTCGATCAGTGACGCTCAGCCTTGCAGCAGATGGTCGACCAGCGCGTCGATCTCTGCCTCCGTGAGGCCCAGATCGGGCATCGCGGTCGTCGGGCCACCGGACACCCACGCAGGCGACAGGAACGCAGACGGAGTACGCATCGACTCGGCGAGGTAGTCGCGGGCGCTCGTGCCGGGCCTCCGCTCGGCCGCCCACGAAGCAGCATCGTCGAGTGGTGGGAACGCACCGATCATCGGGGTGGAGTCCGGCCCGACGTGGCAACTGGCGCAGCCTTTGCTCTGGAACAAGTCCGCGCCCGACACGGCCACCGGCTTCGCCGCAGCAGGCTCGGACGGTTCGGTCTGCCAGCCGACGACAGCCGCGGCCGCAGCGACGATCGCTGCAGTCGCCGCCAGGATGCCGGCTCGGCTCACGCCGCCACCGTTCGCCGACGACGACTCGACACGGCATCGACGACGGCGAACGCTGCCAGGCACACGGCCAGTGCGATCAGGCCGTAGCGGAGCGCGGCCGGGAACCGGTGCTCGCTGCCACCACCCGCAACCGCGCCGCTCGTCGCGGCGTCGACCGTCAGTACGCCGAGGTCCTGCGGGCCGAACGAGCCCTGGATGACGGACCAGTTGAACTCCCCGGACGTCGGGAAGACGACCGACGCGACGTAGTGCCCGAGGACGCCCTGCCGTTCGGCGGCGAACCGTTGCACCGTCCCGTCCGCCGCGAGCACCTCGATGGCGACGCCGTCGGCGATGTCGATGGGTGTCACGCCGTGCTGTCGGATCGTGAAGCCGACGTCGACCGGCTCGCCGGGTCTCGGCGTGGGCATCGCGTCGAGCGTGGTGACCGCCCAGCCTCCGGCGGCGGCAGTGCCGTCGAGGCCGATGATCGCGAGCAACGCGATGAGCAGACCGACGAGGGTTCGGGAGAGTGCGTGATGCTGGTTCATGCCCCTCCTACCCCGCTGCGGGCCGGTCGGTTCCGTCGTCCGCGGCGGACATCCGAGTGGGTGCGTTGCGACGGGGTACAGGCTGGCACTCGGATGGCGCCGTGGCACTCGGACGGTCGCCTGCCACTCGGATGGCGCCGTGGCACTCGGATGGTCAGCGGATGGGGCGGGAACCGTGCGACGACTGCGGGACACCGCGGCCGAGGGAGAAGTGGGTGTGCGCACCCACCCACTCGTCGTCGATCGACGACCGCTGCAGCACGATGGTGGCTCGGCCCGGGCGCGGGAACCGCGCGCCGGTCTCGTCGATGCCGACCGACGTCCAGCCGACCACGGCGACCGCCATGCGCCGGTCGGGGGAGACCATCAGTTGCATGTCGTCGGTGAGGAACAGGAAGTCCTCGATCTTCGGCCACACCTGCGACCACTGGTCCTGCATCAGCCGGTCGAGGCCGACGACCACGTCGGCGAACGTGCCGAACGCGACCACGTCGTCGGCGAACCGGCGACGCCCTGCGGTGAGGTCGACCGCGGCGACTTCGTCACCCCACCCGTCGACCCATTGCTTGACCGACGCACGGTCGTCGGCCCGCGCGTCGTCGACCGCGCTCACGACACGCTCGCCGGGTTGGGCGCGACGCACACGAACACGTCGTCGCCATCCACGCGCACCGCGTGGGTGGGCTGGCAGGCTTCCTTCACGGCTTCCCACCCGGTGTCGAGCGCGAACGCCCACTGGTGGCCGGGGCACACCAGCTTCCCGTTGAGGATGACACCCTTCGACAGCTCACGATCGCGGTGGATGCAGATGTTGTCGAACGCGAAGAACCGGCCTTCGTGGGCGACGACCAGGATCTGACGCTCGTCGATCTCGACGACGACCTTCCGCTTCTTCGACACGTCGGCGACGCTGCCGACCTGGTGCCACTGCGTTGCCTCCAGCGACGACTCCGCCGTCATCCGCCGTCGTCCTTCGCGAGCCACACCTGGCGCAGCTTGTCGTACACCTTGCTGCCCGCGTCGAGGCCGATCTGCTCGGGATCCCAGGCGACCGTGACGTCGCCGTTCACGTAGGTCTGGCACGCGAGCCGGTAGCCCTGATCGAACAGTTCCCCGAGGCGTTCCCGCTCGCGCCGGCGAGGCGTGCTGCAGTGGTCTGCACCCGCCTCGACCCGCACGCGATCGGTGCCACAGTTGCCGCTCGCGCACTTGAACGGGATGCCGCAGTCGTTGCGAATGGCGACCCGCAGCAGGTTGACCTCGTCACCGTCGGCGAACTCGACGTCGCGGTCGCTGGTCGAGAAGCGAATCGTCGGCATGTGGGGATCAGGCGAGCGCAGGCGCGGGGTTCGCCACCGCGGGCTCGGGCGAGACGTAGGTGTCGTAGAGGGCCTTCGTGTACGAGAAGCGAGCCTCGGCACCGTGACGCACCAACTGCAGGCAGCGCGCCTGCAACTCGGGGGTGGTGGCGTGCTCGAGCACGATGAGCGGGAGCACGAGGAAC
>CAZWCU010000170.1:0-9531 GCA_964632715.1 uncultured Bifidobacterium sp. | reverse complement strand
TGCACATCCTCGACCCAGCCGGTCGACCGGTGCCCGTGCGCGCGCTCGGCGAGCTCCACATCGGCGGTGAGGGTGTCGCTCGCGGCTACCTCGGTCGCGACGACCTCACGCAGCAACGGTTCGTCGACCGCCACCCGCACGGCCGGCTGTACGCCACCGGCGACCTCGCCCGGTTCGGCGACGACGGTGTCGTCGAGTTCGCCGGACGAGTCGACTTCCAGGTCAAGATCCGCGGTCACCGCATCGAGCTCGGCGAGATCGAGGCACACCTCGACTCGCACGGCAGCGTCGAGCGCTCCGTCGTGGTCGCCCGCGGCGACGCGGCCGACGCGCGGCTCATCGCGTTCGTGGTGCCGGCACAGGGCGCCGAGATCGACGAGCCGCTGCTGCGCAAGCACGTCGCGTCCACCCTGCCCGACGTGATGGTGCCCGATTTCGTGGTGGCCATCGCCGCGCTGCCGCTCACCCCCAACGGCAAGGTCGACCGGGCAGCGCTGCCCGCCGACGTGCGCCGCGGTGGCGCCGTTGCCTCGCTCTCGGAGGTCGCTGCCCCCAAGGACGATCTGGAACGGCTGGTCGCCGACGTGTGGACCGAGCAGCTGGGTCGTGCGGTGGGTCGCTCCGACAACTTCTTCGACATCGGCGGTCACTCGCTGCTCGCCGTCGCGGTGTTCCGCAAGCTGCAGCAGGTCACGGGTTTGAAGATCGCGCTCACCGACGTGTTCCGTTACCCGACGGTGGCCGGCTTCGCCGTCTACCTGCAGCAGCTCCGCACACGCGCCGAAGGCGCAAGCGCAGCGGGCGACGACGGTGCCGACCACGCCGCCGACGTCGGCTCCGACCGTGGCGCGAAGCGGCGGATGATGCTCGAGCGCCGTCGCGGTGTCGACACCAGTGGCAAGGAGCCCGGCCGATGAGCGGCATCGACGAGATCTCCGACACCGACATCGCCATCGTCGGCATGGCCGGGCACTTCCCCGGCGCGCCCGATGTCGACCAGCTGTGGCAGCGCGTGGTGGCCGGCGACGATTGCCTCACCGACCTCTCGCTCGACGACCTCGACGCGGAAGGTGTGCCGCGGTCCGATGCGACGGCGTCGAACTACGTGCGACGCTCGGGTGTGCTGCGCGAGGTCGAGTACTTCGACCCCGGCTTCTTCGGCATCGGGCCGCGCGACGCGGCCATCATGGACCCGCAGCACCGCCACTTCATGGAGTGCGCGTGGGAGGCGCTCGAGGCCGCGGGCGTCGTGCCCGAACGCTTCGACGGTGCCATCGGCGTGTTCGCCGGCTGCGGCATGAACACCTACCTGCTCAACAACCTGCTCGCGGACCCGGATCTGCTGCGCCGGTTGGGCTGGTTCCTGTTGCGCCACACCGGCAACGACAAGGACTTCCTGGCCACCACGGTCTCGTACCGCCTCGACCTGCGCGGCCCGTCCATCAACGTGCAGACCGCGTGCTCCACGTCGCTCGTCGCCGTGCACCTCGCGGTGCAGAGCCTGCTCGCCATCGAGTGCGACGTCGCCCTCGCCGGCGGGGTCACCATCGAAGCGCCGCACCGCGTCGGCTACCACTACCAGGAGGGCGAGATCCTCTCGCCCGACGGTCGCTGCCGTGCGTTCGACCTCGCCAGCGCCGGCACGGTGCTCACCAGCGGCGCGGGTGCCGTGGTGCTGCGCCGCCTCACCGATGCGTGGGACGACGGCGACCCCATCCTCGCGGTCATCAAGGGCTCGGCGGTCAACAACGACGGCGCGCGCAAGGTGTCGTACCTGGCCCCGAGCGTCGACGGGCACGCCGACGTGGTGAAGGAGGCGCTCGCCGTCGCCGGCGTCGGCGCCCGCGATCTGCAGCTGGTGGAAGCCCATGGCACGGGCACGCCCGTCGGCGATCCCATCGAGGTCGCCGCGCTCACCGAGGCGTTCCGTGCGTCCACCGACGACACCGGCTTCTGCCGGCTCGTGTCGACCAAGCCCAACATCGGTCACCTCGACACCGCGGCGGGCGTCGCCAGCCTCATCAAGGTGGTGCAGTCGATGCGTCACCAGACGTTCCCGCCCATCGCCAACTTCACCGGCCCCAGCCCGCTGCTCGATCTCGCGACCACGCCCTTCCTGCTCTCGGGCGATGCTGCCGAGTGGCCGGGAGATCGTGTGCGCCGCGCCGGCATCAGCTCGCTCGGTGTCGGCGGCACCAACGCGCACGTCGTGGTCGAAGAGGCGCCGCAGCGCGACGCGATCGCCGCGTCGGCGTCGGAACAGGTGCTCGCACTCTCCGGCCGCGACGACCAGGCGGTCGCCGACGCCGCCGAGAAGCTGGCCGCGCACCTCGAGGCGCATCCCGAGATCGACCTCGGCGACGTCGCGTTCACGCTCGCCACTCGTCGCCGGCACCACTCGGTGCGCCGCGTGGTGGCCGCCACCGATCGGGCCCATGCGATCGACCAGTTGCGCCGCGTCGATCGCGCTCGTTCGTACCAGCAGCACAGCAGCGAGGTCACGCCCGAGGTGGCGTTCCTCTTCCCCGGGGGCGGCTCGCAGTACACGAGCATGGCCGCCGGGCTCGACCACCGGTTCTCGGTCTTCCACGACGTGATGAGCGACGGTCGGCGGAAGGTCCGCGAGCTGTCGGGCATCGACCTCGCCCCGTTCCTCGCAGCCGACTCCGAGCTCGACGGACTCGACGCCCCCACCGTGGCGCTGCCGTCGGTGTTCCTCACCGCGCTCGCGCTCGCTCGCCAGTGGATGGCATGGGGCGTGCAGCCCAGCAGCTACATCGGCCACAGCCTGGGCGAGTACGTGGCCGCACATCTGGCCGGCGTGCTCAGCTTCGACGACGCCATCCAGCTCGTGGTCACACGAGCCGGTCTGATGGAGCGTGTCGGTGGCCCCGGTGCCGCGATGCTCGTCGTCCCGCTCGACGAGGCGGCGGCGCGCGAACTGCTCACCGACAACGTCTCGCTCGCCGTGGTCAACACGGCCGAGGAGTGCGTGCTCGCCGGCCGCGCCGACGACATCACGCTCATCGAGAAGCAGCTGCTCGACCGCGGTGAGCAGGGCACGCTCATCCCGCTCGCCGCTGCAGCCCACAGCCTGCTGCTCGACCCGGTGCTCGACGAGTTCCGCAGCGTCGTGGAGCGCACCACGCTGTCGGCTCCCACCGCTCGCTACATGTCGAACCTGTCGGGCACCTGGATCACCGCCGAGCAGGCCACCGATCCCGGCTACTGGGTGAGCCACCTGCGCAACACGGTCCGTTACGCCGACAACCTGAAGGTGGCGCTCGCCGACAGCACCACCGTCACCGTCGAGCTCGGGCCCGGGCAGTCGCTGTCGTCGTACGCTCGCCGCAGCGCACACCCACCGGTCGCTGCCATCGCCGCGCTGCGCCACCCGCGCCAGCAGGTCGACGACACGGCGTACACGCTCAACGCGTTCGCCGCACAGTGGACCGCCGGTGTGCCGGTGCAGCTCGACACGCTCATCGGCAGCGATCGGCGTGCGCTCACGCTGCCCACCTACGCGTTCCAGCGGCAGCGCTACTGGATCGACCCCCCGGCGCGCTCGGCGGCGCTGCTCTCGCCCAGCGGCACGTCGCACGGCAACGCGGTCGCCGAGCGGCAGGGGCAGCACGACGTGGCGCTGGTGCGCTACGAGAAGCCCTCGCAGATGTGGTGGCAGCCGGTGTGGGAGCCCGCGGTGGCGCTCGGCGACACCCCGCCACGAGGTCGCCGCTGGTGGGTCGTCGGTACCGACGGCGACCCGCTCCACGAAGCCCTGTGCGCAGCGCTCACCAGCCGCGGGTTCGAGATCCACCGCGCGCACGCGCCGCTGCTGGCCGATTCGTTCACGCTCGCCGATCACGACGGCGTGCTCGTCGTCGGCGACGAGCTCAGCGACCCGCTCGACGTCGACCACGCCGTGAGCACCTGGCTCGGTGTCGGGCTCGATGCAGTCCGCACACTCGGTGGCGCCGCCACCCTCGGCCATCGTCTCGCCTTCGTGTCTCGCGGAGCGTTCGGCCTCGACGCTGCGGCCACCCGCCCCGTCGATGCGCTGGCGCTCGGCGCCGCGGCAGTCGCGCCACACGAGTACCCCGACCTCGACACCGTGCTCATCGACGTGGTCACCGGCGCCGACGAGACGGTGATCGACGACTCGACCGTCGAGGCGCTCGTCGACGAGCTCGGGCGCGGCAGCAACCGCGTGGTGGCGCTGCGCAACGGACAGCGACTGGTGCCGGTCGAGCGGAAGTTCGACCAGGCCGACGACCTCGACGACGCATCGTCGGTGGTTCCCGGTGGCACCTACCTCGTCACCGGTGGCCTCGGCGCCATCGGTCACACGCTCGCCTCGCACCTCGCCAAGGTGGGCGCCAACCTCGTCGTCGTCACCAGTTCCCCGTTGCCGAGCGGCGACGCTCGCGACGAGTGGATCCGATCGCACGGCCCGATGGAAGCCACCAGCCAGCGTCTGCGACGGCTGGCGGAACTGGAAGCGATGGGTGGTGGCGTCGAGGTCGTCGTCGCCGACCTCGCGCAGCCGGCCGGCATCGCTGCCGCGCTCGACCACGCCGTGGCCACCTTCGGCCGCATCGACGGTGCGGTGCACGCCGCCGGCACGCTGTGCGACCGGTTGATCGGTCTCGTCGAGCCGGGCGACATCGAAGAGGTCATCGGTGTCAAGGCCCGCGGGGCGGTCACGCTCACCAGCGAGCTCCAACGACGCGGCGCATCGCTGCTCGTGCTCATCTCGTCCACCAGCACCGCGCTCACTCCTGCGGGCCAGGTGGCCTACGTCGCGGCGAACGCTGTGCTCGACTCCCTGGCCGGCGCCCACGACGACCTGCGCGTCGTCACCCTCAACTACGGCGTCTGGAGCGACATCGGCATGGCCGAGCGCGCCTCCCGGCGCGAGCGGCTGGGCCTCGGCGACGGCGAGCCGCTGGTGCACCCGGTGTTCGAAGAGCGCACGACGCACGACGACGGCGCTGTCGACGTCTTCGGTCACCTCGTCGCCGGCCAGTGGCTGCTCGACGAGCATCGCACGGTCGACGGCCAGGCCATCCTGCCTGGCACCGGCCACCTCGAACTGCTGCTGGCCGCGTCCGAGCTCGCCGGTGTCGCGTCCGCTCCCGTCACGCTGCGGTCCGTCACCATCCACGAAGCGCTGGCGGTCCCCGACGACGGCAGCGTGGCCATCCGAGCGCGTGTCGCCAAGGGCCACGGCCAACGGGTCATCGAGCTGGAGAGCGACGGCGGCGCGTCGATCGGCTGGGTGCTGCACTCCAGCGCGGTCGTCGACAGCGAGCCGTCACCGGCTGCCCCCCAGGCGCCCACCGATCAGTTGACGATGACGGCCGTCGATCCGCTCGCCGGGCAACGCGATCGCCTGCACCTGGGTGGTCGCTGGCAGCCCGAGGCATCCGCCGCGTTCGGCGAGGCGTCCGTACGCGCCGACCTCAGCCTGCAGGCGGCGGTGCCCACCGACGCCGGTCTATGGCGTGCTCACCCGGCCCTCATCGATGCCGCCACCGGACTGGGCGCGCAGCTGATCCGTGCCGCGTCGCCCACCGACGACCTGTTCGTGCCGATCAGCTACGACCGGGTCACCCTGTTCGCCCCGGTGCCGCTGTCGGTGCGCGTGATCGTCACCCGACGCGACGAGGCCGAGGGCCGCACGCCACACATCGACGTGCAGGTGTTCGACGACGAGTCGCGCTGCGTCATGGTCATCGACGGCTTGCAGCTGTGGCCCGTGGCCGCCGATGCACCGCTCGGCGTGCGCACCGCCGATGCGGCCGCCACCGGCAGCATCCACGGTCTCGCACAGCTGGCCGAGGGCCTCGGCATCCGCCGCGAGGAAGGCGTCGCGCTGCTCGAGCAGCTGCTCGCCAGCGACGCGCCACGACTCATCGCATCGAGCGTCGACCTCGATCAGCTGCGCACCGTCGACAGCGTCAACACACCGGTGGCCGTCGACGACACCGCGAAGGCCGTCGCCTCCGGTGCCACTCCGTTGGAGCGCATCGGGGCGATCTGGGGGGAACTGCTCGGCGTCAGCGGCGTCGGTGCCGACGACAACTTCTTCGACCTCGGTGGTCACTCGCTCATCGCCATCCGCCTGATGTCGCGGTTGCAGCGCGAACTGGGCGTCCGGCTGCAACTCACCGACATCTTCGAGGCACCGAGCCTGGGTGCGCTGGCCGAGATGGTGGCACCGCTGATGCCGGCCACGGACGTCGTCGCGGCCGACGGCTCGAGTGCACGTCGGCCGGCCATCGACGACAGCGAGCGAGTGCACCGCTCGCTCGTCCAGATCTCCTCGGGCGGCAACGGCAGCCCGCTGTTCATCGTCCACGGCGCCGGCGGCAACGTGCTGTTCCTGTGGAGCCTGGCGCGTGCACTGTCGGGAGCACGAGCCGTCTACGGCTTCCAGGCCGCGGGCGTGGACTCGCGCGACATGCCCGACGGTTCGATCGAGGCGATGGCCACTCGCTACGTGACCGAGCTGCGCGCTGCTCACTCCGGCCCCTACCTGCTCGGCGGCTACTCCGGCGGTGGGCTGGTGGCGTTGGAGATGGCGAAGCAGTTGCGCGAGCTGGGCGACGAGGTCACGCACGTCTTCCTGTTCGACAGCGTGCCGCCCGGGTGCACGTCGCCCGGGCGTCGGGCGCGCGCGGCCAATCTGGTCGCGAACGTCCGCCGTCTCGGGGGCCGCTCCGTGCGGCCGTACGTGCGTGCGAACCTGAAGCGCTGGTATCGAACGCTGCTCGGACGTCAGGGCTCGGTCACCGCCGGCAACATGCAGCAGAACCGCGAGCTCGGCCACGAGGAGGTGGAAGGGTACGTGAACCTGTTCTTCTACTTCTCGGCCACCGCCGAGCGGTACCAGCCGTCGAGGTACGACGTCGACGTCACCGTGCTCAAGGCTTCCGAAGTGTGGCCGGTGCAGCCGTACGACTACTACTGGACGCCGTACGTCACCGGCGACCTGCAGGTGCGGTCAGTGCCCGGCAGCCATCATTCGATGTTCTACCAAGAGCTCGTGCCGCGGCTGGCAGCCGTCGTGCAGGCTCGGTTGGCGGAGATCGAGTCCCAGTCGGGCCCGCCCGCCTGATGGCTTCCTCCGCTCCACGCTCCCGCCTCGCGGCCGGGGTGTGCATCGCCGCCCTGATGGTCGCGGCGTCGTGCTCCGGTGAGCCCGACACCCGCGATGGCATCCGCGCCGATTCCGACCCCACGCTGCTGGTGCCACCCGTGGCCGACGGCTCGATCGTCGTCGTGGCCGACGGCGACTCGGTGCCGTTCGACCGCCGGCTGCTCGGCACCAATGCGCCCGCGTGGATCGATCCCTCTCGCCTCGTCGATCCCGCGTTCCACGAGCAGATCGTCGACATGGGGGCCACGGTGCTGCGCATGCCCGGCGGCAGCTGGAGCAGCGGGTACGAGTGGCTCGCCTGCGAGCAGCAGATCGGGTGCGAGTGGCAGTGGGCCGCGCGGCCATCCGACTTCGTCGAACTGCTGGAAGGCACCGGGTTGGAAGGGATGTGGACGGTGTCGTTCAACGGCACCGCCGAGGAGGCTGCAGCATTGGTCGCCTTCTTCAACGGCGACGTCGACGACACGCGGGTGATCGGAGAGGATCGACGGGGTCGCGACTGGGGCACGGTCGGTCGCTGGGCGACGATGCGATCCGAGGCAGGCCACCCCGACCCGGTGAACGTGGGGCTGTGGGAGGTCGGCAACGAGGTCTTCGGAGCACGAGCCGACATGGGCGGCTCGGGTTGTGCCGACTTCGGCTGGGAGCACGTGTGGACGTGCGACGGCACCGAGTACGTGATGGGCGACGACGAGCACGACGGCTTCCTCCGCTTCCGCGAAGAGATGCTCGCGGTCGATCCGAGCATCGAGATCGGCGCGGTCGGCATCAGCGGCGGGCAGGACGGGTGGGGCGACTTCGGCAACGAGGTCATCGGGGCTGCCGCCGGCGAGATCGACTTCTACGTCGTGCACGACTACGGCTTCAACGAGGCGGCCCCGGTCGACGAGGTGCTCGACCGGCCGTCCGACGCGTGGCCCGACATCCTCGACGACGCCCGCGATGTGCTGGCCGACGCGAACGCCGGCTCGGAGGTGCCGATCGCCGTCACCGAGTACAACATGTTCGCGTTCCGCGAAGGCGACACCGACGGCATGATGGCCGAGTCGATCAGCGCCTTCTACATCGCCGACACCATCGGCCAGATGGCACTCAACGGTGTCGGTATCGCCAACCAGTGGAACCTGATCAACGGGATGACCGACGCGGGCAGCGACTACGGCGTGTTCGATGTCGACACCGGTGCTGCGCACCCCGTGTTCTACGCGATGGCTCTCTGGAGTCGGTTCGCCGACGCCTTCGTCCCGGTGGCGGTGGGCGACGACCTCGACGACAGCCTGCGGGTCTACGCCGGCAGGTCCGCCGACGGCACCGTCACCCTGTTCGTGCTCAACGAGACCGACGAGGCCAGCGAGGCGGCCATCGAGCTCGATGGTGTCGTCGGCACGATGTCGGGCACTGCACACATGATGACGGCCGCGTCGCTCGACGACCGCGAGGTCGACTTCAACGGTGTTGCGCCCACGTCGACGGACCTCGACGCCTACCCGCCCGCCGAGATCGATCCGGTCGTGGACGGCCAGCTGTCGTTCACCTTCCCGCCGTTCTCACTCACACTGCTGACGTTCGCGCCCAGCGAGGTTTGATGTCGGCCGGGTGAACTCTGGGTTCGCCGGCGACGCGCGATGGTTCGATCCGGGCGTGGCCGGGCACAATGGAGCGATGACCTCCACCGAGCAGTACGACATCACCGTGGAGACCGTGGAGACTGTGGGCGCCGATGACGAGCCCGCGACGACGGAATCACCGTTCAGTGGCCTGATCAGCCGTGCCCGATCCGAGGTCGGACACATCGAGTGGCGAGGCTGGGCGCTCGTCGCCCTCGCCAACCGCATCCCTGCGCACAACGGTGTGCGCGTGCGCACGGCGCTGCTGCGGCGGGCCGGCATGACCATCGGCGCTGGCACCGCGTTCGGCGGGCGCGTGCGTGTGGTCGGGATGGGCATCGGCCTCCGGTCGCGCGTCACCCTCGGCATGAACTGCTGGATCAACGACGGGTGCACCTTCGACGCCAGCGCCGACATCACGCTCGGCAACGGCGTCGCACTCGGGCACGAGGTGATGTTGCTCACCTCGACGCACGACATCGGGCCGCACTTCTACCGGGCGGGCCGATCCACCAACATGCCGGTCGAGATCGGCGACGGCGCCTGGATCGGTGCCCGGGCGGTGGTGCTGCCCGGCGTCACCATCGGTCGTGGCGCGGTCGTCGCGGCCGGGTCGGTGGTCAACCGACCGGTCGCCGACAACGTGCTGGTGGCCGGAGTGCCGGCTCGGGTGGTGCGGTCGCTCTGACGGTCGTCAGGGCTGATTGACCGTCAGCGCTCTACGTCGGGGTCAGCTGCTGCTGACTCGGATGTTGTCCCAGT
>CAZWCU010000169.1:0-9554 GCA_964632715.1 uncultured Bifidobacterium sp. | reverse complement strand
GGCGCCGGCGAACGTGCGCAGCAGCGAGACCGCCACGTTGCCGCCCGCGTCGACAGACGCCGCGACCAGACCGACGACCGCGATGGCGGGTGCCACCAGGTCGAGCGCCGGCGGGAACTCCGGCCCGCGCGCGGACGCCGCCGCACGTTCGTCGACGGTGCGGTCGATGCCGGTCATCGCCGCCACGCGTTCGCTGCGCCGGTCGTGCTCGGCGTCCTGGCCCGACACGCCGGCCTTGCGGCGCACCACCGACACCGCGAGTGCGACTCCTGCCGCGATGGCGACGCCGATGGACGACGCCTCACGCAACGGCACGGTGCCGAACCGGAAGCCGACCAGCGCGGCACCGATGGCCATGAGCAGGTACGTGCCGCGCAGCAACCAGCCGTAGCCGACGCCGACCACCCGCCGGCGCGTGGTGAACCACAGGAAGAACAGCCCGCCGGCCGCCCACTGCAGCAGCACAGTGGCGGCATCGAGTCGGATCACGCCCCGAAGGTTAGAGAAGGTTTCTCCCGGTTCTCCAAACCTCCCGTTCTTTCTCGCCGTACGCTCGTCACGATGTTTCGCCGAGGTGCCGTCGCACTCGTCCTGTCCACGCTGGTGCTCACCGGGTGCTTCACCGGCAAGCGGCCGTACTTCAACGACGACCCGTTCCCGGCCGGCGCGCCCACCGGCTATGCCGAAGCCGACGCCGTGCTGGCCAAGCTCGATGCGGTCACGCCCGGGCCTGTCACCGCGGCCTACAGCGTGCTCACCAAGTTCGGCAACACCACCAGCCAGGCCGTCGCGGTGCTCGACGCAGGCAGCCGCAGCGTCACCATCGGCAACGTGCGCTACGTGCAGACGCCCACCGAGTCGGTCACCTGCACCGAGGACGGTTCCGTGCCATGCACCGAGGGTCTCGATGCGGCCCGCGTCAGCGACATCGGCATCACCATCGACTTCTACGCCGCCGAGGCCGCCACTCGCCTGCGCCGAGACGCTCGTGCTGCCATCGCACCGCCCACCGCGTCGTCACTCAACGTCGCCGAGCAGGTGGCCACCTGCGTGAGCGTGCCCCTCGCCGGTGGCGTGGCCATGTACTGCGTGCTCGACGACGGCATGCTCGCCAAACTGGACGACGGCGACGTGGCCATCAACCTCACGCTCTACGGCGCGCTGGCCGACAACAGCCGCCTGCAGATACCCGCCGCCTCGGCGCCCTGACCCGCCGGCAGTCAGCGAACCGGCACGGTGTGCGTGTCGGTGCCGCTGCGCAGCAGCCGACCCGGCCGCGCGGCCAACAGTTCGCCGTGCTCCACGCAGGGCACTCCGTTGACCACCACGTGGTGCACGCCCTCGGCCTCGCCGTAGACGCGACCCGAACCGCCCGGCAGATCGAACTTCATCGACACCGGACCGGGCCCGATGGTGGCCGGATCGAACACCTGCACGTCGGCGCACATGCCCACCGCAACGCGACCGCGGTCGTGCAGGCCGTAGAGCTCGGCCGGCGCGCCGGTGAGGTGGTGCACGGCTTCCTCCAGCTCCATCAGCCCGTGCTCGCGCACCGCCCGCGCGAGCAGGGTGGTGCTGAAGCTGAAGCTGTCGATCATGTCGAGGTGCGCGCCGGCGTCGCTGGCACCGACGATGGCCCGGTGGTCGCGCCACACCTCCACCCGCCGGCGCCAGGTGGCATCGTCCTGGCCGCGGTCCTGGTTGGCGATGACCGTGCGCAGGTCGTCGGCGAGGACGATGTCGCACAGCAGGTCCCACGGGTCGCGGTCGAGTTCGCGGGCGATGTCGCCGATGATGCGTCCCTCGTACGGCTTCCACGTGTCGCTGAACGTCTCCAGCAGGCGATAGCTGCCCCAGTTGGCGATGGCCCGCTGTGCACCCTCGGTGCTCTGTGCCAGCCGGTTCCACTCGGCGCGCACGGCCGGGTCGCGCAGCTGGCGCACCTTCTCGTCGAGCGGCAGCGCCATCAGCTGGTCCCAGCCGCGCAGGATGTCGAGGATGAACCCGCTGGTGAAGTTGAGCCGCAGCCGGAACGTGTCGGGCAGCGTGAGCGCGAGCACTCGCCCACCTTCGGCGGCGGCGATCTCGAAGCCGGCCAACTGGTGCTGCACGAGGTCCCAGTTCTGCGCGTACACCTGCAGCAGGTTCCAGTTGAGTGGACGGTTGGCGGCGGCGCTCATCCGGCCCATCAGGCGGAACGTGTCGTCGGAGAACTCACCGACATCGGGGATGAACTCGAGCTGCGTGCCGGGGAACTCGCCGACCACTGAGCACAGCGCGATGAGCTCGTCGGCGCTGCTGCACCGCGAGGGCACCGGCCGACCGGTGTGGTCGTTGTGGCTCGGCGACCACGTGCTGCTGAAGCCCATCCCACCCGCGGCGAGGCCGGCGCGCAGCAGCGTCTTCATCTGCTCGATCTCGTCGGGCGTGGCCTCGCGCTCGTTGGCCGCCTCGTGCATGACCACGCGGCGCAACGCGCTGTGGCCGACCATCAGCCCGATGTTGGGCATCAGCGTGCCGTCGAGCAGGTCGAAGTACTCGGCGCTCGTGCTCCAGTTCCACGGCACACCCTGCTGCAGGCTCTCCAGCGGCATGCCCTCCACGCGGGCGAGCATGCGCATCAGGTAGTCGGCGTCGTCGGCGCGCACCGGGCCGCCGTCGACACCGACGAGCGGGGCGATGGTGAAGCCGCAGTTGCCGGCCATCACCGTGGTGACGCCGTGCAGCGGTGACGGGCTGAGCGTGGTGTCCCAGAACGCCTGCGCGTCGTAGTGCGTGTGGATGTCGATGAACCCGGGTGCGACCACGAGTCCGGTCGCGTCGATGGTGCGCGTGGCGGGTTCGGCGACGTCGCCGACCCCGACGATGCGACCGTCGCGCACCGCGACATCGGCGCGACGTGCGGGCGCTCCCGTGCCATCGACGACGGAGCCACCGGTGATCTTCAGATCGAGCATCGCGCCAGCTTCGCGCGAGTGACTTCAGCCCAGCGTGACGAGCGCGTGGTCGGCGTGATTCATGCTGAGCGGACCATCGGCGGCCGCGACCACGATGTCTTCCAGGCGCATGCCCCACTTGCCCGGCACGTAGATGCCCGGCTCCACGCTGAACGCGTGCCCGGCCTCGATGGGCAGATCGTTGCCCTCCACCATGTACGGGTCTTCGTGCGCTTCCATGCCGATGCCGTGGCCGGTGCGGTGGATGAAGTACTCGCCGAACCCGGCCGCATCGATGATGCGACGCGCCGCGCGGTCCACGTCCTGGCACGCGGCGCCGACCACACCCGCGGCCACACCGGCGGCCTGCGCCTCGTGCAGCACCGCGTATGCCTCGGCCACTTCCGCCGGCGGCTCACCCAGCGACACGCAACGGGTGATGTCGCTGCAGTAGCCGGCCATGGTGCCGCCGAAGTCGCACAGCACCACTTCGCCCTCGCGGATGACTCGGTCGCTCGCATGGTGGTGCGGTGAGGCAGCGTTCTCGCCCGCGGCGACGATGGCGAAGTTGACCACGTCGTGCCCCTCGGCGATGAGGCGCGCGGAGATGTCGGCGCTGACCGCTGCCTCGGTGCGGCCGACGAGCGGGATGTCGCCGGCGTGCAGCTGCGCAGCCACCCGATCGGCAGCAGCGCCGGCAGCCTGCAGCGCGGCGATCTCGGCGGCGTCCTTGCGCATGCGCAGGTCGTTCATCACCGACGTGCTGCGCACGTAGCGGGTGGCGTCGGTGGGCCAGTGACCGAGCAGCTCCACCAGGAACCGTGCCCACATCGTGTCGCCCACCGCGGCGACCGCCGGCCGACCGACGAGACCGGCGACGAGTGCGACGGGGTCGTCGGTCTCACCCCACGGCAGCAGCGTGAACACGCCGGGCTGTTCGACCACGCGGGGCGCTTCGAGGCGCGGGATGACCAGCGTCGCGTCGCCATCGCGGGGCACGACCAGCATCGTGAGCCGTTCGAGCGGCATCGCCTCGTAGCCGGTGAGGTACGGCAGATCGCTGCCCACGGACACCAGCAGCGCGTCGACCCCTGCGCGTTGCATGCTGGTACGGGCGCGAGCGATGCGGTCGGCGAACACTGCCGTCGACGTGGAGGAGGCGGTCGTGGATTCCATCCGCCCATTCTGGCGCGCTGCCGACGCCTTCTCGCATGCCTATGATCGGTTCGTGCGTACTCGTGTGGTGGGACTCATCGGGCTGTTGTCGATCGTCACGGTGGCATGCGGCGCCGCTGACCCTGGTGTGTCGGCCACTCGCTCGCGCCAAGGTGGTGGTGGCGGCGGCGGACAACTGATCCCCACCGAGACCACGCAGCCCGGCGGTACGGTGCCGCCCGTCGATCGCACCTACGAGATCATCCCCGGCGTGGTCGACTTCGGCTCCAGCAAGGACGCGCAGGACTATGACGGTTTCCTCACGGCCGCGTTCGGCGACATCCAGGCGTTCTGGGATGCCGCGTTCCCCGAGACCTACGGCTCGCCGTTCGAGAAGCTGTCGGGCGGCATCTTCGCCGCCTACCCGGCACGCCAGGAGCCCATCCCCGGCTGCGGCACCGAGGAGGCCTCCTCGTACGAAGACGTGGCCAACTACGGCGCGTTCTACTGCATCGCCGGCGACTTCATGGCCTACGACGACGCCAGCCTGCTGCCCTCACTGGTCAACGAGCTCGGCCAAGAGGCCGTGGCCATCGTGCTCGCCCACGAGTTCGGCCACGCCGTGCAGGCTCGCTCCGACGAGTGGGAGAACCCGGTGGTGCTCAAGGAGCAGCAGGCCGACTGCTACGCCGGTGCGTGGGCCGCGCACGTCGCCAGCGGCGGCAGCGACCTGATCTCGTTCGACGACGCCGACGTGCGCGCCGGCATCATCGCCATGATCAACGTGCGCGACCCCATCGAGGGCGACGGCCTCGCCGACCCGCAGGCGCACGGCACCGGCTTCGACCGCGTGGGTGCGTTCCAGGACGGGTTCGTCGGCGGCGTCACCCGCTGCAAGCCGTTCTTCGACGAAGGCCGCCTCGACACGCTCGTCGACATCGCGTTCGACCGGGAAGACCTCAACGCCGGCAACCTGCCGCTGATCGACCCGGAACCCGACCCGGAGACCGGGCCCGGCGACATCGTCACGCTCATCCCGGCATCGCTCGACTACTTCTGGATCCCGCTCGCCGAGGCCAACGGCGTGCCGTTCACGCCACCGACCTTCTCGCCGTTCGCGGCCGCTGGGCCGTTCCCCACCTGCGAGGGCGTCGACGACGCCGCATACCCGGGCAACGTGATCTTCTGCCCTGGCGACAACGTCATCTACTGGGACCAGGACGCAATGCTGTCGCTGTCGCTCGACCCACTCACCGGCGACATGTCCGTCGGGTACCTGTTCTCCAACGCGTACAGCGACGCGATCCAGACCGCCCTGCGCACCGCACGGACGGGCGAGCCGCGGGCGCTGTTCAACGACTGTCTCACCGGCGCCTGGTCGGCCAGCATCGTGCCGCCGGCACCCGACGACAGCCCGATCATCCTGTCGGCGGGCGACCTCGACGAGGCCATCATCACCGCCATCGGCCGCAGCGATGCCAGCACCGACACCAATGTGTCGGGCAGTGCCTTCGAGAAGGTCGATGCCTTCCGCGACGGCGTGCAGGGCGGCCTCAACGTCTGCGTCAGCACCTTCGGCTGAACACCGCCTGACCGCCCCAGCGCCACCGCGGCAACGCCGCTGATCCGAGTGCCACACGACCATCCGAGTGCCACACGACCATCCGAGTGTGACGTGACCATCCGAGTGCCAGCGTGCACCCCGGTGGGCGCGTGGCACTCGGATGATGACTAGGGAGCGGTGGTCGACGTGGTGGTGGTCGACGTGGTGGTGGTGCTCGTGGTGGTGGTGGTGGCCGGCGGCGGCGGCTTCACCGTGGTGGTGGTGACCGGCACGGTGGTCGTGGTGGTGGTGCTCGTGGTGGTGGTGCTGTACGCCGGATCGGGGCGGTTGAAGCTGGGCAGCATGTCGTTCTTCGACTGCTGCTCGGGCTCCTTCTTGCCGTCCCACACCCACACCTGGTCGCCGTTCTCCACCAGCGCGGGGAAGACGGTGCTCAGGAACTTGGGAATGCGGATGCACCCGTGCGAGGCCGGCTCGAGCGGCACGTTCTCCGCGCCGTGGATGGCGATGCCGTAGTTGAAGTACACCGGGTCGTACATGCCGCCGAGCGGGCCGACCCGCTTGCCCACGTAGCGGCGACTGAACTTGAACACGCCGCCGGGAGTTTTGGACTCGGCGCAGATGCCCTTGGTCTCCGGTTCGGGCAGCAGGTTGCCCTTCTCGTCGGTGTCGATGGTGACCTCTTCGCAGAACGTCTTCGGCGTGCCGTCGGGGTTCAGCTCGCCGGAGGAGATGTGCGAGATGAAGACGGGCTTGTCGTCCTTGAACACGGCGAGCACCTGCTTCTCCAGGTACACCTCGACGTGTGTGTTGGTGCTGTTGGTGCGGCGCGGCTGGATGGCGATGTCGTCCTGCATCGTCTGCCACATCTCGTTGGTGAGCACACCGGAGGGGCTGTCGTAGGGCACACCCAGCACCAGCTTCTCGAACGCCCACAGCGCCTGCCTGGTGCCGGCGCCGAACTGCCCGTCGATGGGGCCCGGCTGGAAGCCGAGGTCGAACAGGCGCTGCTGCATCGCCTTCACGTCGTCGCCGAACATGCCGCTGCTCAGCGGTTGCGCGAGCTGGGTCTTGGTGACACCAGGATCGGTGCCGATGACCACCGGCACCAACGTGCTGTCGGGCACGGTGAGACCCGTGTCGACCGCCCCAGGGTTCTCGCCGAACGAGTCGGTCGTGGTGCCGCCGCCGTCGCCGCTGCCCGACAAGCCGACGAACACGACGACCGCGAGCACTGCGCCGGCCGCGACCGCGGGCGTCCAACGCCCCAGCGGGGACGGAGGTGGCGGTGCGGGGGGACGCCGGCGCGGCGATGAGGCGGATGGGTTACGGGCGTTCACGAACTACTCCGGGGGACTCGGATGCCAAGAATCTACCAACCGAGAGCGCCACGGGGGCTTCAGGGCCGGCACCTCGGCGAGGTTTCGGTCACGCGCCCTTGACCGGCCGGATGCCGCGCAGCTCTTTGCGCAGCTGGAACATCTCACGCAGGATGGTGCGGATGACGCCGACCGACGCGAGCGTGCTCTCGCCACGGGTGCGCGGGAAGTAGTCGACCCCGAACTGGATGACGTCGAAGCCGAGCTTCTTGGTGCGGATGATGAGCTCGGCGTCGATGAACGAGCCTTCGCTCTGCAGCGTGATGTGCTCGAAGATGTGCGTGCGGCACAGCTTGAAGGCGAAGTTGATGTCGCGCAGACGCACACCGAACAACCGACGGATGAGCACGTTGTAGAAGAACGTGTAGATGGCGCGACTGCTGCCCTCGCCGGTGCGATCGTTGCGGAACGCGCTGACGACGTCGGCGTCGTAGTACCGCATCAGGCGAACCGCACGGCGCAGCTCGGCCATGTCGAACGGCAGATCGGCGTCGCTGTAGAGCACCAGGTCGCCGGTGGCAGCGGCGAAACCGGTCTTGATGGACCCGCCGAGCTTCCGATTGACCGGGTGGTGCACCACGATCACGTGCGGATCCGCGGCCGCGAGCGCGTCGGCCATCTGCGGAGTGGCGTCGGTGCTCGCGTCGTCGACCACGATCAACTCGTAGTCGAGGATCTCGCCCATCTCGAGGAGGATCTCGCATTCCTCCTTGGCGTAGCCGACGGCACGTTCGATGTAGGCCTCTTCGTTCCACATCGGGAAGAAGATGCTGAGCTTGCGGAATGGCTCGCCGGTCACGGGCCGGAAGGTTACCGGCGCACTGCCACTGCTGGGTGGCATCGACTCGGGCGCACTACCCTTCCCCCGCAGATGGAACCGTTCACCGAGCCCTCGCCGACGCACCCCACGCTGCCGTCGCCGCCCGACCCATTGCCCGACGACCTGGCCGCCGCCGACCCGTTCACCACGCCGCCGCCCGTCGCGCCGTTCGCGTCGCGCACTCCGCTGGCCGGTCAGCTCACCGCGCAGTGGACTCAGGTGTTCTGGATCGGTTGGCTGCTCGTGGCCGGCTCGTTCGCGGCCATCTGGTACAGCTCGCGCCTCGTCGGGTTGTCCACGTGGTGGCTCGGTCCGGCCACCGAGCCGCGGTTGTTCCTCCTCAACGTGCTGCCGTTCCTCGCGCCGCTCGGGCTGTGCGCCGCCGGACTGATGCGCGGCCGCTGGCTGCCGTGGTGGGGCATCGGCGGGGCACTGGTCACCGCCGGCATCGCCGCGCTCGACATCTCGCGGGTGCCCGGCTTCGCCGTCATCGAGTTCGCGCTCGCGGGCGCTGGACTGCTGGTTTCGGTCGCATGCTTCGCGGGCATGTATCGCCGAACTCGGTAGCGTCGACGCCGATGTCCAAGGTGCTCACTTCCCTTCCCGTCGGCGAACGCGTCGGCATTGCCTTTTCCGGCGGTCTCGACACGTCGGCCGCGGTCGCGTGGATGCGCGAGAAGGGCGCCGTGCCTTACTGCTACACCGCCGATCTCGGCCAGCAGGACGAATCCGACCTGCCCGGCGTGCCCGATCGCGCCAAGGAGTACGGCGCCGAGCACGCGCGCATCATCGACTGCCGCACCGAGCTGGTGCACGAGGGTCTCGTCGCCTTGCAGTGCGGGGCGTTCCACATCACCACCGCCGGCAAGACGTACTTCAACACCACGCCATTGGGGCGCGCTGTCACGGGCACGCTGCTGGTGCGCGCGATGAAGGAAGACGGCGTCAACATCTGGGGCGACGGCAGCACCTACAAGGGCAACGACATCGAGCGCTTCTACCGCTACGGCCTGCTCGCCAACCCGGGACTGCGCATTTACAAGCCATGGCTCGATCAGAGCTTCATTGACGAACTCGGCCGCCGCAAGGAGGGCTTCGACTACCTGGAGGCGGAAATCGTCGGGCGGACACCGTCGTTCGGCTACTCCGTCCTGGCGCAAATCGTCGCCGGCACCAAGCACAAGGTGGTGGTGACGACGAATTTCGACAACCTGATGATCGACGCGCTGTCGATTTATACGGCAGCGACGACGCCCCTCTGCGGACACGAGTCGCTCGCCGGGTTCATCCGGCATCGTCCGACCCGTCCGCAGATCGTGAAGGTCCATCGCGACCTGTTCTACGCGCCGCTCAACACGGTCGAGGAGCTCGGCCAGCTCCCTCCCATCTTCGCCGACGCCATCGCCCGTCTCTTCACCGCCCACGTCCCCGTCGTCATCGGCTACGGCGCCAATGACGGCAGCCTGATGGGCGTGCTCAACAGCCTCCAGCCGGGCGACCTCCCGCAGGGGATCTACTGGTGCTACTGGAACGGCGGCGCGCGCCCGCGCCAGGAAGTGCTCGACCTGGTGGCGAGACACGACGGCTGGCTGGTGCCGATCGCCGGCTTCGACGAGCTGATGATCCGCCTGCAGGACGCGCTGCAGCTCGAACCGCTCGACGATTTCCTGAAGAAGCGCGGAGACGAGCGGGCCAGCAAC
>CAZWCU010000168.1:0-9669 GCA_964632715.1 uncultured Bifidobacterium sp. | reverse complement strand
GGCGTCGGCGGCGGGCCTGGCGGCACCTTAGGCAATGACGGTGGCGTCGGAGGCACCTCCGCCAACAATGGAAACAATACCAGTGGCGGTGGTGGCGGCGGCGGTGCCGTCGACGCCAGTGGTATGGGGGGCGGCGGCGGCGCCGGAGGCAATGGCGGAATATCGGGTAATCCGCCGGGAGGCGTGGCAGGCGCCGCGGGACAGTCCGGGTTCGACTACGGCCAGGGAAGCGGAAGCGGCGGCGGGCAAAATGGCGCTAGCGGGTCCGGCGGCGGTTCGGCGAGCGGCGGTGGCGGGGGTGGCGGCGGCTTCGACGGTGCGACCGGCGCCAGCAGCATCAAGGCCGGGTCGAGAGCGGGCGGACCAGGCGGCCCCGGGGGCCGCCCTTTCGAGGTGGGGGGGGTAGCGGGGCTCTTCGGGGCGGGCGGCCTGGGCGATGGCCCCGGCGACCGTGTCGGGGTTGATGTTGTACGCCTGACCGCCGGCGTCGGTGCCGATGGTGGCCACCACGGGGATGAACTCCTCGTCGAGCAGCCCACGCAGGATGGTGGGGTTGATCGACTCGACGTCGCCGACGAAGCCGAGGTCGACGTCGCGGGCGACCGCCCGGATGAGACCGGCGTCCTCGCCGCTGACACCGACGGCGAGTGGCCCGTGCACGTTGATGGCGGAGACCAGTTGCGGGTTCACCTGTCCGATGAGCACCATCCGCACGATGTCGACGGTCTCCGCGTCGGTGACCCGCAGCCCGTTGCGGAACTCGGCCTGCTTGCCCAGCCGCGCCATCAGGTCGCTGATCTGCGGACCGCCGCCGTGCACCACCACCGGCCGCATGCCCACCTGATGCATGAGCACGATGTCCTGTGCGAAGAGTGCGAGCGCGTCGTCGTCGCTGGCGCCGGCGAGTGCGTTGCCGCCGTACTTGACCACCACCACCTGTCCGGCGAAGCGACGGATGTACGGCAGTGCCTCGACCAGCATGGCGGCCTTGTCGGATGCGCTGGTGATGGTCACGGGTACATCCCGACGAGCGACAGGCCTGCGGTCTCGGGAAGGCCGAGCGCGACGTTGGCCGCCTGCACCGCGCCGCCGGAGGCACCCTTGGCGATGTTGTCGATGGCACACAGCGCCATCACCGTGCCGGTTCGCTCGTCGAAGCGTGCGGTGAGGTGCGCCGTGTTGCTGCCGAGCGTGGCCTTGGTGGACGGTGAGGCCTCGGAGACCACGATGAACGGTTCGTCGCGGTAGAAGTCGCGCAGCGCGTCGAGCAGCGAGGCCGTCGACACGTCGGCCGCAGGACGAGC
This sequence comes from uncultured Bifidobacterium sp., assembly GCA_964632715.1. Taxonomy (GTDB): domain Bacteria; phylum Actinomycetota; class Acidimicrobiia; order Acidimicrobiales; family Ilumatobacteraceae; genus UBA668. Next base: position 8,365 of record CAZWCU010000168.1, on the reverse strand, counting down.
GGTGCACGTGGCCAGCAGCCCGCGACTGAGCGGAGCGAGGTGCGGCGTGAACAGCACCTGCGCGCCCACCTCCTGCTCGATCTCGGGCGTGTGGCGGTGGTCGAGCAGGCCGTAGGCCGTGACGTCTTCGTCGGCGGTGCAGAACAGCGAGGTGTGCTTGAGTGCCCGCCCGGCGCCACTGACACCGGTGATGCTGTTCACCACGACGCCGGCGGTCTCGATGAGGCCGGCGCGCACCAGCGGTGCGAGCGCGAGCGTGGCCGCCGTGACATGGCAGCCGGGGGTGGCAACCAGAGTGGCGGTGCGCAGCTCGTCGCGATGCAGTTCCGGCAGGCCGAACACGGCCTGCGCGAGCAGTGCCGGCTGATCGTGCTGGAAGCCGTACCACTGCGGGTAGAGCGACGCATCCTTCAGCCGGTACGCCGCTGACAGGTCGACCACGCAGCCGACCTTGCCCACCAGCTCCGGGGCCAACGCCATGCTGGCCTCGTGCGGCAGGCCGAGGAACACGAGGTCGAGGCCGAGCGCCCGCTGGGCGTCGAACGCCTCGAACACCAGGTCGGGATACTTGCCCGCCAAGCTGGGATACAGCGACGCAGCACGGGTGCCCGCCTGCGTGTCGCCGGTGGCGAACACCACCTCGAAGTCGGGGTGCTGCGCGCTGAGCCGCAGCAGTTCTGCGCCGGTGTATCCCGACGCGCCGATGATGCCCACACGAACCATGACGCATGACTATACAGAGACGTGCATTGTCATGCAACGATTCGATTCATGCGGCGAACCGGCAGAATGTGGGCGTGACGTTCTCGAGCAAGGGCATGCTGTTGGTGGCGACTCCCCCACTCACCGACCCCAACTTCGATCGTACGGTCATCTACCTGCTGGAACACACCGACGACGGCGCGGTCGGCGTGGTGCTCAACCGACCGCTGATGGAAGACGCGCCCGGCGAGCTGTACGCCTGGACCCACCTGATGAGCGAGCCGAGCACGCTGTTCGCGGGCGGCCCGGTCGACGAGGAGGCGCTCATCGCGCTCGCTCGCCTGGAGGGCCCGATCGACGGCTCGTGGAGCCAGGTCACCGACGGGCTCGGATCGATCGACCTGATGCTCGACCCCGACGAGGTGGCGCAGCAGGTGCTGGCGCTGCGGGTGTTCCGCGGCTACTCCGGATGGGGCCCGCTGCAGCTCGACGCCGAACTGGCCGAGGGGTCGTGGATGGTGCTGTCCGCCGAGCTCGCCGACGTGTTCTGCGACGACCCCGACCACCTGTGGCGCACCGTGCTGCGCCGCCAGGGCGGCCGCCTCGCCTGGGTGGCGAACGCCCCCGACGACCTCAGCTCCAACTAGCGCCCACCCGCGACCTCCAACGCTCGCTCGCCCGAGGGCTTTGGTCACGTTCCGTCTCGCACATGGAGACAGAGCGTGACCAGAGATCTCGGCGGCGGCGGTGGGCGCGGCAGACGCTCAGGTGTGGCGGGCCGATCAGGTGCGGCGGGACGGTCAGGCGCGCAGGACGGCGCCGAGCTTGGCGGTGGCGGCGATCACCTTGTCGCGCACCTGGGCAACGTCGGCGTCGGTGAGGGTGCGATCGGCGGCCTGCAACCGCAGCCGGTACGCCAAGCTGCGCGCGCCATCGGCGACGCCCTGGCCGCGGTAGACGTCGAACAGCGCGAGGTCGACCAGCCAGTCGCCGGCCCCCTGGCGGATGGCCTTCTCCACCTTCTCCGCCGCCACCGTGTCGGGCACGGCGAGGGCGAGGTCGAAGTCGCTCGACGGGAACCGGCTGGTGGGCTTCCACTGCGCCACCTTCGGTTCGGCCGCGAGCAGCACGCTGAGGTTCAGCTCGAGCACGGCGACGCGCTCGGTGATGCCGTAGGCATCGAGCGCGTCGGGGTGCACCTCGCCCACCACGCCGACCGCGTCGCGGCCGAGTGAGAGCGTGGCCGAGCGTGTGGGGTGCATGCCGTCGGGCACGTTGCCCTGGTCGACCCGAGCCCCCCATCCCATGGCCGACGCCAGCTCGCGCCAGATGCGCATCGCGGCCGTCGCATCGGATCCGGCGACCACCACCGCGAGCGCCTCGTACTCGGCGGGCAGCACCTCGCTGCTGGGCGGGTACACGTGGCCGACCTCGAACATCGACACGCCGGTGCGGCGGTGCGACTCGTTGAACTCGATGGCTTTGAGGAGCCCCGGACGCAATGACGTGCGCAGCAGGTCGTCGCCCACCACGAGCGGGTTCACCAGGCGCACGGCGGCCTCCGGCAGGCCGGCGCGCGACAGATCGCCGGCGGTGAGGAACGGGTGCGGCATCGCTTCGCTGAGCCCGAGCCCGAGCAGCACCTCGCGCAGGCGGCGACGGCGGTGCTGGATCGGCGTGAGGCCGCCGGGCACCGTGCTCTTCGGCACGGTCTTGCCGAGTGCGGCGTAGCCGTGGTGGCGGGCGACTTCCTCGACGATGTCGATCTCGACCGTGCAATCGGGTCTCCAGCTGGGCACCTCGACGGTGAGCAGGCCGTGGACGTCGGTGCAGGCGAAGCCGATCGGCTCGATCAGCCGCGTGATGTCGGCCGCGGTGAACTCGGTGCCGAGCAGCGCGCTCACGCGCTCGGGGCGTACCCGCACCGTGGTGGGTGCCGGCAGGTGATCCGTGCGCGCATCGACCGCGCCTTCGTGCACCACCAGGTCCGGGCAGGTGATCCGGAGCAGCTCGACGAACCGCGCCGTGGACCGGTCGATGCCCAGCGGGTCGGCACCGCGCTCGAAGCGGGCCGAGGCCTCGCTGCGCAGGCCCATGCGCGCCACCGTGCGCAGGATGCCCATCGGCTCGAACCACGCCGTCTCGAGCGCGATGACCGTGGTGTCGTCGCTGATCTCGGTGTTGAGCCCGCCCATGATGCCGGCGAGGCCGATCGGGCGGTCGGTGGCGTCGCAGATCAGCAGGTCGGCGTCGGTGAGCACGCGTGATACGTCGTCGAGGGTGACGATCACTTCGCCCTCCGCGGCCATCCGCACCCGGAAGCCACCACCGCCGAGCGTGTCGAAGTCGTATGCATGATTGGGCTGGTTGGTCTCGAGCATCACGTAGTTGGTCACGTCGACGACGTTGTTGATGGACCGCATGCCCGCCGCGGCGAGGCGACTGACCATCCAGTCGGGCGACGTGCCGACGCGCACGTTGCTGATGACCAGGCTGGTGAAGCGCGGGCAGCGGATGCCCTCCACCAGCTCGACCGTGGCGGTACGCGGAGCACCGGTGACGGTGGGGGCCGGTGGCGCGGGCGCGAGCGGCACGCCCAGGTGCGCCGCGAGATCGCGAGCGACGCCGAGGTGGCCGAACGCGTCGGGCCGGTTGCGGAGCACGTCGAGGTCGTAGACGACCTCCTCGGCCAGGCCGAGCGCCTCGCCGTAGGGCACGCCCAGCGGTGTGTGCGGCGGCAGGATGAGGATGCCACTGTGGTCGTTGCCGAGGCCGAGCTCGCTGGCCGAGCAGAGCATGCCCTGGCTTGCGATGCCGAGGATCGGCTTCGGTTCGATGCGACGACCGTCAGGCATCACCGTGCCACCGGTGGCCAACGGGATGATGTCGCCGGGCGCCATGTTGAACGCGCCGCACCACACGTGCCGCTCGACGCCGTCGCCGGTGTCGACGTAGACGCGATGCACCTTGGCGGCGTCGGGGTGGCGTTCGGTGCGCACGACGCGGGCGGTGACCACACCAGCGACGGTGCTGCCCACGCGAGCGACATCTTCCACGTGCAGTCCGAGGTGGGTGATGGCATCGGCAACCTCGTCGACGCGCTGTTGGTCGTCGGCGGAGCCGACGGGCACGAGATCGTTGAGCCAGGAATGGACGATCTTCATCAGAACTGCTCCAGGAAGCGAATGTCGTTGGTGTACATCTCGCGCACGTCGCCGACGCCATGACGTTCCTTGGCCATGCGGTCGATGCCGAAGCCGAACGCGAACCCGCTCCACTCCTCGGGGTCCAGGCCGCCGGCGCGCAGCACGTTGGGGTGCACCATGCCGCTGCCGCCGAGCTCGAGCCAGTCGCCCTTCGGTGTGCGGATGTCGAACTCGGCGGACGGCTCGGTGAACGGGAAGTAGCTGGGCCGCAGGCGGCTGGTGAAGCCCTCGCCGAAGAACGACTTGGTGAACGATTCGATGGTGCCGGCAAGGTCGGCGAGCGTGATGCCGCGGTCGATGACCAGGCCTTCGATCTGGTGGAAGACGGCGAGGTGCGTGGCGTCGGTGGTCTCGTTGCGGAACACGCGGCCGGGCATGATCATGTAGATCGGTGGCTCGATCTGCTGCATCACGCGGATCTGCACCGGCGAGGTGTGCGTGCGCAGCACCGTGCTGCCCGGCGTGCCGTGGTCGACGTAGAAGGTGTCGTGCATGCTGCGCGCCGGGTGGTCGGGCGGCATGTTGAGCGCCTCGAAGTTGTACCAGTCGGTCTCCACCTCGGGGCCTTCGGCAACCTGAAAACCGAGACCGACGAACACGTCCTCCAGCCGTTGCCACGCCTGCGTGACGATGTGTGCGTGGCCGCGCGCCGGCCGGGTGAGCACCTCGGTGAGGTCGATGCGCTCGGCCTGCAGCTGCACCGCTCGCTCGGCGTGCTTCAGATTGGACACGCGCGCCTCGGCCGCGGCCACCACCGCCTGCGTGGCCTCGTTGACCGCTTGTCCCGCGGCCTTCTTCTCCTCGGCGGCGGCGAGCCCGCCGAGCTTGGTCTTGAACTCGCTGAACGGGCCCTTGCGGCCGAGCAACTCGGTCTCGAGGGCTCGCGCCTCGGCCAGCGTGGCGGCTGCCGCGAGGCGCGCCACCGCCGCATCGCGTGCGGCGCGTACGTCGTCAATCATCAGAACTCTCCACGAATCGAAGTTGAATGGGACACGACCATCCCCCGAGCGGCGTGGTGGCTCGACGCGTCAGCGCATCGACGCGCAACCCCGGCACACCCGGGGGCACCGAAATCGCTGCGTGAACTGCTGCACGGACATGGCCCCACGTTACTGCGCTCGACGTTGGCGAGCGACTTCAAATGCGAGCACGGTGGCCGCCATCGCGACGTTGAGGCTCTCCGCCGCACCCGCGTGCGGGATGGTGATCCAGCCGTCGACCGGCGCGTCGGCGTCGACACCGTGTGCTTCGTTGCCGACCACGATGGCGACCGGGCCGGTGAGATCGGTGGCCGTGTAGGCAGTGCCCTGGTGCGACGAGGTGGCCAGCACGCGCAGACCGGCCGCGCGGAGCTCGACGAGCGAACCGCTGACGACCGGGATGCGGAACAGCGAACCGGCGGTGGCACGCACCACCTTCGGGTTGTACGCGTCGACCGACCCGGCCGTGAACACGACTGCCTGCGCACCCGCGGCCTCGGCCGAGCGGATGATGGTGCCGGCGTTGCCCGGGTCGGCGAGCCGATCGCCGACCATCACGAACGTGGCTCCCGCCGGCAGGACCGACGGCCGCTGGGCGAACACGGCGAGCACCGGCTGCGGCGACTCGGTGGAGGCGACACGCTCGATGACGTTGGGTGCCAGCTCGAACACCGGCGCCGACGCATGGACCGCCGCGGCACCCGGGGCGACGAACTGAGCCTCCAGGTTCCAGCCGGCAGCGATGGCCTGCGCGATGAGCAGCGGCCCCTCGACCACGAACGCGTGCTCGTCGAGACGCGCACTGCGGCGCCCCAGGAGGCGCCGCAGTCGTTGAACCTTCGGGCTCGAGAACGTGAGCCCACTGGCGTGGCCAGGGTGAGACGTGCTCAGAGAGCAGCCTTCGCCTGGTGCACGATGGCGGTGAACGCCGCCGCGTCGGTGATCGCCAGATCCGACAGCACCTTGCGGTCGACCTCGATGCCGGCAGCGTTGAGACCGGCGATGAACCTGCTGTAGCTGATGTCGTTGAGGCGGCAGGCAGCGTTGATGCGCTGGATCCAGAGGCGACGGAACTCGCCCTTCTTGGCGCGACGGTCGCGGAACGCGTACTGCCCGCTGCGCATCACCTGTTCGTTGGCCGCCCGCACCGAGCGGCTCTTGTTGCCGTAGTAACCCTTCGCCCGCTCGAGCACCTGCTTGCGATGCTTCTTCGAGGCGACTGCGCGCTTTACACGAGCCATGGTTGTGTCTCCTTCTTCTCGTTCTGTTCAGTCAGTCGTCGTTCAGATCAGCGCTTGGCGAGCAGGCGCTTGATCTTCTTCGCGTCGCCGGGGTGGACATCGACCGTGCCGTCGAGGCGACGGGTACGGGTGGACGGCTTCTTCTCGAACAAGTGCTGACGGTTCTGCTGCAAGCGGCGCAGCTTGCCGGTACCGGTGGTCTTGAACCGCTTGGCAGCGGTCTTGCTGGTCTTCATCTTGGGCATGGTGATTCCTGTATGTCTGGCGGTGGGAACCGCCGGTCAGTGGAGCGATCGGTGGTTCAGGCGGGGTCGGGCTCGGGGGCCACGGTGACGACTCCGGCCTCGGCAACTGCCACTTCGGCGACAGGAGCGGTGAGCTCCGGTTCCGGCGTCGCGGCAGGTGTCTCGGTGTTGTCAGCCGTGGATTCGGCAGGAGTGGTGTCGTCCGAGTGCTGCTTGCTCTCACTCGGCTTCTTCGGCACGACCTTCTTCTCGGGCGCCAGGACCATGGTCATGTTGCGCCCTTCGAGCCGGGCTTGGGTCTCGACCTTGGCGGTCGGACCCAATTGTTCGAGCACCGCATCGAGGATCTTCGAGCCGAGTTCGGGGTGGGCCATTTCTCGCCCACGGAACTGCAGCGTCACTTTCACCTTGTGGCCTTCCGCAAGGAAGTCGTGCATGTGGCGCACCTTGGTGTCGAAGTCGCCCTTGCCGATCTTGGGACGGAACTTGACTTCCTTGATCGACACGTGGACGGTCTTCTTGCGTGACTCTTTGGCCTTCTGGCTTTCCTCGTAGCGGAACTTGCCGTAGTCCATGATCCGGCACACTGGCGGAGTCGCCATCGGTGCGACTTCGACGAGATCGAGGTCGGCCTGGCGAGCCAGTGCGAGTGCGTCCGGAAGGGCTTTGATGCCCAGCTGGTTGCCGTCGGCTCCGATGAGTCGGACCTCTCGGGCACGGATGCGCTCGTTGTACCGGTGTTCTGGTGTCTGCGGCGGTGCTATGGCTGCTCACTCCTGTGCAATGGGTGTGTCCCCTCCTGTGTTGGTGATGCGAATGCCACCGAACACGACGGGACACACCGCACCGGGCCCGAAGGCCGTAGGTCGGCATGCTACGCAATGCGTGTGACCCGGACGCACTCTTTCAGTGGCCGCTGCGAGCAGCGAACACCAGGTGGCCGGGTGGGAATGACGCAGAACGTCGCCCCACTTCGCCTCAGTTGTGCCCGGTAGGGTACCAAACGTGACCGACGAATCCGCCTCGAACGACGAATCCGCCCTCGACGACACCCTCGACGACAGCCATGACGACACGGCCCTGGTCGACACAGCCCTTGACGACATGGAGTTCGACGAGTCCGTCATCGACGACGCGCAGGCTGCCATCAACGAGGCCCGGCTGCGTCTGGCCGGCGTGCCCGCCGAGGTGGTGGTGTCGAACCACGTGATGGGGCTCTACGAACTGGCGGCCATCCACCTCAGCGCCGAGCCGCCGTCGCTGGTGGAGGCGGCGCTGGCCATCGACGCGGTCGGTTGCCTGGTCGACGGTCTCGGCGACCGGCTGGGGCCGGACTCGGCCACGCTGCAGGCCGCGCTGTCGAACATCCGCCTGGCCTTCGTGCAGATCAAGGGCACGATCGAGTAGTACGGCTCAGCGAGCTTTGGCGCTGGGGCGCCCGATACGGGCGTGCGAACGCCGAAGCTGCAGTTCCGTCGCCCTACCCGTGCGGTGGACGGTTCGTGGCACCGGCACTGCGGGCGGCGCGAGGAGCCGTTCGAAAGCGACCGACTGGGGCGGCGCGCACTCGGCCGTCGCGCACGATCGCCCCTTCGGCCATCAGCAGCCCCCGCTGCTCGTCCTCGTGGCCGGGCACCAATCGCCCGGCCGAGTTGACCACACGCCACCAGGGCAGGTCGTCGTCGGTGATCGCCAGCAGGCGGCCGACCAGGCGGCTCATCCTCGGATAACCCGCGTCTGCGGCGATGTCGCCGTACGTGACGACTTCCCCCTCGCGCAACGAACGGATGACCGCGATGATGCGCTCGTCGCGGTCCGCCGACGGGTCGTTCACGAGACGGCGATGGCCGCGGCCTCGTAGCGGCCGAGCTTGCACAGCAGCCGGAACGTCACCGGTGTGGCGACCTGGATGGTGCGAGTGCCGTCGGCGATCTCGATGCAGTGGAACGGGAACGCGACGCCGTCGGCGCGGCGCACCTCGCCGAGCCCGA
>CAZWCU010000167.1:0-9693 GCA_964632715.1 uncultured Bifidobacterium sp. | reverse complement strand
TGCTCGAAGAGCCCGAGCACTCGCTCGACATCGCCGACGGCTTCGTCAACCTCACGCTGCGACCCTTCCAGCTGGAAACCCTCCGCCTCCGCACGTGATCACCGCCGGCGAGGTCCGATCAGCCATGGCGGGTTCCGCGCCCACGGGCGCGGAACCCTGACGGAACTGTCCAGTTTTCGCACCCGTGGGGGGTGGGGCGGACAGACGTGTCAGGGTTTCGCGCCCGACCAGCTGGAGCCGGGCCGGCCGGAGGTCGCGGGTCAGGTCGGGAGGCCGCTGAGGTGGCGCAGGGCCATGCCGCTGTAGAGCGCGATGCCGTTGACCATTGCCTCCTCCTCGAACATCACCCGGTTGCTGTGGTTCGGTGCCGCGGTGGCCGGGTTCTTGTCGAGCGGGGTGCCGCCGAGGAACATCATCGCTCCCGGCAGGCGATTGAGCACGTAGCTGAAGTCCTCGGCACCCATGATCGGGTTCGGGAAGCGCACCGTCGCCGGCTCGCCGACGATCTCCTTGGCCACCTCGAGCGCGAAGTCGGCCGAGCCGGGGTTGTTCACCGTGACCGGGTAGCCGTCGTTGAACTCGATCGCGACCTGCGCGTCGTGCGCCGCGGCCACGCCTTCGGCGACGCGGCGGATGCCGTCGCGCACCTTGCCGCGGGTGCGCTCGCTGACGGTGCGGATGGTGCCCAGGATCTCGGCGGTCTCCGGGATGACGTTGTTGGTGGTGCCGGCGCTGATACGCCCGACCGTGACGACAGCCGGATCGAACACGTCGATGGTGCGTGTGACCATGGTCTGCAACGCCTGCACGATCTCGCACGCGATGGGGATGGGGTCGAGTGCGTTGTGCGGCTGGCTGGCGTGCCCGCCGCGGCCGGTGACCGTGATGAGCATCGTGTCGGCCGACGCCATGATGGTGCCGCCGCGGCTGGCCACCCACCCGCTGGGCAGGTTGCTGGTGATGTGGATGGCGTATGCACCGGTGATCGGCGACTCGCTGCCGTCGGCCGCGGCCGACACGTCGAGCAGGCCTTCGTCGAGCATGAACTGCGCGCCGGCGAACCCTTCCTCACCGGGCTGGAACATGAACAGCACGCGGCCCGGGATCTCGTCGCGTCGGGCGCTGAGCAGCTTGGCCGCGCCGACCAACATCGCGGTGTGCGTGTCGTGGCCGCAGGCGTGCATCTGGCCGTCGATGGCGCTCTCGAACTCGAGGTCGGTGTCCTCGTGCAGCGGCAGCGCGTCCATGTCGCCGCGCAGCAGCACCGTGGGGCCAGGCTTGCCGCCGTCGAGCATCGCGGCGATGCCGCTGGTGGTCTCGTGCAGGGTGAGCTGCAGCGGCAGACCCTCCAGCGCGGCCAGCACGTTCTCGCGGGTGACGGGCAGGTCGTTGCCCAACTCGGGCCAGCGGTGGAGCGTGCGCCGCAGCGCCACGGTCTCGTCGAGCAGGTCGCGGGCTTCTTCGCGCAGCGTGGTCAGTTCCATCGACGCATGCTAGGCAACGGGGCGTGGAGCCACGCGCGCAGGAAGAGATGGTCGACATCGTCGACGACGACGACCAGGTGGTGGGCACCGTCGGCCGTGCGGAGATGCGGGCGGGGCGACTGCAGCACCGCGCCGTCTCGATCGCCGTGCTCGGCAGCGACGGACGCCTCCTGGTGCACCGGCGCGCGGACACGAAGGACCTGTGGCCCGGCATGTGGGACCTCGCCGCCGGTGGCGTGGTCGCGGCCGGTGAGTCGTACGAGACCGCGGCTCGTCGTGAGCTGGCCGAGGAGCTCGGGGTCGTCGCCGAGGAGATGGAGTCGCTGGGCGAGGGCCGCTTCGTCGACGAGTCGGTGGCCATGATCGGCCGCGGGTTCCTCACCATGCACGACGGTCCGTTCACGTTCACCGACGGCGAGATCGCGGAGGTGCGTTGGGTCACCAGGCCGCAGCTCACCGAGTTGATGGCGGCGGAGCGGTTCGTACCCGACAACGTTGCCCTGCTGCTGCCGCTGCTCGACGCACGCTGAGTTTGCCGGTCGCGGCATTTCGCTGTGCCCAGTACGGGTGACGGCGCGCATCGGGCTCGCCGCGGAAGGAATCACCATGTCCATGTACGGCGCCAACCCCGAGCAGCTCGCAGCTCTCGGTCGCTCATTGAAGCAGCAGATCACCAGCATCGAGCAGGTGATGAGCACGGTCAGTTCGTCGCTGGCCGGCACCACCTGGACCGGGCCTGCCCGCGACCAGTTCGAGAACGACTGGAACACCACCTTCCGCACCGCGCTGGGCAAGCTCAACCAGGCCTTCGACGCGGCCGGCAACGACTGCATCAGCCGCAGCACCGACCTGCAGCGGGTGATGGGCGCTCGTTGATGGCGGTGGCAGAGTTGTGCCACAGTAGTGGCATGAGCCGGGTACGAATCAGCACCACCGTCGACGAGGCAACGCTGGCCGCCGCCCGCGCGTTGGGGCTCGGGAACGACGCAGCAGTCATCGACGCGGCGCTCGCGGCGCTCGTCGCTGCGCACCGCAGAGCGGAGATCGATCGCTCGTACGAGGCCTACGATCGCATCCCGATCGACACCCCGGACGAATGGGGCGATCTCGAGTCGTTCATGCAGTCCGTCGACCGAGCCAATCGTGCTGAGGGTTCGCATGGTGCCGGCGAGAGGTGAGCTCTGGTGGTGCGAGACCCCCGACGCGGGCAGGCGTCCATGCGTGGTGCTCACCCGTGATCAGGCGATCCCACGCGTACGACGCGTGATGGTCGCGTACGCGACCACGAACGAACGCGGTCTGGCGACCGAGGTGGTGCTCGAACCGACGGACGATCCGGTTCGCCGACGTTGCGTGCTGCAGCTCGACGCCACTCAGTCCCTCGCCCTCGGCTTGCTCGTCGAACGGATGGGACGGTTGAGCGACGCTCGGATGCGGGAGGTCTGCGCTGCGCTGGCGGTGGCCGTCGACTGTGCCTGACGGGCGCTCCTCCACCGTTCGCTGATGAACGCTCGGTTCACGGCATCGATGGCGGTGACGGGTCGCTACCATCGCTGACGTGCTGCTGCTGGAGTTCACGATCGAGCCGTTCCGCGAGGGCAACCCCGGCCCGCACGTCACCGCCGCGGTCGCCGCAGCGGAGGCGCTGGGCGCAGAGGTCGAGTTCGGGCCGTTCGGCTCCTCGTGCACGGTCACTCAGCAGCAGGTCGCGGAAGTGTCGGGCGCCATCGTGGCCGAGGCGTTCGCCAACGGCGCCACGCACGTCAGCCTCCACGTCGAGCGTGTCGACGGCGAGGCGGGTGCCGCGTGACCAAGCTGCCACGGCACCCCCTCGTGCTCGCCGTCAAGCCGATCGTCGAGCAACTCGGCGCGTCGCTGGTGGCTGCCGAGGACCGCGAGCCGGGCGACCTGCCGTTGAAGTGGGAGGGCGTGATCATCGCGGCGGTGCGACCGGCGCCACTGCATGGCGCTCTTGATCGGCTGATCGAGTCCGTGGAGCGCGAGATGGGAGGTCCGCTGCCCAGCCTGTCGCGTGAGGAGAAGCAGAAGGCCATCCGGTTGCTCGACGACCGCGGCGCCTTCATCCTGCGTCGTGCCGTAGAAGACGTGGCGGATGCGATGGGCGTCAGCCGCATCACCGTCTACAACTACCTCAACGCCCTGCACCGATGAGCCCGACCCGATGAGTTCGGTCGCACCATGACCGGGCAGCTCCAAGTCGTGCCGTACGACCCGCAATGGCCGCAGCAGTTCGAGGCCCTCGCCGCCGACCTGCGCCGTGCGCTCGTGGGCGTGCCGGTCATCGCCATCGAGCACGTCGGCAGCACCGCCGTGCCCGGCCTCGCGGCCAAACCGATCATCGACATCGCCGTCGTCGTCGAGCGTGTCGACGTCGATGCGGCAGTCGCGGCGCTCGAGGCCGTGGGTTACGTGGGGCTGGGCGAGATGGGCATCCCCGACCGGCATGCGCTCCGAGCACCCGACGACGGCGTGCGCCGCAACACCTACGTCTCGGTCGACGGCAGCCTGTCGCTGCGCAACCACCGAGGTGTGCGCGACGTGCTGCGCGCTCGGCCCGACCTGCGCGACCGCTACGGCGCGGTGAAGCTCGCGCTCGCCGACAGCACCGACGACATCGACGTGTACATCGACGGCAAGACCGAGATCCTGCAAGAGGTCCTGCAGGTCGCGGGCATCGGTGGCGCCGAGCTCTCCTCGATCGAAGCTGCCAACCGACTGCCGACCGGCCCGCGCCCGTTCGGCTTCGTCGCGTTCGACGCCGACGACACGCTGTGGCACAGCGAGGACGGCTTCGACGCCAGCGAGCGCCGGTTCGTCGAGCTGCTCACTCCGTACGCGCCGGCCGGCATCGACGTGAAGGCGGCGCTCACCGCGGTCGAGCGCAAGAACCTCTCCACCTACGGGTACGGCGTGAAGGCGTTCGGGCTGAGCGCGGTGGAAGCGGCGCTCACCATCAGCGACGGCCGCGTGCCCACCGCCATCATCGGTCAGCTCCTCGACATGATCCGCGCCACGCTCACGGAGCCGGTGCGGTTGCTGCCGCACGTGCCGGAGGTGCTGGCGCAGGTGGGCGCGCACTACCGGTTGGTGCTCATCACCAAGGGCGACCTCATCCACCAGACGCACAAGGTGGAGACCAGCGGCCTCGCGCATCACTTCACCGACATCGAGATCGTGCTGGAGAAGGACCCGGGCAGCTACGACCGGCTGTTCCGCAAGTTCGGTGTACCGGCCGACCAGGTGTGCATGGTGGGCAACAGCGTGCGCAGCGACATCCTGCCGGTGATGGCGCTCGGCGGCACCGCCGTGCACGTGCCCTACCCGCTGCTGTGGGAGCTCGAGCACGTGGAGCACGACGAGCACTTCGCCGAGCTCGAGTCGATCACGCAGCTGCCGGGCTGGCTCGGCATCGGCTGACACGGGTCGGGCCGAAGTTCCCTGTTCGATGCGGATCGTCGCGTCGTACCATCGGTTCGGAGATGGGCCGAGATGTGGCGCGACAGCGTCCGAGCGATGCCCCGAGCGACGAAGATCCGGTGCGCAGCGGTCGCGGTGGTCGCGCTCTCCGCCCTGGCGTTGGTGGGTGCCGACGGCTCGCTGCTCTGGCGGTCGGTGCGCGTGCTGATCGTGTTCACCGTGGCAGCCGCGACCCTTCGCTTGCTGACGACGCGGCGTCGGGGCATCTCGGTTGCGCTCGTGCTGTTCGGTCTCGCGGGTGTGGTGATGGGCATCGGCATCGGCGCTCGACACGCACAGGTGGTCGGCCTCGCGTGGCGCAGCGTGGCGGGCCTCGCCGCCTTGGCTGCCGGCGTTGTGCTGGTGGTGGCGGGACTGCGCAGCGCGACCGGCAGCATGACGCGCGGGCGACGAGTGGCGACCGTGGCCGGCTCGATCGTCGTCGTGCTCGTGGCCCTATGGGTGCTGGTGCCCGGCGTGATCACCACCAACGTGCCGCCCACCGAGCTCGGGTCGGCGCGACTGGACGACCACGGTGTAGCCGCGCTCGACGTGGAGTACCTCGCGGCCGACGGCACGGTGATGTCGTCGTGGTACGTGCCGTCGACCAACGGTGCTGCCGTGGTGCTGCGTCACGGCGCCGGCTCCACACGCACGAGCGTGGTCGCGCAGGCGGTCGTGCTGGCCGACCACGGCTACGGCGTGCTGCTCACCGACGCACGCGGGCACGGGCGCAGTGATGGACGCGCGATGGACTTCGGCTGGAACGGCGACAGCGACATCACCGCCGCGGTCGACTTCCTGGTCACGCAACCCGATGTCGACCCCGCGCGGATCGGTGTCGTCGGCATGTCGATGGGCGGGGAAGAGGCGATCGGGGAGGCCGCGGCCGACGCCCGGATCGTCGCCGTCGTCGCCGAGGGAGCCACGGGTCGGACGAACGCCGACAAGGCGTGGCTCGACGACGCGTACGGTTGGCGCGGCCGGCTGCAGCAGGGCATCGAGTGGGCGCAGTTCGCGTTCACCGACCTGCTCACCGATGCACCGCGGCCGTCGTCGCTCGCGTCGTCGGCGGCGGCCGCCACGCAGTGCTCCTTCCTGCTGATCGCCGGTGGCGACGTGCACGACGAACCCGATGCCGCGGCGTTCATCCGTGACGCTGCAACCGATCGGGTGACGGTGTGGATCGTGCCCGGGTCCGGGCACACCGCCGGTCTCGACACCGCGCCCGCGGAGTGGGAGTCGCACGTGATCGGCTTCCTCGACGAGCACCTGCTCGCGCCGACGAGCGAGTGAGCGTCAGGGCACCCAGATCTGACTGGCCGCGACGACGGTGCCGGCGCGCACTGTCAGGAGGTACGGGAACTCCGCGTAGGCGAAGCCCTCCGGCGCCGCCGAGGACGGCGCATCGCCGGCGGCCAGGCGCAGCAGCTCGTCGGCGGTGATGGCGAAGTTCTGCTGGTTCTCGGCGGCCACCGTCACACCGGCCACCGCACTGGCGAGTGCGGTGACCAGCAGGTGCGGTTCGTCGACGACACCGAAGTCGTTGGGACAACCATCGGCTCCGAGCTCGTCGAGGCAGGCCTGCGCGAACAGCGCCTGCGACACGTCGAACGTGAATGCCGGCTCGCCCGCGGCGTCGACATCGACATCGACGAGCTCGGCCCAGTACGCGCCGTCGCCGACGAGCGTGGTGGCTGTCGGGTCGATCGGCGCAGTGCGATCGGGCACGGCCGGCACGGGCACACGGTCGTACAACTCGACGGTGCCCATGCCGTCGTCGCCGCCGCAACCGACGAGCACCAGCAACGACGCGGCGCAGGCGGCGAGTCGCCGCACGATCACAGGCGGCGCAGCTTCACGTTGGTGACGCGATGGTCGCGCCCCTTGTGCAGCAGCAGGCCGGCGCGGTGCTTGGTGGGCTCGATGTTCTCGCGCAGGTTCTTGCCGTTGATCTCGCGCCAGATGAAGCGCGCGGTCTCGATGGCTTCTTCGCGAGTGAGGTGCGCGTAGTGCTGGAAGAAGCTGTCGGGGTTCTGGAACACGGTGTCGCACAGCGTGAGGAACCGCTGCACGTAGAACTCCTCGATGTCGGGCTCGGCCGCGTCGACGTAGATGGAGAAGTCGAAGTAGTCGCTGACGAACTCGGTGACGTCGGTGTTCTCGGTGAGCGCACCCACCTGCAGCACGTTGAGGCCTTCGAGGATGAGGATGTCGGGCTGGTGCACGGTGACCACGTCGCCGGGCACGATGTCGTAGACGACGTGGCTGTAGACCGGAGCCGCCACTTCGGCGTTGCCGCTCTTCACCTCGCGCAGGAACTGCAGCAGCCGCCGTGTGTCGTAGCTCTCCGGGAAGCCCTTGCGGTTCATCAGGCCGCGTTCCTCGAGCACCCGGTTGGGGTGCAGGAAGCCGTCGGTGGTGACCAGCTCGACGGTGGGGTGGTCCGGCCATCGGGCCAGCAGCGCCTGCAGGATGCGGGCGAACGTGCTCTTGCCGACGGCCACGCTGCCGGCGATGCCGATGACGTAGGGCACCTTCGGGGCCAGCGTGCCGAGGAACGCGGCCGACGCCTTGTGCAGGTTCTGGGTGGCGGCGACGTAGAGGTTGAGCAGGCGGGTGAGCGGCAGGTACACCGCCGCCACCTCATCGAGGTCGATGCGCTCGTTGATGCCGCGCAGCGACTCGAGGTCGTCCTCGCCGAGCGTGAGAGGCGTGGCCGCACGGAGCGCCGCCCACTGCTCGCGGTCGAACGCGAGGTACCGGTCGGGGGCCCCGGTCAGGTTCAGTGCCGTCACGGGGGCAAACCCTACGCTGACGAGGTGAGCGAACGGCAACCTCCACGCAGCCGCAAGGAACTGGGTGCGTGGTACACCCCGCCGGAACTGGTGGCCGCAGTGGTGCGGGAAGCCGTGTTCTCCGGCGCACGATCGGTGCTCGATCCGGCGTGCGGCGACGGCCGCTTCCTGCGGGCCACCGGCCTGCCTGATCAGACGGGCGTCGACATCGACCCGGCGGCGACGCCCGGCCCCGATGTCGACTTCGTCCGCGACGACGCGCTCACACGCGACTGGGGGTCGACCCAGTTCGACGTGGTGGTCGGCAACCCGCCGTTCCTCAACCAGCTGTCGGCACGCACCACGCGTGGGGGCAGCTCGCGCTTCGGTGGCGGGCCGTATGCCGACGCGGCCGCCGAGTTCCTCGCACTCGCGGTGCGGTTGGCGCGGCCCGGCGGGCGCGTGGGCCTGGTGCTGCCGCAGTCACTGCTGTCCACACGCGACGGCGCCGCCATTCGCGCGGCGGTCGACGACGCTGCAGCGTTGCGGTGGATGTGGTGGTCGCCCACGCACATGTTCGACGCACAGGTTCGAGTGTGGGCGGGTGTGTGGGAGGTCGGTGGCACGCCGGCCGACGTGCGTCGGTCGTTCGGCCCGGAGTTCGTCGAGCTGCCGGCGGTGCCGATGCCCGACGCTTGGTCGGCCCTGCTCACCGGCGGGTCGCCCGTCGCGCACGATGGCCCCACGCTCGGCGACATCGCCACCTTCACGGTCGACTTCCGCGACCAGTACTACGGGTTGGTGGGCGCGGTGGGCGACGACGAGGTGGGGCCACCGCTCGTCACCAGCGGTCTCATCGAACCCGGTCGCTGCCTGTGGGGTGAGCGGCCGGTGCGGTTCGCGAAGCAGCAGTACACCGCACCGCGAGTCGCGCTCGATCGGTTGACGCCGGCGCTGCAGCGGTGGGCCACCACCCGGTTGGTGCCGAAGATCCTCATCGCGAATCAGACGAAGCTGATCGAGGCGGTGCACGACCCCGCCGGTGAGTGGTTGCCGAGCGTGCCGGTCATCACCTGCCTCACTGAGCAGCCCGAGCGCGTGCTCGCGGTGCTGGCGTCCGGTGCGGCCAACGAATGGGTGCACCACCACGCCGCGGGCAGCGGTCTGTCGGCCGCGAGCGTGCGCCTCAACCCGCGCCTGCTGGCATCGATCCCGCTGCGCTGAGCGCGGGAGGGTCCTCGCGCGCGGATCGGTGACGGCGCGGACAGGTGCCCGTGGGCTCCGTCACGTGTGTTCGATTCCGAATCGAGATCTCGACGCATGGCCCATACCGCGTGACGGATGCGGCAGGTGATCCCCGAACGACCCTCCGAGTCATATCGAAATCGAACACACCTGACTGAGCTCACGTGCACCTGTCGTACCGTCACTCGTGGAGAGGCCCCTTGCCGATCCCCGTGCTCGCGTCAGGCGGCCACACGCCGGAAGTCGTTGCCGCTCAGCAGCCGCCAGCGTCGCGTGTTGACCACCGCGCGCAGCACCATCCAGCTCATCTGCGCACCCCACAGACCGGCCAGACCGAGTGCCGGAACGAACAGCGTGGCGATGGCGAGCGGCGCGTATCCGATCAGGTTCAGCACTGCGCGGTGGCCGAGCCAGCGCTCGTCCTTCGCCCCGATGAGCGCACCGTCGTAGGCGAAGGCGAGCGCACCCGGGAACTGCATGACGGCGAGGATGAGCAGACCGGCGGCCAGTCGGGATTGCACGGCAACGTCGGTAGTGAACACCTGCGGCGCGATCGGGCTGAGCAGCACGAGGCCGGTGGCCAGGAGGCCGGCGCCCCACAGCGACAGCCGCGCGCTGATGTGGCCGACGCGGGTCGCTTCGTCGACCTGACCGCCGCCCAGTGCACCGGCGACGAGCGACTGCGCGGGGATGGCCAGGGCGTCGAGCAC
>CAZWCU010000166.1:1169-9700 GCA_964632715.1 uncultured Bifidobacterium sp. | reverse complement strand
CGCCACCGCCGCCGCCGACTCCGCCGCCGACTCCGCCGAACGCCGACGCGGGTGGAGCCAACGGTGCCGCAGCCGCGTCGAAGACGTCCATGCTCTCGTCGACGGGCGCGTCCGCCGCGAAGATGGCTTCCGGTGACGCCATGTCAGCAGCGTTGCCGTCGCCATCGCCGTTGTCGTCGTCACCACCGGTGACGGCGTCGACGATGTCGTCGCCGTACAACACACCGGCTGCCACCGCGGCCGCCGCAGCAGCGGCGCCCACCCCGGCGGCGGTCGCGAGCCGTCCCTTGTCCTTGTCGCCCTTGGAGGGTGGGGGCGGCGGCGGCTTGATGCCCCCGGGTGCTGCCGGCGCGTCCTTCTCGGGAACCTCAGCCATGGTGGTCTCCTTCTTCTCGGTCGTCGGCGCCTCGGCGCCGGCTCGCTCAGGGATGAGTGCGCTCGGCACGGATCCTGCGGATCGGCCAGACGAGCTGGCAGCAACTTCGGGTCGGGCGGATCGTGCCGCTCCGGCGACGATGACCTGCTTCACGTCGGCATCGCTGAGCAGCGGCCGAGCTGTACCGGCGGCGACCATTTCGGCGACGAGAGGGATGCGCGAACTGCCGCCGACCAGCACGATGCCGGCGAGGTCGCCGTAGGCGAGTCCGGCACTGGTGACGACGCGCTCGAGTGCCTGGACGGTCTCCGCGATGCGAGGCCGAAGCACCGATTCCAACTCGTCGCGTGTCATGCGCACGTCAGTGCTGAGTCCCGGCGCGGTGACGGTGATGGTGGCCTCGGCATCGACCGACAGCTGCTCCTTCGCCGCCGTGCACTCCACTCGCAACGCGAGTACGGCGCGGCGCACATCCGGGTCGTTGCGGTCGAGGGCGGTGAGCGATCCGCCGAGGGTGCTCGCCACGTGACTGAACACGACCTGATCGATGTCGATCCCGCCGAGCCGCTCCAAGCCCTGCGGCGTCCCCAGCTGGACCGGCCCGTCGGCAGTGAGTTGCATGACCACTGCGTCGAACGTGCCGCCACCGAAGTCGTAGACGGCAACCGTGTCGCCGGTCGCGAGACGACCGCTGGCGGCGTAGTGGCGGGCCGCTGCGGCCGGCTCACTGATGAGCTCGACAGACGCGAACCCTGCCTGCGTCCCCACGTTGCGCAACAGATCCAACTTGAACTCGCCCCAGTTGGCGGGATGCGTCAACACCACGTCCGTCGCACCGGGGTCCACACCGGCCGACACCGCAACACCGCGGAGCAATTCGACCGTGAGCGAGTCGGGCGTGTACGGCTGACCATCGAGCACGACCGGCGTCGTGTCGCCGAAGCGTCGTTTGATCTCGCGGATCCCGCTCTCGGGTCGAGTCGCCAGCACCCGCTCCGCTGCATGACCGACCACGAATCCGTCGCCGTCGCGCGCAACGACAGACGGCATCGTTGCCCCCTGCGGGCCGAGCTCGACGGGGCGGCCGTCGCCGTGCGCAGCCGCGGTCCACGTGGTGCCCAGGTCGACGGCGAGGCGGGGACGGGATGCAGCACTCACGCTGCGTAATGTACGCCGCTGCGCGCGGCCCGTGACCGGGAACATTCCCGGTTCGTCGTGCCGACCGCTCGGCTCCTCAGCCAGGTCGTCGACCCACCCGCCACGTCGCCGACTCGGGCCCGTCATCATCTGGGCCGTCGTCCCGGTCGGCGTCGTCCGGTTCGTCATCCAGCGACAACCGCGTCGGCTGGGGTTGGGCGGCGATCTGTTCGAGGAACGCTCGTTGCTGGTCGGTGAGCATCGGCAATTCGTCGGCCTGTTCGGCCCACGGGTCGGGGGCCTCGGCACTGTGCTCCGCCAGTGCCGCCTCGACTCCCTGCCACCACTCACTCATGTCCGTGCTCCTGCTGTGGGCGGCGAGCGCCGTGCGGGACCGTGCGTACGACCGGCGAACCTGACAGCCAGCTCCGTCCGCGACCGTAGCGCGAGCTTCCGGTAGATCTGCTGGAGGTGGAAGTCGACGGTCTTCACCGACAGGAAGAGCGCTGCCGCGACCTCGCGATTGGTGAGCCCCTCCGCCACCGAGGCGGCCACACGCAGCTCGGCGGCACTGAGCGC
Organism: uncultured Bifidobacterium sp.; assembly: GCA_964632715.1. Taxonomy (GTDB): domain Bacteria; phylum Actinomycetota; class Acidimicrobiia; order Acidimicrobiales; family Ilumatobacteraceae; genus UBA668. Next base: position 7,608 of record CAZWCU010000166.1, on the reverse strand, counting down.
GTCGACCTCGGGATCGGAGACGACGGGCGGCGTGAGCGGGGGCGCTGCTCGAGCGAGCGCGAGCACGCCCTGCACCCGACCGTCCCAGCACCGGACGGCGCAGCGATGCAGCGCGTCTGCGGCCTTGCGCGCGTACTCCGCCACCTCGGGTGCACCGGGCACGGCCAGCTCAGCAGCCATCAACCAGCTCTCCCCCGCCTCGATCGGCAGACCGTGCGCCTCGGCCGCGGCGGCTGCTGCCGCGAGCGTGTGGTGGTCCGCGGTCGAGACGCCCCGCAGCTGTTCGCTGCGGATCGAACGCAACGGGTCGCGTGCCGGCACATGGATGCACGCAGCATCGCGTGGGAGGGCGGGCGACGCGGCCAGGGCGGCACGCGCCACGAGCGCACGCGTCGCGCCGTCGTCGTCGGGAGCGTGCAACGTGGTCGCCGCGTCGGCGCGGCCACCGGTCAGCAGGGCGAGGTCGGCGTCGAGGAGCTCCCAACGCGCTCGCACGTGACTGGCGCCCGGCGGCAGCGCAGACAGTGTGCGCGCCACCAACTCGGCTGCGTCGCGCACGAGTCCGGCGTGCCGCAGCGCCATCGCGCGAGCCCACAGCTCCGCCGGTGCGGCCGTGCTGCCGCCGATCTGCTGCGTCGGCCGGCCATGGTGGCCCGCTTCGGCGTCGGCCCACCACAGCAGGCGCTGGCAATGACGACCCCGCCAACTCGCGACCTCACGTGCGCTCATCGGCACCGAGAGGTCGACGTCGGTACTCGCGTCGTCGCCGCCTAGCAGCGCGGCCACCTCCTGCGCGGCGATCCGCTCCTCGCCGTCGAGGCCATCGAGCTCGTCGACGAGGCGTTGCGCTTGGAGGTAGTCGCCTCCATCGAGACACCAGCCGATCGCGCGCAGCAGGCTCGCCGAGCGGAGCTCCGCGGTGACCGAGAGCTCGGCGGCCTGGGTGGCCATGCGGACCGCCGCGGTTCGATCGCCACGGCGCGCGACCGCTGCCGCCACCACCGTCAACGCCTGCGCGACCTCGTCGCTGGGGCCGTTGCTCGCGGCGACGAGGTGCCGGACGCGGGCACCGCCTTGGCGCGGCAGGTCGTACGCAGCGGCGAGCGCGCGGTGCGCGGCACGTCGGCTGGCGGGAGCCACGAGGTGATACGCCGCCAGTCGCAACCAGGGGTCGACGAAGCTGACCCGAGCGTCGACCACGTCGACGATCGCCGCTTCCTCCGCGATGTCGAACAGGTCGTCCAGCGAGCCGTCACGGTCGGCCGGGTCCCTGGCTCCGGCAGCCTCGCCCAGCTGGCGGAGCGCGCTGCGGATGGCCAGCAGGTTGCCGTCGTCGGCGGCGGCGGCCACCGCCAACGCTCGACACGTCCGCTCACCGAGCCGGCGCAGCCGCTCGTGCAGGTCGTTCGCCACCTCCGCCGCCAGCCGGGGCATCTCGGGCACCACCGCCAGGTCTGCACGCTGCGCATCCGAGAGCGCGTCGGCCAGCGAGATCGCCAACCCCGGGTTGCCGGCCGCAGCGCTCGCGCATCGCTGCGCGGCCCGCGGAGCCACCCCCCTCCGCCCGAGCAACTCGGCGAGCGCGTCGGTGGCCAGTGGTTCCAACCGAACCGCCAGGGCGCCGTCGAAGGCCGACGACGAGGCAGCGCTGACCACCGCGATGCCACCGTTCGCATCGACCACGCCGCGCAGGTCGTGCCGCACCGACGCATCGACACCATCGATGTCGTCGACCACGACGCACACCGGCGGTGTGTGCACGGACGCGATGATGGCCTGCACCGCGGCTGTCGCCTTGGAGTCGCGACCGGCAGCACGGAGCACGTCGTACCCCGCGCCACGGGCACGTTCAGCAGCGCGATCGGCCCACCACGATTTGCCCGAACCGCGCGCCCCGTGCACCAGGAGGAACCGACCTGTCGGCCCGTCCGTCGCCGTCAGGAGTCGAGCGAGGAGGTCGTCGTTCATCGGTCGCCCACCGATCGCCGGTCAGCCCGCCGAGGGCGTGGGAGTGTCCGGCAGGCAGTAGACGGTGCCGACCGCTGTGGCCTCCGCGTCGGTTGCGAGCGTGTGCTGGTGGGTGGCGATGGCGATGCACAGGTCGTCTTCCCACACGTAGCCCGACTGGTCCAGGTTGTCGAGGCTGATGTCGTCGAAGAGGTACTCGCCGCCGCCGTCGGCGAGGTCCCACACGAACCACGGGCCGGCGCCCGGCACTCCGGCCGCCTCGGGCGGAACGCTGCTCCAGAAGAAGTGCACGTGGAAGTCGCCCTCGACGCCGCTGTTCGTCGGTACGAAACCCGTCGTGGTGTACGTGGCCCGCAGCACCCCGTCGATTCCCCACTCGACGCTGGTGATGCCCACGCACCAGCCAGTGGCGTCGTCGCAGGTCTCCTGCGGCACGGCCGTGGTGGGCGTGGCGGTGGTGCCGTCCGCCGTGGTCACCGTCGTGTCGTCGGTCGTGACGTCGGTGGTGGCGCCGGTCGTGGTGACGGGGGCGGCCACGGTCTGGCCGGCGGTGGTCGTCGGGTCCGTGGACGGACTGTCGCCGCCGCCGCCGAACGCGATGACGAGCCCGCCGACGAGCAGCACGGCGGCGACGATGCCGGCGACCAGCAACTTCCATTGCGAGCGTTTCCCCTCCGGCGCACCGGACGGGCTCGCGGCTGCCGGCGCTCGAACCGTCGACGGCTGCGTCGCGGGCATCGCCACGGTCGCCGCGGCGGCCACCGGGGTGACGGGGACCGGGGTGACGGGGAGCGGAGCGACCGGGCGAGGTGCGGCGGGCGGGGGTGGCGGCGGCTTCACCCCGCCGGCGTCGATCTGGGCGTGCGCCACTCGTGCGGCGCCGAGCGCCACGGAGTGCTTGGGATGACTGTCGGTGACCACCGGACGACCCAGTTCGTTGCGCACCATCTCACTGACGAGCGGGATCCGCGACGAACCGCCCGCCAGCAGCACTGCCTTGACGTCGGTGAGCTGCAGTCCGGCGGACTCCACCGCACGGCGAGTCGAGTCGAGCGTCTCGCGCAGCAGCGGCCGGATCATGTCCTCCAACTCGGAGCGGGTGATGCGCACCTGGGTCTGCACGTTGGGCAGCAGCACCGCGATGGTGGCGTCGGAGTCCGACGAGAGGGTTTCCTTCGCCGCCACGCACTCCTGGCGCAGACGGGCGAGCGCCGAGCGAGATGCGGGATCGTTGGAATCGAGCAGCGCGATCGCATCGCCCATCGTGCGCCGGACGTGAGTGACCACGGCCTCGTCGAAGTCGATGCCACCCAGCCGTTCGATGCCCTGCGGCCGTCCGAGCGTCTCGAATCCGTCGGCCGTCTTGCGCAGCACTGCTGCGTCGAAGGTGCCACCGCCGAGGTCGTACACGGCGACCACGTCGCCGATGTCGACTCGTTCGGTGGAGGCGTACTGCACGGCCGCCGCGATCGGCTCGGTGACGAACGTGGCGCTCTGCAGGCCGGCCAACTCCACGGACTGGCGCAGCAGGTCGATCTTGAACTGACCCCAGTTCGCAGGGTGCGACACCGCGATCCGGTCCGGGGCCTCGCCCTGTCGGGCCGTCACGTCGGCGACGATCTGGCGCAGCATCGCGGCCATCAGACGCTCGGCGGAGAACGGCGAACGATCGAGCATGATCGGGGCCGAGTCGCCCAGTCGCCGTTTGAACTCACGGGCGAGCCGACCGGGCTCCTGCAACCCGCGCCGCTCCGCAGCGTCGCCGATGAGCACGGTGTCGTCGTCGCGAAGGAACACCATCGACGGGATCGTCGCGGCGTGGTTGCCCAACGCGACCACTTCGGCGCGGCCGCCTCTCACCAACGCCGCGGCCGTGAAGGTGGTCCCGAGATCGATGCCGAGTGCGTAGCCCACAACAAGCCTTTCGTCGTGGGGGATGGTAGCCGAGCGACCCTCGCCGTCGGCGGCGACGCGCGCCACGACTCCTGGTCGTGGCCGCGCCGCGGCTCAGTCGCCGGTGTGGAGCAGGCCGTAGACCAGGCCGTCCTCCAGCGCGCGCCACGACGCTTCGATGATGTTGCCGCTGACGCCGATGGTCGTCCAGCTGCGCTTGCCGTTGGAGAAGTCGATGAGCACGCGCGTGACCGCACCGGTAGCGGTGGCGCCGTCGAGGATGCGCACCTTGTAGTCGGTGAGGTGCACTCGGTCGAGCTGCGGGAAGGCAGCCTTCAACGCAGCGCGCAGGGCAGTGTCGATGGCGTTGACCGGACCATTGCCCTCGGCGGTGTGCACGTGACGAACGGCGGCGTCGCCGTCGCCCACCCACACCTTCACCGTCGCCTCGGTGTTGAACTGGCCGTTGGGCAACTCGTCGGTGATGACGCGCATGCTCTCCACGCGGAAGTCGCTCTGCTCCCACCCCGCTGCTCGGCGCATGAGCAGCTCGAGCGACGCGTCGGCCGCTTCGAAGTGGTAGCCCTCGTGCTCGAGCCGCTTCAGGTCGTCGATGATCTGGTTGATGGTGGCGCCGTCGAGCGGCAGGCCGAGCTCCTCCGCCTTGATCTGGATGGTGGCGCGCCCCGCCATCTCGCTGACCACGAACCGGGTGCCGTTGCCGACCAGCACCGGGTCGACGTGTTCGTATGCATCCTTGGCGCGCTTGATGGCGCTCACGTGCAAGCCGGCCTTGTGCGCGAACGCCGAGGCACCGACGTAGGGCGCCTGCGGGTTGAGCGGACGGTTGAGCACCTCTGCGACGTGGTTGCTGACCGCGGTGAGCCGTTCGATGCGACCCTCCGGCAGGCACTGCATGCCCAGCTTCAGCTGCAGGTTGGGGATGACGGTGGTGAGGTTGCAGTTGCCCGTGCGTTCGCCCAGCCCGTTGAGCGTGCCCTGCACGTGGCGGCCACCGGCCAGCACCGCGGCCATGCTGTTGGCGACCGCGCAGCCGGTGTCGTCGTGACAGTGGATGCCGATGATGACATCGCTGCCCACGTGACGGTGCACGTCGGTGACGATGGCCGACACCTCGTGCGGCAACGAACCGCCGTTGGTGTCGCAGAGCACCACGTGGGTGGCGCCCTTCACCACGGCGGCTTCGAGCGCACGCAGCGCGAACTCGGGGTTGTGCTTGTAGCCGTCGAAGAAGTGCTCCATGTCGACCATCACCTGACGACCGGCGCCGTGCAGGTACGCGACCGAGTCGGCGATCATCGCCTCGCCTTCCTCCAGCGTCGTCTGCAGTGCCTCGAGCACGTGGTAGTCCCAACTCTTGGCGACGATGCACACCGCACTCGTGTTCGCGTCGAGCAGGTTGCGCAGCGTGGTGTCGTCGTCGACCTTGCCGCGCGGCCGGCGCGTGCTGCCGAAGGCCACCAATGTCGAGGTGCTCAACTGCAGCTCCGCGTGAGCGCGAGCGAAGAACTCGATGTCCTTCGGGTTGGCGCCCGGCCATCCGCCCTCGATGAAGTGCACGCCCAGGTAGTCGAGCTGTTCGGCGATGCGCAGCTTGTCGTCGACCGTGGCCGACACGCCTTCCACCTGCAGGCCGTCGCGCAGGGTGGTGTCGAAGACTTCGACCAGTTCGGGCTTCGTGTTCATCGGGTTGCCTCGTGGTGTTCAGAGTTGTTCGGAGAAATGAAAGAGCCGCCCTGGTGGGCGGCTCGGAGCGCACATCGGCATCAGGCCGAGGTGCGCTAGCAAATGATGATGATCGCGGAGCAGGCGTGCGACGAGAGCAAGTTCACTCCGCCATTCAAGCCCGCAAAACCGGCTGCGTCAACGTGTTGCCTGTGCACAACCTGTGTGTGAAAAGTGGATGAACAAGAAACTTCTGTGCGTAACCCACTTTCCCCGTGGATAACCCTGTGAGGACCGAAAATACCTCTTGACCTGCGGAAATGCGGGGTGCACAGTGACACACGTACCGGACAGCGCACGCCAACCGGAACCCGAGGAACGGTGCCGCAGAGACGGGGCAGCCAGCAATGGCGGTCACGAGGAGCGGAGGGCCAACCGGGTTCACGAGGTGGAAGCGGGGCCGGTAGGAGGATGATCTGGACGCCACGCTGCGAACCTTCGGGGGAGCCAGCGGGGTGGCTGGGGAGATCGAGCCGGGCAACCGGGGAGGTCGAGCCGGCGGTCGAGGTGAAGGAAGCGGCAGTCGGGCAACCGGCGGTGGCTGAGAGCGCAGCGGCTTCGTTGTCGAGGAAGGATCCGGGCAACCGGGGAGACAGTCGGCAAAAGCGGATCGCCCGCCGAAGCGCAAGCTCCGACGGGCGATGACATTGGTCGAAGAGAAGGCTAACGCCCGAAGATCGATCGGTGGTGGATCACCCTCCGACCCAGGAGTCGCCCCGGGCGGCGCGCAGGCTTCGGCCCGCAGCGCAGCCCGGGGCGCTTCGCTTTTTCCCCTGCACCGCACGCGTCTGCACGCCCGCGCCCGCCATGCGAGCGGAAGTGCACACACGCG
>CAZWCU010000166.1:0-1069 GCA_964632715.1 uncultured Bifidobacterium sp. | reverse complement strand
TACAACTTCGGCAGCGTGCGCACGTTCGGTCAGCGGCCGCTGCTCACGTCGCCGGAACAGCTCGACGAGTGGCGCCCCGACGTCGCGGTGGTGGGCGCGCCGTTCGACCTGGGCACCACCAACCGACCGGGCGCTCGATTCGGCCCGCGGGCGTTGCGCGCCGACGCCTACCAGTCCGGCACCTATCACCTCGGTCTCGGGCTGGAGATGTACGACTGGGTGGAGGTGGTCGACTACGGCGACGCCGCCTGCCCGAACGGCCTGGTCGACGAGAGCCTTGCCAACATCCGGGCACGCGTGCACGAGGTGGCCAGCCGGCACATCGTGCCGTTCGTCATCGGCGGCGACCACACCATCACCTGGCCGTCGGCCACCGCGGTCGCCGACGTGTACGGCTACGGCAACGTCGGCATGGTGCACTTCGACGCGCACGCCGACACCGCCGACCACTGCGACGGCAACCTGGCCAGCCACGGCACCCCGATGCGGCGACTGATCGAGAGCGGAGCGATTCCCGGCAAGAACTTCATCCAGATCGGCCTGCGCAGCTACTGGCCACCGCAGGAGACGTGGGACTGGATGGCCGACCAGGGCATGCGCTGGCACCTGATGGACGAGATCTGGGAACGCGGCTTCCAGGCGGTGATGGCCGACGCGGTCGCCGAAGCACTCGACGGCCCCGAGCACCTGTACATCTCCATCGACATCGACTCGCTCGATCCCGCATACGCCCCCGCCACCGGCACCCCTGAACCCGGTGGCATCGTCGCCGCCGACCTGCTGCGCATCGTCCGCGAGCTCGCACAACGCCACCACGTCGTGGCGATGGACGTCGTCGAGGTGGCACCGGCCTACGACCAGGCCGACGTCACCATCAACGTCGCGCACCGGCTGTTCACCGAATGCCTGGCCGGCATGGCCGCGAAGCGGCGAGACGCCGCCGGAGCACCGAAGGGGCGACCGGCGCGCTGAGCGCCGGGATCTCCGATGTCCAGCCGATCGCGCACGCTCGACCAGGTGGCGCGAGTGGCCGACGAACTGGCGGTCGACGCACTGTTCATCGTGCATC
>CAZWCU010000165.1:7823-9837 GCA_964632715.1 uncultured Bifidobacterium sp. | reverse complement strand
GCTTCGAGGGCGACGCCGTCAAGTGGGTGCGCACCTCGTTCGACACCGCCGTCGCAGGTAGCGATTCGAACTTCGACTTCAACCTGCAGCAGTTCACCATCAACGAAGATCGCCTGCAGGTCGTGTCGTTCAGCGATCCGTACTTCACCGCCAATCAGGCTGTTCTCGGGTTCACCGATGGCCCGGGCAAGGACGTCACCAAGCTCAGTGACCTGAAGAGCCTGAAGCTGGGCGCCGCTGCCGGCACCACCAGCCTGCAGTTCATCCTCGACGTCGTCCAGCCCGATGCCGAGCCGTTCGCGTTCAACAGCAATGCCGACGCGAAGCAGGCGCTCGAGAATCAGCAGATCGATGCCATCATCACCGACCTGCCCACCGGCGTGTACATCCGCGACTTCGAGATCGAAGGCACCACCATCTTCGGTCAGTTCCCCATCGACGCCGGCCAGTGGGGTCTGCTCCTGGTGAAGGACAACCCGCTCACCGAATGCCTCAACATCGCGCTCGCCAACCTCACCGAGTCGGGCGAGCTGGCCGCCATCACCGACACCTGGATGGGCGACTACCTCGAGGCCCCAGCACTCCCGGAAGACTGACCTTCTAGAGTCATCCGCATGACGAACCACGACACGGGCGCCGGCACACCGTCGGCGCCCGTTCGCGTCTCCGACCAGGCGCTCACCCGCCGCGAGCTGTGGTTGCGCCGCAAGCGACGCAAGGCGCTCGTCGCCGCCGCCGCGTCCACGATCGTCGTGTTCGGCGGCGCCGTCCTGCTCGTCGTCACGTCCAGCGGCTGGCCGAAGGTGAAGGCCACCTACTTCAACGGCGAGCGCTTCCGCGAGGACTTCCCCATCCTTCTCAGCTACCTGTGGGTCGACGTGAAGCTGTTCCTGCAGTGCGCGCCGCTCATCGTGGTCTGGGGGCTGGTGATCGCGCTGTGCCGCAACACGCGCAACCCCGCACTCTTCCCCCTGCGCGCGTTCGCCGCCATCTACACCGACTTCTTCCGCGGCGTGCCGATCATCCTCACCATCTATCTGGTGGGGTTCGGCATCCCGAAGCTCGGTCTGTTCACGGGCGAGTTCCACTTCCTGTGGTTCGGCGGCAACTGGAACTCGGTGTACCTGTGGGGTCCGGTCGCGCTCGTGCTCGCGTACTCGGCGTACGTGGCCGAGGTGTTCCGCTCGGGCATCGATGGCGTGCACGAGAGCCAGCGCGCCGGAGCGCGCTCGCTGGGTCTGTCGCACACCCAGACCATGCGTTACGTGGTGCTGCCGCAGGCCGCCCGGCGGGTGATCCCGCCGCTGATGAACGACTTCCTCTCGCTGCAGAAGGACGTCGCGCTGCTCAGCGTGCTGGGCATCATCGAAGTGTTCCGGCGGGCGACGTCGATCAAGGACCTCACCGGCAACTTCACCCCGCTCGTCGCGGCGGCGGTCATCTTCCTCGCGCTCACCATTCCCGAGACGCGGTTGGTCGACTGGTACACCGCTCGCCAGCGCAAGCGCACCGGCGGATCGGTGGTCGGGTGACCGCCAAGCTCTCCATCCGCAACGTGCGCAAGTCGTTCGACGACAAGGTGGTGCTCGACGACGTGTCGCTCGACGTCGGCGAGCACGACGTGGTGTGCCTGATCGGTGCCAGCGGGTCGGGCAAGAGCACGCTGCTGCGCTGCATCAACCTGCTCGAGCCGATCGACGACGGCGAGATCCTGCTCGCCGATTCGACCGGCACGCTGGTCGACATCAGCGAACCCGGCCTCGACCCCGACCCGGTGCGCCGTCGCATCGGCATGGTGTTCCAGAGCTTCAACCTGTTCCCCCACATGAGCGTGCAACGCAACGTCACGCTCGGCCCCACCAAGGTGCGCGGGCAGAGCAAGGCCGAGGCCGACGCACACGCGCTCGACCTGCTCGCCCGCTTCGGGCTCGCCGACAAGGCCGGCGCGTATCCCGACCAGTTGTCGGGCGGTCAGCAGCAGCGAGTCGCCATCGTGCGCGCACTCGCGATGCAG
>CAZWCU010000165.1:0-7813 GCA_964632715.1 uncultured Bifidobacterium sp. | reverse complement strand
AGATCAGCGACCTGGTCTGCTTCCTGAAGGACGGCGTCATCCTGGAAGCCGCTCCCCCGGGCAAGCTGTTCACCGCCCCCGACCAACCCGAGACCGCCGAGTTCCTCCAACGAGTCATCGCCAGCGGCCGCCTCTAGCACTCGCACACATCTTCGGTCACGTTTCGTCTCGCACATGGAGACGAAACGTGACCAGAACTCACCGTGGCGGCGTGGCGGCCGGCTCACTCGCTGGAGAGGCCGCAGACCACTTCGTTGTGGAGGCACAGGCGCACCTCGCGGGCGAGCACGTCCTGGTCCCAGCCGTTCATGAAGTCGGCGTGACCGGTGAGCAGGCCACCGCTGGCGAGCAGTAGCCCGGTGGGGTCGCCCCACACCGGGTACTCGACCACGAACTGCAGCTGCGGCACGTGCACCGGATAGGCCTTCGGGCACTCGCCGCCGGAGCTGTACGCGACGTGGCCGTGATGGTCGGGGCTGTCGAGGTTCTCGCCGTCCCAGCAGTCGGGGAAGGTGATGATCAGCTCGAGGTTGTTGCCCTCCGCACACGTCGGCGGCAGCGCCTCACGCACGATGCCGCGACCGCATCCCCACGCGACGATCGACAGCGGCTGCTCGCCGCGGGCGCCGGAGTTGCCGGCGATCATCACCAGACCTTTCGGATACGGCTGCACCTCCTGCGGCGTCACGTCGATCCCGGGCCGGTAGTAGGCGACGCTCTTCGTCGGCGTCAGCACCTCCGGCCCGCGCAGCAGCGCCGGCGCCCAGTACGCCGCCTTGTCGGACGAGTCGTCGCAGGTGGTGTCGCCGCCCGCGAGGTCGGCCACGGTGGTGGATGCGTCGACCTCGGTGTTGCCGAAGAACATGTGCAGGTGGCTCTGGCCGGGCTGGTCGGGGTACACGATCGGATCGTCGGACGCCGAGTGACTGAAGCCGCACTCGACCACGAACTGCGGCGTCGCACCTTGCGGCCCGGCGATCACGCGGTCGGGCCGCCCCAGCGAGGTGGCGTCGGTGTGCGCGCGTGCGTGCTGCGAGTCGGGCTCCGAGGAGCAGCTCGCCGCCACGAACGCGACCAGCAGACCTGCTGCCGCGATGTGCGTCGCCGAGCGCCTCGCGACAGCAGTCATCGCAGCTGCGTCAGGACGGCTTCGACGGCACCGTGATGGCGTCGAGGTCGACTTCGTAGGGAACGTCGGTGGCCGGCTTGGCCGGGGCCGTGGCCGCGTCGGGCATGTTCTCCTGCAGCTCCAGCGGCGGCAGCGTCGCGGTCTGCCAGTCGACCGACGGCGGACGATCCTCGCCCAACCAGAGAGCGACGTTGTACTCGCCGTCCTTCCAGTCGCCACTGCCGACCGCGTCGCACGGCGCCAAGGTCTCCAGGTTGTTCGGCTGGGTGAAGGTGAGCGTGTTGCCGGCGAAGCAGTTGCCGAGCGTGCTCACGTCGGTGCCCGCCGAGGCGACGATGATGTCGCCGGAGCGGTTGTCCTCCAGCACGTTGCCGATGACCCGGTTCTCGAACGAGTCCCACAGCAGCGCGCCGCCCGGGTCGACCAAGGCGAGCTCCTTCGACTCTTCGCAGGTGAGCTCCCACTCCTCCTTCGTCGGCAGGTCGTCGTTCGGGTTCTCCTCGAGGAACGGCACCAGCGAGATGCCGCCCTTGTCGTGGTCCCACACCAGGTTGCGCTCGATGTCGTTGCGGATGCCGCCGGCGGAGATGATGCCGTTGCCCATGGCCAGCAGTGCCACATCGATGGCCGGCGTGTCGGGCTGGTTGTTGGAGAACACCAGGTTGCCGACGATGGTGGTCTCGCGCTGCGGGTAGCACAGCTCGTAGCTGCCGCTGTTGGGCACGATGCCGGCGCGGTTGTTGTTGAACACCGAGTTGACGATGAGCAGGTTGCCGCCGGCGTTGGTGCCCGAGTAGCCGAGTCCGTTGTGCTCGCTGACCGTGTCGGTGAGCACCGTGTTGCACGGGTAGCACTCACCGATGTACACCCCCGCGTCGGGGCTGCCCGCCGCGTAGATGTGCTCCAGCTGACCGTTCATCGAGTCGAACGCGTACACGCCGTAGTCGCCCGTGCGGTAGGCGGTGAGGTACGAGCCGCGGAAGCCGTCGACGCCGGTCCAGAAGAAGCCGTTGCGCTTGTAGTTGATCGCGGTCATGTTCTCCACTGCCACGCCACCGGCGCCGAGCACGCGGATGCCGTTCTCCAGCTCGAACTCGCCGTCGAGCACCACCTCGTTGCGGTCGAGGCCGCGGATGGTGAGATCGTCGGTCTCGACGTTGACCGCTTCGTTGTAGGTGCCGGCCGCGATGAGCACGAGGTCGCCAGGTTCGGCGGCATCGACCGCGGCCTGGATGGTGGGGTAATCGGCGGGCACGTTGAGCACGCCCTCCATCCCCGCTGTCGTGTCGGGGGCGGGCATCGTGTCGGTGACCGACGACGTGGTGTCACCGCCACTCGTCTCGTCGGGCGCGGCCGAGCTGGTGGTGACGTCGTCGGCGCGCTCCTCGCCGCACGCGGCGAGCACCATCGTCAGAGCCAGGACTGCACCCACGAACGGGCGACGGAAAGTAGAACGCTTCAATGTGTGCTCCCCCATGCGAGTCACGGTGCCGTGACCACGATCGTGCCGAACATACCAGCCGTCGCCGTGCCGTGGATGGTACAGACGTAGACGTACGTGCCCGGCTTGGTGAACACGTGCGAGTAGGTGTCGCCGGGCATGAAGTCGGCGTCGAGGACTCCCCACTCCGACACGGTGAGGTCGTCGGGCGGCACGACGTTGTGGTCGTTGCGGCCGTTGTTCAGGAACACCACTTCGGTGCCGGCTTCGACGGTGACCGCCGCGGGCACGAAGTTGTTGTCGATCGCGAGCACGTCGGACACCACGCCGTTGGGCGGGAACTCCTCCTGCGACTGCGGCACCGTCACCAGCACCGCTGTGGTGGTGGCCTGCTGCGCAACGAGGCTGTCGTTCGGATCGGCCGCACAACCGGCCATCACCCCGAGACCGCCCAACACCACTCCCACCATCGCTACCCAGCCGTTGCCCGTCACGGGCGCCGACCATAGCAACCGAGCCGCGCTGCCGATCCAATGCGACGGCGTTAGCGTGGTCCAGATGTCGGTCGAAGGCGTGCATCCCATCGGTTCCACGGAGCCGCTGCTGCCGATCGAGGTGCCGGCCGATGTCGACGTGTCGCCCGGCAAGCGTCGCCTCGTGCTCACCCTCAGCGCCGTGCTGTTCGCGGTGGGCACCTTCGGGTCGAACATCGGTCCGGCGTGGGTCGACGAGCGGCCGGCCGTGGTGCTCGCACTCTCCTCACGCAACCGCAACCTGCTCGGGTCGGTGCCCTACATCGATGTGTTGCCGTACACGCTGCTCGGCTTCGGCAGGCTGATGCTGGCCGGCGTCACGCTGTTCTTCCTCGGCCGCTGGTACGGCACGAAGGCCATCTCATGGGCCGAGGGTCAGGTGGGCGAACTGCCGTCGATCTACGGCTGGTTCCAGAAGGCCGTCGACAAGGCGGGCTGGCTGATGCTGCTGCTCATGCCCGCCAGCAACCTGGTGTGCATGATGGCCGGGCACCGGCGCATGCGCACTCGCGTGTTCGTGCCGTTCATCGCCGCCGGCATCGCCATCAAGCTGGTCGTCCTGTGGATCGGCGGCAAAGCGTTCGAGGACGAGATCATCTCGGTCATCGAGTTCATCAACAAGTACCAGTGGTGGGTGGTCGGCGGTCTCTTCGCCGTCACCTTCCTGCAGTCCGGCAACAAGGTGCGCAAGTCGCTGCCGGAGGTGCTCGACGAGATCGAGACCCCCGACGGCATCATCGAGCCGCACGTCCCTCACGAGCGCCACTTCCTGCACCACGACGCGCCTCACGACGACACGTCGCAGCCCGACCCGCCGCAGCACACCGGCTGACGTCAGATGCCCTCGGCGGCCTCCAGGCCGGCGGCGTCGACGGCCTGATCTGCGGCGAGGCGGGCGAACACCTCCGGCGGCTCGCGCCACGGGTCGGGCAAGGTGCCCGCTTCGGCCTGCTGGATGGCTTCCCACACACGCTGGCTGCTGCACGGCAGGTCGATGTGGCGCACCCCGAGGTGTGCCAGCGCGTCGATGACCGCGTTCTGCACCGCTGGCGTGCTGCCGATGGTGCTCGCTTCACCGATGCCCTTCGCGCCCAGCGGGTTGAGCGGCGTGGGCGTCTCGGTGCTGTGCACCTCGAAGCTGGGGAACTCGGCGGCCGACGGCATCGCGTAGTCCATGAAGTTGCCGGTGAGCGGGTTGCCGTCGTCGTCGTAGACCACGTGCTCGTAGAGCGCCTGGCTGATGCCGGCCGCCACTCCCCCGTGCTGTTGACCCTCCACGAGCAGCGGGTTGAGCACGGTGCCGCAGTCGTCGACGGCGATGTGCCGCAGCAACGTGATCTTGCCGGTGTCGCGGTCGATCTCGACCACCGCGATGTGCGCGCCGAACGGGAAGGTGGCGGCACCCTGGTCGAAGTCGAGCTGCGCCGCCAGGCCGAGCGTGCCGTCGGCATGGTCGACGGCGTCGTCGTCGGCTTCGGCGGCAGCGGCGAGCGCACCCCAGTCGAGCGCGCTGGCGGGCACGCCGGCCACGCCCACGGTGCCGGCCGCAGTGTCGACGACGATGTCGGCCGGGTCGGCCTCGAGCAGCTTCGCAGCCAACTGGCGCGCCTTGTCGACGACGGCCTCCGTGGCCTTCATCACGGCCGAGCCGCCGAGCTGCAGCGACCGTGAGCCGCCGGTGCCACCGCCGCTGCGAACGATGTCGGTGTCGCTCTGCACCAGGGTGATTCGGTTCACCGGGATGCCGGTCTGATCGCTGACGATCATCGCGAACGCGGTCTGGTGACCCTGGCCGTGTGCCGACGTGCCGGCCATCACGGTGGCGCTGCCGTCGGGATGCACCGTGAGCGCGCCGTACTCGCTGCTGCCGCCGCCGGCGGTGACCTCCACGTAGCACGCCACACCGATGCCGAGCAGCATGCGGTCGTCGGCCGCGCGCCGGCGAGCCTGCTCGGCGCGCAGCTCGTCGTAGCCGGCGAGCCGCGCCACCTCGTCGAGCGGGGTGCTGTACGCGCCGCTGTCGTAGGTGACACCGGTGAGCGTGTCGAACGGGAACACGTCGTCGGCCAGCAGGTTGCGCCGACGGATCTCGATGGGGTCGATGCCCAGCGTGAGCGCGGCGTGGTCGACCGCGCGCTCGAGCAGTGCGGTGGCCTCCGGCCGGCCGGCACCACGGTACGCGCCGGTGGGCGTGGTGTTGGTGGCGGCGACGGCCACATCGAACTGGATGGCCGGGAACGCGTACGTGCCGTTCGACATGCGACGGGTGCCGGCGGGAAGGAACGCGCCGAGTCCCGGGTACGCGCCGGCATCGCCGACGAGACGCACGCGCAGGCCGGTGAACGTGCCGTCGGCGCGGCACCCGAGCTCGACGTACTGCACCTGCGCGCGGCTGTGCGCCAGGGCAACCATGTCCTCGCTGCGCGTGGACGACCACGTGATCGGCCGGTCGAGTCGCAGCGCGAGCGCAGCCACCACCAGCTGCTCGGCGTAGAGCCCGGCCTTGCCACCGAAGCCGCCGCCGACGTGCGGGGTGATGACGCGGATCTGCGACTTGTCCATGCGCAGGCAGCGGGCGAGCAACTGGTGCAGCAGGTGCGGCATCTGCGTGGAGCCGTAGAACGTGAGGCGGCCGTCGGGGCCGCGCACGGCGGCCGCGGCGTGCGGCTCCATCGGGGCCACGGCCATGCGCTGGTTCACGTATCGGCCGCGCACTACCGCGTGCGCGTCGGCGAACAGGTCGGGCAGCACCGGATCGGTGGTGGCCACGGCCAGGTTGTCGCCGTGGTGCTCGAACAGCACCGGCGCATCGAGCCCGAGCGCATGCTCCGGATCGACCACCACGTCGAGCTGCTCGTAGTCGACCACCACCGCGTCGGCTGCGTCGCGCGCCTGCACCGCGGTCTCGGCGACGACTGCCGCCACCGCTTCTCCGACGAAGCGGACGATCCCCTCCGCCAACGCCGGGCGGGCGAAGTCGTCGTGCACCCTCACCATCCCGTGGAAGGCGGCCAGGCCCAGCGACTCGGCGGTGAAGATGCCCACCACGCCGGGCATCGACGCGGCATCAGCGGTGTCGATGCCGAGGATGCGCGCGTGCGCGACCTCGGAACGGACGAACACCACGTGCAGCGGATGGTCGAGCTCAAGGTCGCCCACGTAGCGGGCCTCACCGAGCAGCAGCTCTGGGTCTTCGGTGCGCAGCACCCGTGTTCCGAGGATCGATCCGGCCATTGACCGAACCTACCCTGCGGTGCGGCCCGCTTCCTCCCGTTCCGCGAGCAGGGCGGCGAGGCGGCGCATGGCCGTTGCGTTGTTGCGACGGATGTAGGCGCGTGCGAGTGGCGAGGTGAGGCGATCGATCATCGGCGCGACGATCCAGCGGAACTCGAACGTGACACGCGTACCGCCGGTCGCGGTCGGCGCGAGCGCGTAGGTGCCCTGGCCGACCCTGCCCGCCTTCTGCGCGGTGTTGCGCTCGACGATGCGGGTCGGCGCGTCGGCGGCGATCACCTCGATGTCGACGACGTCGGAGACGCCCATCGCCCGAGTGTGCACGCGCGCTCGAGAGCCGACGCCACGGTCCGGACCGTCGAAGGTCCAGTCGCGCATCAGATGATCGTTGAACGGTTCGTGGTTGGCCATCAGGTCGAGGAACTCGTAGACCTGCTCGACGGACTGGGGCACTTCGACGGAGACGGTGACAGGCGCTGGCATGTACCACATGGTACACGCGCGATGTACCAAGTGGTACAGTTCCGAGCATGGAAGAGCGGGAACGATCACCAGTGGCCCAGGAGCTGCTCGATGCGGCCATCGGCTACGTGGCCGCCAACGGCCTCACCGACCTGTCGCTGCGCCGCCTGGCCACCGAGCTGGGCACCAGCCACCGCATGCTCAGCCACCACTTCGGCTCCAAGGAAGGGCTGTGGGTGGCCATCATCCACGAGGTCGAGCAGCGCCAACTCGCACTCGTCGATCAGATGGTGCTCGATCGCTCGCTGTCGCCGGCCGACGCGATGCGGGCGTGGTGGCAGCACATCTCGCATCCGTCGCTGTGGCCCAACGAGCGGCTGTTCTTCGAGGTCTACGGCCAGGCGCTCCACCGGCGTGCCGGCACCGCGGCGCTGCTCGACGGCATCGTCGAGTCGTGGTTGGCGCCGATCAGCGCGGCGGGCGAAGCGCAGGGTCTGTCGCCTGCAGACGCGCGAGCCTCGGCACGACTGGCGCTGGCCGTCACGCGCGGGCTGCTGCTCGACCTGCTCGCCACCGAGGACCGCGCCGGCGTCGACGCGGCGATGGAACGCTGGATCGCCCTCACCACCCGATCGCAGGGTCAGATCGCGAGGAAGGGATCCAGGCCGAGCGTCAGGCCGGGGTGATCGGCGATGCCCTTGCAGGCGAGCACCACGCCGGGCATGTAGCTACTGCGGTCGTAGCTGTCCTGGCGAATGGTGAGGGTCTGCCCCTGGGCGCCGAGGATGACCTCCTGGTGCGCCACCATGCCCCGCATGCGCACGCTGTGCAGGCTGTCAAAGCGCCGGCACAGGTCGGCCGCGACGATGGCGATGAAGCCCGGCGCCAGGCCGCACTGCGGGATCAGCGCCGAGCGCGCCGCGCCGGCCAGCTCCTTCACACGCCGTGTGCTGGCCACGTCTTCCGTCAGGTCCAGGTAGTGCACGCCCTGGGCCACGGCGGCTTCGGCGATAG
>CAZWCU010000164.1:0-9933 GCA_964632715.1 uncultured Bifidobacterium sp. | reverse complement strand
GTGAGTGCGGTGACCACGTTGGCGGCCCAGCGCGGGCGCAGCTCGAGCATGTCGCCGTCGTCGGCCAGCGCGCGGATGACCGACCGCACGTCGTAGCTGCCGGTGGACGACGCCGGGATGAGCGCGCCGGCCTCCGGTGTCTGTCGCGAGATGTCGTCGTCGGTGGGCCAGCGTGGCGGCTCTTCGTCGTTGTGCTGCGGGAAGTAGGCGAGGATCGCGCCGGCCATCTCGACGGCCGTGTCGAGGTCGGGTGCGACGAGCGTGGCGGCACCGCTGTACCGGCTGTGGCTGGCCGCGCCGCCGAGCTCGTCGTTGTCGATGATCACGCCGGTGAACTCGGCCACCATGGTGGGCCCGCTGACGAACGCGTAGGCGGCGTCGGTGAGCACCACGTGGTCGGCGATGCCCAGCAGCAGGGCCGGACCCGACACCGCCGGCCCGTCGACCACGAGGACGGTGGGCACGACGCCCGAGCACTCGGTGAGCGCCTTGGCGGCGCGGCCCCAGCCGTGCAGCGCACCGAAGCCTTCGACGATGTCGGCACCGCTGGAACGCAGGACGCCCACCATCGGGAAGCCCTTCGTGCGTGCGGTGATGGCCGCGTGCTCGATGATGGACGACGACTCGCTGGTGAGTGCTCCCTTGCGATCGGTGGCGTCGACCTCGACCCACACCACCAGCCGGCCGTTGAACTCGCGAACGTCGGAGCGCACCGAGCCGGGCACCTGACTGCGGAGCGCGACGGGGGGCATTGGGCAGAGACTAGACGGAGCGGCCGAGGGGGAAGGCCTCTGCCCCCACGTACACGCCGGGCTGCTTGGCACCCTGCGTGGCGATAACCTCGCGCAGCACCGAGAGCAGCGCGCGCGTGGGCGGCCCGGGGGCAGGACGCCGGCGCTGCACCCAGCCGACCACGCGGCGGGGGAGCTCGGGCACCGTGATGCGCTGGAAGTCGCCCTTCAGCCAGCGCGGCACCGCAGTGGCCGGCACGATGGCCGCGCCGTATCCCTCGAAGGCCAGGGAGGTGAGCAGGCGCACGCCGTCGATCTCCACCTGCGCTTCCAGTTCGATGCCCACGCCGGAGGCGGCGCGATCGATGGCGCGGCGCAGCGCGGCACCCAGCGGCGGCAGCATCAGCGGTTCGCCGGCCAGTTCGGCGAGTGGGATGGACTCGCGCCCGGACAGGTGGTGGCGAGTGTGCACCAGCAGCACCAGGTCTTCCGCGAACAGCGGCTCGACCGTGACCTCCGGGTCGTCGACGGGCAGGTGGACGATGGTGGCGTCGAGCTGCTGCCCGAGCAGGCGGGGGAGCAGGTTGGTGGTGTTGCCCTCGTGCACGGTGACGTGCACACCGACGTGCTGCGTGCGCAGTTGCGTCAGCAGCTGGGGGAGCAGCCAGCGGGCCGTGGTGCCGATGACCCCCAACCGCGAGTCGCCGCGCACCTCGTCGCCGCGGCTGGCCATCTCGGCGGAGATGTCGTCGAGCTCGTGCAGCACTCTGCGTGCCTTTTCGACCACAACGAGGCCGTCGTCGGTGAGTCCGCCCCGCTGACGGTCCACCAGCACCACGCCGAGCTCACGTTCCAAACGAGCAATGTGCCCGCTGACATTGGATTGCACGGTGTAGAGCGCCCGTGCGGCGGCCGAGAAGGTGCCGTGATCGGCGATCGCGACCAGTGTGGTGAGCTGCCGCAGATCCATCACGAAAAACGATACCGAGTATCTGCTGAATGCGCTTGAAAGATCACTCGTTCACGTGCATACTTTCACATGTTGCTCGTAGCGCTTCGTCCCCCAACGATGCGCTCGACACGAACCCAACAATGTGGTTCCCCCAATCACAGGGTTCAAAAGGTTGAGAGGCCCCGCTTCCCCCAAGCGGGGCCTTTCCCGTTTTGCCGTTCTGGCGATGGCGTACAGTGACGCCATGACCAGCCGTAAGACCGCTCCACAGGGCGCCGCCTTCTTCGACCTCGATCGAACCCTGCTGGCCGGTGCCTCTGGCGAGGTGTTCTCGCGCGCAATGCGTGAAGCGGGCCTGGTGAGCCGGCACATCCCCGGCGAGAACCTGCTCTACAAGCTGTTCAACACGGTCGGTGAGACCCTGCCGTCGATGGCGCTGGCCCGTCAGGCCGTCGCGCTCGCCAAGGGCCGCCCGCAGGCCACCATCCAGCAGGCGGCCAACGGTGCCGCCGCCTCGTTGGCGGCAATGGTGCAGCCGCTGGCCGCGCCGCTGTTCGCGGAGCATCGTGCCGCGGGTCGCCCCATCGTGCTCGCCACCACCACGCCCTACGACCTGGTCAAGCCGCTGGCCGACCTGCTCGGCCTCGACGACGTGGTGGCCACTCGCTACTCGGTGGCCGCCGACGGCACCTACGACGGCACGCTCGACGGTCCGTTCGTGTGGAGCGCGGGCAAGTTGGCGGCGGTGCGCGACTGGGCCGAGCGCCACGGCGTCGCGATGGCCGACAGCTTCGCCTACAGCGACAGCGTGTACGACACGCCGCTGCTGGCCGCGGTCGGCCATCCGTTCGTGGTGAACCCCGACCCGCGCATGATGCTCATGGCCGCAGCTCGTCGTTGGCCGACGCTCGACCTGTCGGCCGCCGCGGCAGCCAAGGCCGATCTCAGCAGAGGCGTGTCGTCGATGGCGAAGATCCCGGTGGTCAACATGGAGATCCAGCGGCTGGCGCTCAGCTTCACGCACCCGGTGTTCTTCCCGTACGCGAAGTTCCAGATCGACGGTACCGAGCGCATCCCGGCCAGCGGGCCCGCCATCATCGTCGGCAACCATCGCAGCTACTTCGACTCGGCGGCGCTGGCGATCGCCATCGCGCAGACCGATCGCACCGTGCGCTTCCTCGGCAAGAAGGAGGTGTTCGACGCACCCGTCGTCGGTCAGATCGCCACTGCCATGGGTGGCATCCGCGTGGATCGTGGCACCGGCAGCGACGAACCGCTGATGGCCGCCGCCGAAGCACTGGCCAACGGCGACCTGGTGGCGATGATGCCGCAGGGCACCATCCCTCGCGGCCGCGCGTTCTACGAGCCCGAGCTGAAGGCCCGCTGGGGCGCCGCCCGCCTGGCCGCGCTGGCTCGGGTGCCGGTGATCCCCGTCGGCCTGTGGGGCACGGAGAAGGTGTGGCCGCGTTCGGCGCGAGTGCCCAACATGCTCAACGTCGTCACGCCGCCCACCGTCAGCATCACGGTCGGCGCACCGGTGAAGCTCGCCTACAAGAGCCCCGACGCCGACACGAAGAAGATCATGAAGGCGATCATGGCGCTGCTGCCGCCCGAGAGCCGCGAGTGGCACGAACCCACCGCGGAGGAGATCGCGCTGGCGCTGCCGCCCGGCTACAAGGGCGACCTGCAGCACGAGTCCGTGCGCCGTCCCGGCACCGACTGAGTGGAGCCCACCGAGCTGCCGTTCGCTCACCGCGAGGGATGGGCGTCCGTCATCGCACACCGCGGCGGTGCCGCGTTGGGTACGGCGAACTCGATGCACGTGATGGAGTTGGCAGCCGAGTCGGGTGCCGACGTGGTGGAGATCGACGTGCAGGAACTCGGCGACGGCTCGCTCGTGCTGTTCCACGACTCGAAGATCGTGCGCGGCGACCAGGTGAGCCGGCTGTGCGATGTCGGCCTCGAGCAGTTCGAGGATCTCGTCGAGGGCCCAGCCACGCCGTTCCGCAGCCTGGCCGACCGGCTGCCGGCGCTCGGTCTCGGCCTCTACCTCGATGTCAAGCGCGTCACCGCCGACGGTCTCGCGCGCATCGTCGACGTGCTGGCCGAGTCCGCGTTGAGTGCCACCGCGGTCATTGGCTCGTTCTCGAGTGACGTGGTCTCCTCGGTCGTGGCCGACGGCCGATTGCCGGCGTCGCTGCTGTACCACGACCGTGACGCAGACCCGGTGGCGCTCGCCGCGGCGCTCGGCATCCGCATCGTGCACCCGTGCTTCGACAACGACCCGTGGATGGTGGGTCGCATGGCCGGGCCGTGGATGGAGCGCGTGCACGGGGCAGGGCTGTGCGTCGTGGGGTGGAACTCCAACGATCCCGAGCTGCTCCGCGAGATGAACGACGCCGGATTCGATGCGCTCTGCACCGACGATCCGCGGGTGGTGCCGCGCGACTAGTGGAAGACCGCGCGGAGACCCTTGCCGCGAGTGACCACGGCGGGGTCGTAGCCGCGCCTCCACAGCCGGCGGATGAACACCAGCCAGCACAGCCACACGAACGCGAAGAAGAGCACGCCACCGATGACGGTGCGCACGATCATCTCGAGCACCGACGCATCGCTGAGGTCGTTCCCGGGGAGGTAGTTGGGGCCGCCCCAGTTGGGTTGGAACGGCGTCTTCACGTCGAAGCGGGCGTACAGGAACCACGCCACCATCCGCGAGAACCCGTACAGGAAGTACGTGCGGTAGATGATGAGCATGCCATTGGCGCTGAGGTGCAGCCGACGATGGAGGAATGACCAGACACCCACGTCGGCCGGCACGACCACGGTGCGGAAGTACTCGCTCCGCAAGGTGTTGCGCGCGAACAGGACGACCATGATGAACCAGAACAGGTCCCACACCCCGCCGAGGCTGGAGTAGTACGCGGCTGCGTCGCCGTGCCGTCCGGCCGCGGCCGCGTGCTTCCACATCGAGATGGTGACGTTCTCGGTGGAGAACGGGAAGAACGGCATCACGCCGGCCGTGTCGCAGACATCGGTGGCCACATGCGCCCATTGCCCGATGAGAATGCCGACCGCCCAGTTCCTGCTGCGCGTGAGGGCCAGGACGACCACGGCCATGCCGAGACCGAACATGAACGAGTGCGTCCAGCCGACGCCCGGCCAGCCACGGTGGAACTGTGCCGGGTCGGCCGCGCCGTACACGAACTTCTTGGTGAACAGGTCGGGCACCGAGGCGCCGACGACCAGCCCGAGGAACGATGCCTTGACGCCGACGTGCTTCTGCAGGAAGTAGTGCTCGAACTCGTGCGCTGCCCAGCTCATGCCACGCGCCCCTGGCCGAGCAACCGGTCGCGCACTCGGCGGAACCCGCGAGGCAGCAGGTCGAGCGTGACGACGAAGTACAGCATCGCCAGGTTCCAGGTCAGCAGACGTTTGGTGAAGATCGTGATCGCGATGTACGCGGCGACCGACGCGCCGTACAGGATCCAGGTCTTCACGGGGTTGCGGCGGTGGTCGTCGTGTGGGCCGAACGACGCTGCTATGCCCAGGCCGGCGGCGACACCGTGGAGCCGGGCAGGGCGAGCACCGGTCGGGAGACGGGTTGGGCGACCGGGACCGTGCCCAGCACCGTGACCGGGTCGAGGCCCATGTACTCACAGAAGCCGGCGCTGCGGTGCCACGCGAGGACCTTCCGCTGACTCGCGAACTCCGCGTCGAACAACGCGCGCACTCGCGCCACCCCGGCTTCGACTGCTGCGCCGGCACCGACGGCGGCATACACGTAGGTGTCGACAGTGGTGATGCATCCGGCGCACATGGCCGCGACGTTAGCTCACCGCTTCGGTGGGCGTGGGAAGAACGGGCTGGTGCGGGCGACGTACTCCACGTAGCCCTTGCGCCGCTTCACCAGCGACTTCTCCAGCAGCGTGACGCCGCTCACCCGACGCAGCAGGATCGTCATCACGACCGCGCCGATGATGCCCCAGCGGCCGACGGTGGTCTCCGCGGCGACCAGCGCGATGCCCCACCACACGCACGCGTCGCCGAAGTAGTTGGGGTGGCGGGTGTAGCGCCACAGCCCCTTGTCCATCACCACGCCGGCGTTGGCAGGATCCTTCTTGAAGCGGGCGAGCTGGGCGTCGCCGACCACCTCGAAGAACAGCCCCACCAACCACAGCGCGACACCGAGCCATGCGAGCACACCGAGATCCGGTGAATCGGCGGTCTGGCCGAGTTGCACGGGCAGCGACACCAGGAACATCAGCACGCCCTGCAACCCGAAGACGGTGGCCAACGAGATGATCGGGAAGCGCGGACCCCAGTGCTTGCGCATCGCTCGGTAGCGGTAGTCCTCGGGGGTGCCGTGGTTGCGCCAGAACAGGTAGCCGGCCAGCCGTAGGCCCCACACCGTGGTCATCGCCACCAGCAGGTTCTGGCGTGCATCGAGCCCGTCGACGCGCAGGCGCACGGCCCACGCCACGCACACGAAGCCGAAGCCCCACACGATGTCGACGATGGAGGCGTTCTTCACCAGCAGGCTGACCACCCAGGTGCCCAGCATCAGCACGAGGATGGTGAGCGCGGCGGTGCCGAGCGCGGTGGATGCGGCTGCTGCGATCATGAGGTGCCTTCCGGTTGGAGGAGCTGGTGGACGGCCGCGTCGGACTGCAGCCAGGCGTCGTCGAGCCAGCGGGTGAACTCGTCGCCGACGGGCACCTGCGAGCGTGGCACCCGGCGTGCGTGGAACTGCACGGGTCGTGGGCGATGCGCGAGGTGTCGAAGGATGCCGCCGAACGTATCAAGTCCGTCGAAACCGACGTGCCATGCCAGCACGACGTCGGCGGTGGGGCAGCCTTCGACGAGCGCCTGCGAACCTGCCGGTCGCGGTGGCAGGAGGTGCTGCAGCGCGGCGAGCCGAGTGGCGCGCTCCGGCGAACGCTCACCGATCTTGGTCAGCGCTCGTTGACGCTTGACGTCGTTGGCGCGTGTGCCCTCCGGGAAGATGACGGCCACCTGGTCGTGCTCCAGGCCCGCGGCGAGCGAGTGCAGCGCTGCCAGCTCCGCAGCCGAGTCGGCCGTGCCGCGGTCGAGGAAGTGGTTGGGGAGGCGGTTGCCGACGATGTCGAGGCAGGGATCGGAGAGCAGCTCACGCTTCAGCACGTAGCGCGGGTTCATCCGTGCCTTCGACGTGATGATCCACGCGCTGAGCAGCGAATCGGCGAGGCTGGCGTGACGGCAGAGCATCACCACCGGCCCCGGGCTGAGGCACGCCGCGTCGGCAGCCTCGATGCGGATGCCGGTGGTGAGGCGCAACGAGTCCATCAGGCGGGCGGCCCACCAACGCTGCAGCGCGTAGTGCGCCGGACGGTTCTTGCGCTGGCCGGTGAGCCACAGCGCAGCGGCGACCGCGACGCCGACGGTCTCCAGCCACGTCCAGCACACCGCGAACGCGAGCAGCCGCACCGTCGGCAGCCGCACTCGGCCTCGCACGAGGTCCGACACGGCGGCGAGGGGGAGCCACAGCGGCACCAGGAGCACGAGGAGGAACGCGGCGACCAGGAGCACCGGGATGCTGACGGCGCGTCGCTTCAGCGAGGACACGGCCCCGAACCATAGCGATGGTGGCGGAGGCGCGCGTCGCTGTGCTCGAACGTCGCACGACGAGCGCGCAGAGGAGAGAGGTTGACTGTCTCGATGGTTCCTGTTCGGAGCCGCCGAGAGAACGGATTGCTGCTCGCGGGCCGCGGCCGGCGGGTCGTCAGCCGTTGAACTCGGCGACGAGTGGGGCGTAGCGCTCCATTGCGGCCAGCGCGCCGTCGCGGTCGAGCGCCGGCAGGCCGAGGGCGACGAACGAGGCCCCGAGGTCGCGCAGGTGCGCGAGGTGCGCCGGGTCGGGCTTGGCGGCGAAGACGCCGAGCTCGAGCGTGGACGGGTCGCGTCCCGCGTCGGTGGCGGCCTGCTGGAGCTCGACCCACTTGTCGTCGACGGGGAAGCGTCCTTCGATGGGCATCCACACGTCGCCGTACTCGATGATGTGGCGGAAGTGCAGCGGAGTGGGGGAGGCGCCGATGACGATCGGCGGGTGTGGCTGTTGCACCGGCTTGGGCCAGCTCCAGCTCTTCTCGAAGTTGACGAACTCTCCGTGGAACTCGGCTTCCTCCTCGGTCCACAGTTGCTTCATCGCGAGGATCTTCTCGCGCACGAGCCGGCGCCGCGTCTTCGGGTCGACGCCGTGGCCCTCCATCTCCTCGTGGTTCCAGCCGTACCCGACGCCGAACAACACGCGGCCGTTGGAGATGGTGTCGAGGGAGGCGACCTCCTTGGCGAGCCAGATGGGATCGCGCTGCGCGACCAGCGTGATGCCGGTGCCGAGCTTGATGTGCTCGGTGGCGCCGGCGACGGCGGCCAGCGCGATGAACTGGTCGTGCGTGTGCCAGTACTCCTCGGGCAGCGGCGGCGCGCCTTCGCGGCCACCCCACGGTGTGCGGCGGCTGACGGGGATGTGGGAGTGCTCGGGGAACCAGAGGGCGTCGAAGCCGCGTGCCTCTGCCTCGCGGCCGAGCTCGACGGGCTGGATGCCCTTGTCGGTGGGGAAGATGAGAAGTCCGATGCGCATGGGGCGAGAGTATCCCCACGCCCGACGTCAGTCGCCGGTCGCGCCGTCGGCCGCTTCCCGCAGCAGGTCCGCGTGGCCGCAGTGGCGGGCGTACTCCTCGATCATGTGGATGAGGATCCAGCGCAGGTTCGGTTGCCAGCCGGGGATGCGCTGCGTGGGAGGGATGGCCGCCGCGAGCGTGTCCATGGCCACCGAGCGGGTGGCCTCACGAGCGAAGTCGATCTCCGCGCGCAGGGCGACGAGCGCCTCGTCGAGGCTGTCGGTGTCGCTGACGTGGAAGTCGCGGTCGGGATCGTCGTCGTCGCAGTAGAGCATCGGCGCGTCGTGCGCCATGAAGCGGCGCCGGAACCAACCGCGCTCGACCTCGGCCATGTGGCGCACGAGGCCGAGCACGGTGAGGTCGCTCGGTGGCAGCACGAGGCGCGCCTGTGCGTCGGTGAGCCCCTCGGCCTTGCGCAGCAGGATGGTGCGGTAGTAGTCGAGGAACGAGTGCAGCAGTGCCGCTTCGTCACCCGTCGGCAGCAGTTCGGGGTCGGGAGCCAGTTCGGTCACGGTTCACTCACGACTTCACTCACGACAGCGGTGGCCCGTCGAACCGGTCGATGGTGGTGAACGATTGCACCGGGTTGCGGCGCAGCTTGGTGTTCTGGTGGGTCGGCACGCCGAGGAAGATGGTGGCGACCAGCGCGTGGTCTGCGGGGAGCCCGAGGTGCGGCGCGGCGGCGGTCTCGGCGCGGCTGAGGAACGTGGTCATCACGCCGCCGAGTCCGTGGGCGCGAGCCGCGAGGAGGATGCTCCAGCAGAACGGGTAGATGCTGGCACCGCCGACGACCGGCGGCCGATCGAGGTTGCCGTCCATGATGGCGATGTCGTGCAGGTTGGCGGCGACGGCGAGCACGACCGGCACCTGTTGGATGTCGTCGATGAGCGCGTTGGGCACGGCGACCGGTGGAGCATCGATGGACCGCCCGAACGCGAACGCTCGCTTGCCCACCGCGTTGGCGCCCATGTACTCCTCCCAGACGGGTCGCATGAGAGCGGCCATGGTGTCGCGCACCGCACGATCCTTCACCACGGCCACGCGCCATGGCTGTTTGTTGCCACCGCTCGGCGCGAACCTCGCCGTGTCGAGCACCGCGGCGATGGTGTCGTCGCTGACTGTGTCGTCGGTGAAGCCGCGCACCGCGCCGGTGGAGCGAAGCGTGTCGAGGAGGTCCACCGTGCGGGTCAGCCCGGGGTCGTGCCGTGGAAGGTGGCGGCGATGTCGCGCTGCGACATCTCACCGGGCAGCTTGCCGGCGATGATCATCGCCAGCACTTCGTCCTTGGTGACGTCGTCCTTGTTGACGGTGCCGACGAGCTTGCCCTGCATCATCACGCTGATGCGGTCCGCCAGGTCGAACACGTCGTGGATGTCGTGGCTGATGAGGAAGATGCCGATGCCCTCGGACTTCAGCTGCATGATGAGCTCGCGCACCTGGGCGGTCTCGGCCGGGCCGAGCGCGGCCGTCGGTTCGTCCATGATGAGGATGCGGGCGTTGAAGTGCACGGCGCGAGCGATGGCCACCGACTGTCGTTGACCGCCGGAGAGCGACTTCACGGCCGTCTTCAGGTTCTTGAAGCGCGGGTTGAGCC
>CAZWCU010000163.1:0-9968 GCA_964632715.1 uncultured Bifidobacterium sp. | reverse complement strand
GCGACGCGGCAGTAGCCTGCGACGCGTGATCGCCCGAGTTCGCCTCGTCGTCTTCGCGGCCATCGGGGGCGCGCTCACCGGGCTCATCTCCTACGCGTTCCTCGAGTCACTCGACTGGGCCACGCGCACACGGATCGCCCACGGGTGGCTCGTCTGGCTGCTGCCGGTCGTCGGCTTGGCGGTCGGCGCCGTGTACCACTACCTGGGCGGACGCGCGAAGGGCGGCACACCGGCCGTCATCGAGCAAGGGCATCTCTTCACGCACGGAGTGCCGGCGCGCATGGCTCCACTCATCTTCGGCGGCTCGATCGCGGGCCACCTCGCCGGTGCCTCGGTCGGCCGCGAAGGGGCAGCGCTGCAGATGGCCGGCTCGGTCACCGACACCGCTGCACGCCTCGCCCGGCTGCCCGCCGCAGACCGTCGCACGCTCATCGCGGCCTCCCTCGCGGGCGGCTGGGGGGCGGTCTTCGGGGTACCCATCACGGGGGTCGTGTTCATGCTGCACGTCACCCGCCGCCACTCGCTGCAAGCACTCCTGCCCGCAGTGGTCGCCGCCTTCACCGGCCAGTTCGTGGTCGACTCGTTCGGCTACCACTTCGGCGATCGACCGCAACTCCCCGCGCCCGATTGGACCATCGGCCTGCCGTTCAAGCTGATCCTCGCCGGCGCGGTGTTCGGGCTCATCGGCCGCACGTTCGTGTGGGCGCTCCACGTGACGAAGTCACGCGTCGCGCACGCCGTGAAGTGGCCACCGGCGCGGCCGATCGTCGGCGCCGTCGCCACGCTCGCGCTCATGCTGCTCGTCGGCCGCGACTACCTCGGCCTGTCGCTGGGTCTGCTCGACCCGGTCTACGCCGGTGGGCACGTGGACTGGTGGGTGCCGCTGCTCAAGATGCTGTTCACCGTCATCGCGCTCGGCACCGGGTTCGTCGGCGGCGAAGTGCTCCCCTTGTTCGTGATGGGCGGCACGATGGGCGGCGCACTCGCGCCCGGCCTGCACGTGCCCACCCCGATGCTCGCGGCCACCGGCGCCTCGGCCGCGTTCTCGTCGGCCGCGGGCGTGATGTTCACCGGCGTCGTGCTCACCGTCGAGCAGTTCGGGTGGCACACACTGCTCCCTGCACTGATCGTGTGCATCGCCGCCCGGGTCGCTGCCGGCAAGCCCGGCCTCTACGTCACTCACCACTGACGAGGCGCCGGTTGACCGAGGGCGTCGGTGGGTAGGGTCGACCCCGATGGTGACCGCATGAACGTGATGTCGGCGAGCGACCGAGAGCGACGCGCAGCGATGCAGCGGATGAAGCGACTCGCGCTGGGGCTGCTCGTGTTCGTCGCGATCGTCTTCGTGATCGCGCGATCGTTCGAGGACGATCACTCGTGGGTCGGCTACGTCCGCGCGTTCTCGGAAGCGGCCATGGTCGGCGCACTGGCCGATTGGTTCGCGGTCACCGCGCTGTTCCGCCACCCGCTCGGCATTCCCATCCCCCACACCGCGATCATCCCGCACCGCAAGGACCAGATCGGCGAGTCGCTCGGCCAGTTCGTGCAGGAGAACTTCCTCACTCGCGACGTGCTGCAGGAACGCCTCGCGCACGCCGACGTCGGTCGACGACTCGGGGTCTGGTTGAGCGAACCCGCCAACGCGCAGAAGGCGGGCGCCGCCGTCGCCGATGCACTCAAGGGCAGCCTGGAGGTCATCGACGACCGAGACGTGGGCAGCGCGCTCGAAGGGATGATCGAGCGCAAGGTGCGCAGCACGCCGGTGGCCCCACTGCTCGGGCGGGCCATCGACCTCGCCATGGAGGGCGGCCACCACCAGCGACTGCTCGACGCCATCCTCACCGGGATGGCCGGGTTCCTCGACGACAACCGCGACGGCTTCCGCGCGCGGCTCGAGGAGGAATCGCCGTGGTGGATCCCGCAGCCCGTCGACAATCGCATCTTCGAGAAGATCTACTCCGCGGTCCACCGCTTCCTCGACGACGTCGGCGGCAACAGCGAGCACGAGATGCGCCGGTCCATCGACGCACGCGTGCAGTCGTTCGCAGCCCGCCTGCGCGACGACCCGGTACTGATGGCCAAGGGCGAGGAACTGAAGAACGAACTGCTCGCACACAGCGACGTGCGCGCCTGGCTCGAGTCGCTGTGGGGCGAAGTGAAGCGCACCACGCTCACCGCCGCCGACGACCCGAACAGCGAGCTGCGCCAACGCCTCGACATCGCACTCGGTCGCCTCGGCGCCCGACTCCGCGACGAGCCCGAACTGCAGCAGAAGATCGACGACTGGGTGCAGCGTGCGCTCGGCTACGTGGTCGACCACTACCGCGGCGAGGTCGCCGAGATCATCAGCTCCACCGTCGAGAAGTGGGACGGCAAGGCGACTGCGGAACGCCTGGAGCTGCAGGTGGGTCGCGACCTGCAGTTCATCCGCATCAACGGCACGCTCGTCGGCGGCTTGGTGGGAATCGTCATCCACACCGTCAGCCAGCTGCTCGGCTAGCGACGGCCCGCAGCACTCAGTGCGTCGACCGCGCCATCGGCCACCACGTCGACCACCACCGCCACCGGCTTCGTCGGGCCGGTGACCGCCTTCAGCGCACCGCCCCCTGAGGCCGTGGCCGGCAACGGCCCTGTGACGAGCACACCGAACCGCGCATCGGGATCGGCTGCCGCCACCACGGCACCCTTGGCGATCGCCCGCCACAGCAGCTCGATGCGCTGTGCGCCTGGACGGTTCGACGTGCGACCGCCGACCACCTCGAACCACCACCGTCGGCCCGTCGCATCGATCGCGGCGAGCGTCGGCTGCACGCCGGCCATCAGCTTGCGATCGTCGGCGACATCGGTGAAGCCGGCGGCGGCGAGCAGCGACTTGGCAAGATCCTTCGCCGCCCACCCGCCCACGAGCGGGTCGGTGACACGCCCGTCGGTCGCGGCCAGACGAACCTGCGGCGCGGCACGCTCGCGCAGCACGCGCTCCGTCGCCGCGGCCGCATATCCGGCGTCGGTGTCGTACCCGATGAAGTGTCGACCGGTGCGCACCGCCGCGACCGCGGTGGTCCCTGAACCCATGAACGGGTCGAGCACCAACTCACCTTCGTAGGTGTTCATGTGGATCAGCCGCTCCGGCAACGCCACCGGAAATGGTGCCGGATGCCCGACACGAGCGGCGCTCTCCGGCGGGATCTCCCACACGTCGACGGTGGCTTCCATGAACTCGTCGCGACTCATCGTGCTGGTGGACGGCAGCCCCCGCTTGGCGCGCTCCTTCACGTCGACCGACCGATCGAAGCGACCTTTCGACGCGACGATCACGCGCTCGCTCAAGTCGCGCAGCACCGGGTTGGCCGGACGCTGGAAGCTGCCCCACGCACAGTTGCCGGCCGCGCCGCGCTGCTTCACCCACACGATCTCGCCACGCAGCAGCAACCGCAGTTCGTCCTGCAGGATGGTGGTGACATCGGCCGCCAGCGAGCGGTACGGACGGCGGCCGAGGTTGGCCACGTTCACCGCGATGCGACCACCCGGCTGCAACACCCGCGCGCACTCGGCGAACACGTCGCGCAGCATCACCAGGTACTCCACGTACGTGGCCGGGATGTGGCCCTCACCGAGCGCCTCCTCGTACGCCTTGCCCGCGAAGTACGGAGGGGAGGTGACCACCAACGCCACCGAGTTGGACGCCACGTCGCGCATGTCGCGAGCATCGCCGACGATGATGCGATCGACCGTCGTCGGCTCGGCGATGGTGTCGTCGGTGGACACCTCGGGCGCATGGAACCGCTCGTAGAACGCCGACGAGTCGTGGCCCTCCCGCTTTCCCACGCCGAACGCCGACGTTCGCGTGCCGCCCTTTCGCCGCGCGGGCGGCTCAGCCTTCGTCACGCAGGGTTCTCCTGCGCGGCCGCGCGCTGCATCCGCTCGACGGGCGCCTGGCGCACCTCGGGGTGGGTGAGGATCCAGAACCGATCGGCCTTCACTGCGTCGACCACCTGCGCGGCGATGCCGGCGGGGTCGACACCGTTCTCGACGCCCTCGGCCAACATGGTCTCGATCATCTGACCGATGGGGCTGCTGGTGGCGGGCGGCGGCGGGCCGAGGCGATCCTGCCACTGCTGCGCCATCAGGTTGGTCTTCACGAACGCGGGGCAGAGCACGCTGACGCTCACGGGTGAACCGCTGCCCTTCAGCTCCAGGAACAACCCTTCGCTGATGGCCACGACCGCGGTCTTCGTGGCGTTGTACGCCGCTGCACCGGGCAACGCGAGCAGGCCCGCCATCGAGGCGGTGTTGACGATGTGGCCCTCACCCTGGTCCTGCATGATCGGCAGGAACGCGCGGATGCCGTGCACCACGCCGTACAGGTTGATGCCGACCACCCAGTCCCACGCCGACATCGGCCCGGTCCACGGGTCGCCGGTGCCGGCCACCCCGGCGTTGTTGCACAGCACGTGCGCGGCGCCGAAGCGTTCGAGCGTCGCCTGCGCGAGCTCGTGCACGCTCGGCTCGAGCGAGGTGTCGCACACGACCGGCAGCACTTCCGTGCCGCCCTCGGCCAGCTCCGCTTCCACCGCGCGCATGCGCACCTCGTCACGATCGGCGAGCACCACCTTCATGCCCTGCGCGGCGAACGCATGCGCGAGCGAACGCCCGATGCCGCTCGCTCCGCCGGTGATGACCGCAACCTTGCCGCTCAGATTCTCCACGCGGACACGTTACGCGAGGGCCGCGCGTCGCCGCGCGATACGCGTCACTCGGGACGAGCGTCCACTTCGGCGAGCACCTGGCCGATGATCTTCGTCGCCTGGTGCGGCGCCAACTCGTCGCCACCCTCCGCTTCCGCCACTTCATGGGCGAACGCCTTCACCGACGGAGTGCCACCGACCAGCACGTGGCGCAACGCCTCGGCGCCCGCCGCGGGGTCGTCGAGCGAGTCGACGGCTTCTGCGACGTGATCAGGGTCCTCCGCGACCGCGTGCACGACCGCCATCGCCTCGTCGCGACCGGAAGCGGTCGACACGGCCTCACCGCGGTCGGGGTGCTGCTGCGTGTCCCACTCGGCCAACGCATCGATGTACCCACCCTCGCCAGGGCGGATGGTCATCGACGTCTCGCCCACGGCGGGCGTGACCACACCGTCGTCGTCGGTCACCTCGGGCAGTGCTGCCACTGGAATGGTGAGCGAACCGTCTTCGTGCCGAATGATCTCCATGCGCGGCTGTACCCATCCTCCACGCATCTCAGCCATGTGCGAACACGCAACGGTCAGAGGGTCCCGCGAACGGGTCTACGGTTCGGAGGTGAGGGGAATTCGATCGGTGATGGTCAGCGTGGCCGTGCTGCTCCTCAGCGCCGGCTGCACCGGCGCAGCCGACAGCGACACATCGGTGTCGCCGACCGATGTCGTCGAGGATCCCACGGACCTGGCGACCGTCATCGCGTCGGTCGTCGCTCCGCCAGGGATCTTCGACGAGGAGCGCGAGCGAGGCATCGACGCGCTGAACCTGCGCGAGTCGCTCGGACCCGACGGCGAGGCGATCCTCTCGCTCCTCGCATCCTCCGAAGACGGCGCGCGGGCGGCCTCACCGGTCTTCTCGTGGCCCACCGCCGAAGACCCCGAGGCGACAGAACCCGAGGGACTGCGATCCGGGTTCGCCGCGGCGATCGGGGCGCCTCCACCCGACGCTGAGGTTCGCGACGCGCTGCCCGGCGCGCTCGACAACGTCGGCCGAGGCAACGGAGCGATCCACCAGGGCCCGGACACGACGACCGCGACCGAGACGGCGGGTGGGAGGAGCGCCACCACCACGACGACGACCACGTGGGACGGAAGCATCCAGGGTTCCGTGGTCGAGTTGACCGTTCGCCGCGAGGTGCACAGCGTGATCACCGGACCCGATGGTTCGACCCTGCTGGACAAGACGGACAGGTACGCCGTCACCGTGCGACTCGACGTCTGCCCGACCGTGGCGGGACTGGTCCTCGGTACGGTCGATCACGACAACAGCCAGGACGCCACGGTCACCCCCGCACCGGGCGCGGCGAGCGCACACGCTGCGAGCACCCTCACCGCTGCGAGCAGCTTCCAGGGCACGGTGGACGACGCCGCGAACCTCGGGAACGTCAGCCAGGACTACGTCCACGACGAGCACTGGACACGCACCGGATCCGCCGACGGCGACGACGATGTCGACGACGGCACGTTCACCCTCACCGCCGCGGGTGTGGGCGACGGAGTCCCAGCGCCGCGAGAGTGGTCGATCGCGATCGGCGACTGGTCCAACGCGATCACTCCCGAGTCGATCCAGATGTCCGACGACGTCTCGCTCGCCACGAGCCTCACCCATGCGATGGTCACGGCAGCGCTCGACTACAACACCATCGACCAGGCCTACATCGAAGCGCAGCGGCTGTGGCGAAACGGTCGATGCGTCATGGTCACCGCGCCCGACTACGGCGCGGACACACCGCTCGAAGTCAGCCAGCAGAGCTCCGTGCAGCACACCGAGGAGGTCGACACCTCCAGCACGACGACGTTCGGGACCGACGTGAAGCACCGCTTCGGCGGCTCTGTGACCGCTCCCATCAACGCGGATCTCACCGGCGGCAAAGAGACCTTGACACCCGGATCGATCTCACCGCCACCGGGCGACCTCACGTACGAGGCACCCGCGGAGGACGACCAGACGGCGACCGTCCTGCTCGTGTCGACCTCCAAACAGGGGATCGGCAGGCTGGTCCTCGA
This sequence comes from uncultured Bifidobacterium sp., assembly GCA_964632715.1. Lineage (GTDB taxonomy): Bacteria > Actinomycetota > Acidimicrobiia > Acidimicrobiales > Ilumatobacteraceae > UBA668. The sequence goes on along the minus strand of CAZWCU010000163.1, from coordinate 3,223 downwards.
GTTCCACACGCAGACCCCGGGTTGGACCTTCAACGGCGACACGCCGCTGGGGACGGTGAGAGGGCTGAAGTGCGACGGCCTCGGTGGCGAGTGGATGATCGTGGGCGATGGGATGCTCGGCCCGATGACGGTGACGTCGACCAGGTCGATCGTCATCGACGCCGCGACGCTGACGGGCACCTCGGACTTCACGGAGGTCGCGACATCGCCCGTCTCGGTGGCCACGACCACCGTCACCGCCGCGGCGAGAATCGTCGTCAACGCCGACGGCTCCGTCACGATGGAGATCGACGCGGCTCCCACCACGCTCACCACCACGAACTCGTTCGGCGGCGCCGGCACCGTCACGATCCCCGGACAGGCCTTGACGTTCCCGTGGCAGACGGCCGACGCAGAGGCGTGTCCGTGACACGCTGCCCAGTTACATCCCTTTACCGAAGTCGCAGGTGCGCCACTTCTCCGGAGTGAGGCGAACCAGCACCGTGTTCTCGGTGCTCGGGTTGTTGTCGGCGTACCACTGCCCGAGCTCGGGGCCGAGGTAGCGCGTGGCCATCGCGAGGTTGTCGCGCGACTCGGAGGCCACCGACACGGGGCCTTCCACGCTCACGTACTTGTACGGCGCGGCTTCCGTCTGCACGGTCATCGTGGCTCGGCCGGCCGCGCGGAGCAGGCGAGCCTTCAACGACGTGCCGTCCATCCCGATGACCACCTGCCCGTCCTCCCACTGGTACCAGATGGGCAGCGCGAGCGGCCCGTGACCGGGATGGTCGATCGCCAGCACACCCACTCGCACATCGGCGAGGAACTGGTCGCGTTCCGCTTCGGTCATGTTCATGTCAGCCATCCGCACAGTGTGTCATCGCCCGCGACCACCGCTGTGCGGACTGAGCCCGGCGCGCCACCGGCACCTAGATTGATGCCATGTCGTACCGGTACCTGTGGACTCCCCTGCAGCTGGGGCCGGTCAGCACCCGCAACCGCATCGTGTTCAGCGCGCACCTCACCAACTACGCGCGCGACGGCAAGCCCACCGAGCAGCACGCGGCGTACTACGGCGCACGCGCCGCCGGCGGGGCGGGGCTGATCATCACCGAAGAGCACAGCACGCACCCCACCGACTGGCCCTACGAGAAGCTCATCCACGGCTTCCACCGCGACGTCATCCCCGGGTACAAGGCCATCACCGACGCCGTCCACCGCCATCGGGTGCCGGTGTTCGCACAGATCAACCACAACGGCGGGCAGGCGTCGTCGATGTACTCGCGCCTGCCGGTGTGGGCGCCGTCGCCCGTCGCCGATCCGCTGTTCCGCGAGGTGCCCAAGGCCGTCTCCCACGCCGAGATCGGTGAGATCGTCGCCGGCTATGCGCTCGTCGCCGAGCACTGCGCCGAAGGCGGCTTCGACGGCATCGAGCTGCAGTGCTCGCACAGCTCCATCGTGCGCGGCTTCCTCAGTCAGGCCACCAACACGCGCACCGACGAGTACGGCGGCAGCCTCGAGAACCGCGCCCGCCTGCTCACCGAGATCGTGGCCGCGGTGCGCAAGGTCATCGGCAACCGCCTCGCGCTCGGTGTGCGGCTCTGCGGCGACGAGCTCATCGAAGGCGGCACCACCATCGACGACGCGGTGCAGTTCGCCCAGATCGCGGAAGCCACCGGCCAGGTCGACTACATCAACACCTCCATCGGCGTCGCCACCGCCAGCCTGTTCATGATCGAAGCGAGCATGCACGTGCCGCCCGGCTACGCGCTGTTCATCCCGTCGGCGTTCCGCAAGGCGGTCGACCTGCCGGTCGTCGGCGTCGGCCGCTTCAAGGACCCGCTGCAGGCCGAGCGCGCCATCGCAGAAGGCCACTGCGACCTGGTCGGCATCGTGCGCGGCCAGATCGCCGACGCGGACTTCGCCGCCAAGGCCCGCGCCGGCGCCACCGACGACATCCGCCTCTGCCTCAGCTGCAACCAGGAGTGCGTCGGTCGGATGGGTCTCAACCGTTGGCTCGGTTGCATCGAGAATCCACGCACCGGTCGCGAGTCGGAAGGCGTCGGCGGTGTGCGCATCACCGGCAAGCCGCAGTCGGTGCTGGTGGTCGGCGCCGGTCCGGCCGGGCTGCAGGCGGCCATCGCCGCGGCACGCAACGGGCACCGGGTCACCGTCTGCGAGAAGGACACCCAGGCCGGCGGGCAGGTGCGCCTCGCGGCCAGCGTGCCCAACCGCGCCGAGTTCGGCGACCTCATCCGCAACCAGCTCACCGAGTGTCACCGGCTCGGCGTCGCCGTCGAGTACGGCGTCGGCGTGTGGCCGGGCCTCATCGAGGAACGAACGCCCGACCACGTGATCGTCGCCACCGGTGCCGAGCCCAACCGCCCGTGGTGGGTCGCCGGCGACGCAGTGCAGGTGGCCGACGTGCGCGAGGTGCTCGACGGCTCCGCGGAACCGTTCGGCGACGTCGTCGTGGTCGACGAGATCGGGTTCCACCACGCCACCTCCGTGGCCGAGCTGCTCGCCGATCGCGGCTGTCAGGTCGAGATCGTCACGCCTGGCATGGTCGTCGGACAGGACCTGGGCATCACGCTCGACATGGAGAACTGGTGGATGCGAGCGCACGCGAAGGGCATCGTGCAGACCACCGACCTGGTGCCGATGGGCTTTGCCGGCGGCGAGCTCACTCTGCTGCACCACCCCACCGGCGTGAACGAGACCCGCCGCCCGGACTGGGTGGTGCTGGCCGTGCCGCCCAACCCGGTCGAGTGGCTCTACAACGACCTCAAGGCCGCAGGCGTCAGCGTGCAGCGCGTCGGCGATTGCGTCGCCCCGCGTCGCGCACACGCCGCAGTCGTCGACGGCGAGCGCGCCGGCGCCTCGATCTGATCGGGATCGGGCAGACTGGAGTGGTGAGCAGCCCCCTCGTCGCCGTCGTGATGGGCTCGACCAGCGACTGGTCGACCATGAGCAAGTCCGTCGAGGTGCTCACCGAGTTCGGCATCGCCCACGAGATGCAGGTGCTGTCCGCGCACCGCATGCCCGACGAGATGTTCGCGTTCGCCGAAGATGCCGCCGACCGCGGCCTGCGCGCCATCATCGCCGGCGCCGGCGGCGCAGCCCATCTGCCCGGGATGCTCGCCGCGAAGACCATCGTGCCCGTGCTCGGAGTGCCGGTCCCGAGTCGTCACCTCGGCGGCCAGGACAGCCTGTACTCCATCGTGCAGATGCCCGCCGGCATCCC
>CAZWCU010000162.1:0-10100 GCA_964632715.1 uncultured Bifidobacterium sp. | reverse complement strand
GCGATATGCGCATCAGCATGCGCCTAGCAGCTATGGTGGCGGGCTTTGTGGTGATCCTTTACCTAGGTCTTCGTATTCTTCAGTTTGGGCCACGAGGAGAATCACGCGACCGCAAGGGTCCCAATCCCATCTTCATCGCGGCGTTCATCCTCATGGTCGCAGGGGCGCTGTCTTGGCTGGCAGGGAATATTCTTCGCTGCGCTGTCAGCCGCAAGCGCGAGACGCTGGCCGACGTGAGCGCCTGCCAACTCACTAGCTACCCTCCCGGGCTGATCTCCGCACTGGAGAAGCTGCGCGACGACGTCACGGTCACGCACGCAGCCTCCACCGCCACCGCCCACCTGTGGATCGAGCAGCCGATGGCCGGCGTCGGCGACCACGGGAAGATGGGCAAGTGGAACAAGATGTTCGACACCCACCCCCCACTGGAAGAGCGCATCGCGCTGCTGAGAGAACTATGAGACGCACCGTCACCCTGCTCGCGGCCATCGGTCTGATGGCCGGAGCTGCCGCATGTGGAGGCGACGACTCGTCGTCGTCCACCGAGGCTCCCACCACCACCGCAGCCAGCACCGCCACCACCGAGGCGGTCGTCGACTCCACGCTCACCACCGAGCCGGCGCCCACCACCACGGCCGCTCCGTTCGTGCCCGTGTACCCGCTCACCGGCCTGCCCATCACCGACGCGGTGGCGGCAGAGCGACCGGCACTGGTCGTGAAGATCGACAACAACGCGGCGGCCCGCCCGCAGAGCGGTCTCAACGAGGCCGACATCGTGTTCGAGGAGATCGTCGAGGTGCAGACGCGCTTCGCCGCGGTGTTCCACTCGCAGGGGTCCGAGCCGGTGGGCCCCATCCGGTCCGGCCGCACGCAGGACATCTCGCTGCTCGGCTCGTTCAACCAGCCGCTGTTCCTGTGGAGCGGCGGCAACGCGAACGTCACCCGCGCCATCGAGGAGAGCGACCTCGTCAACCTCAGTGCGCAGCGCAGCAGCGTGTACGGCGCCGCCGGCTTCTTCCGGGCGAACGACCGCCCCGGTCCGCACGACCTCTACGCGTCGAGCCGTGGCGCCTGGAGCCTCGCACCCGAGGGTGCCGGCCCGCCGCCGCAGCAGTTCCGCTACCTCGTCGCCGGTGATGTGGCCGCAGGTGACGCGGCCACCGGCGTCGACCTCGTGATGGACGGTCTGCCGATCGAGTGGCGATTCGATGCTGCGTCGGGCACGTACCTGCGCAGCAACGGGGGCACGCCACACAACGACGCGCTCAGCGGGCAGGTCAGCACGCACAACGTCATCATCATGGTGGTCGACTACCAGCCGAGCCCTGCCGATCGGAACAGCCCGGAAGCACAGACGATCGGCAGCGGCGAGGTGCACATCTACACCGGTGGCACGCTGCAGGTCGGCACCTGGTCGCGACCCGACCGTCTGTCGGCCGTCGTGCTCACCGATGCCGCCGGCAATCCGATCGAACTCACCCCAGGTCGTACGTTCATCGAGCTCGCCCGCGCCGGCAGCTTCACCAACGTCGCCTGAGCAGGTGCTGGTAGTACCGGCACCCGGATTTGACTGAGGCGCCGTCACTGCGGCAGCGGTACGCTGGATCCATGAGCTCGTCAACGTCTCCTTCGCGCGTCACCGGCACCATGCAGGTCAAGCGTGGCCTCGCCGAAATGATGAAGGGCGGTGTCATCATGGACGTCGTCAACGCCGAGCAGGCCAAGATCGCCGAAGACGCCGGCGCCTGCGCCGTGATGGCGCTCGAGCGCGTGCCCGCCGACATCCGCCGCGACGGTGGCGTGGCCCGCATGAGCGACCCGGAGATGATCGAAGGCATCAAGGCCGCGGTCACCATCCCGGTCATGGCGAAGGCACGCATCGGACACTTCGTCGAGGCACAGATCCTGCAGGCGCTCGGAGTCGATTACATCGACGAGAGCGAAGTGCTCACCCCCGCCGACGAGACCCACCACATCGACAAGTTCGCGTTCACCGTGCCGTTCGTGTGCGGCGCCACCAACCTCGGCGAGGCGCTGCGTCGCATCGGCGAAGGCGCGTGCATGATCCGCAGCAAGGGCGAGGCCGGCACCGGCAACATCGTCGAAGCGGTGCGCCACCTGCGCAGCATCCTCGGCGACATCCGCAAGATCACCCAGGCCGACAACGCCGAGCTGTTCCAGTGGGCCAAGTCGCTGCAGGCACCGCTGCCGCTCGTACAGGAGATCGCCGAGACCGGCCGCCTGCAGGTGCCGCTGTTCTGCGCCGGCGGCATCGCCACTCCGGCCGACGCCGCGCTCGCCATGCAGCTCGGTGCAGAGGCCGTGTTCGTCGGCTCCGGCATCTTCAAGAGCGACGACCCGTCGCCGCGAGCCAAGGCCATCGTCGAGGCCACCACGCACTTCCGCGACGCCGACATCCTCGCCAAGGTCAGCCGTGGCCTGGGTGCACCGATGACCGGCATCGCCATGGACGAGATCAACCAGACCCAGCGCTTCGCCGAGCGTGGCTGGTGAGCAACCCCCGCGACGCGGAGCCGCCAGGTGAACACGGTCGGCGTCCTCGCGCTGCAAGGTGCCTTCGCGGCGCATGAAGCTGCGTTGCGCGGCCTCGGCGCGCACACGCGTCAGGTGCGCACTCCCGCCGACCTGATCGCCGTCGACGCGCTCGTGATGCCGGGCGGCGAGAGCACCACCATGTCGCGACTGCTCGACACGTCGGGCATGTTCCCCGACCTGAAGGCTCGCATCGGCGACGGCATGCCGGTGTTCGGTACCTGCGCCGGGATGATCCTGCTCGCCACCGAGGTGCTCGACGGCCGCGCCGACCAGCACAGCTTCGGCGCCATCGACCTCGCAGTGCAGCGCAACGGGTACGGGCGACATGTCGACAGCTTCGAGACCGACATCACCGTCGCCGGGCTCGCCGAGCCGTTCCACGCCGTGTTCATCCGTGCCCCTAAGGTGGTGACGGCCGGTCCGGCCGTCGAGGTGCTGGCAGCGCACGACGGCACTCCGGTCGTCGCTCGCCAGGGCCATGTCATGGTCGCGTCGTTCCACCCCGAGCTCACCCACGATGCTCGACTGCACGAGATGTTCCTGCAACACAACGGTTTCACCATCGAGAAGGAGAGGGGATAGTCCATGTCGGGCCATTCCAAGTGGGCAACCATCAAGCACAAGAAGGGCGCCGCCGACAAGGCGCGCGCCAAGGTCTTCAACAAGATCGCCCGGCAGTTGGAAGTCGCCGCTCGTGACGGCGGCGCCGACCCCTCCACCAATGCGTCACTGCGCACGGTCATCCAGAAGGCCAAGGCCGCGCAGATGACCAACGACGCCATCGATCGCGCGGTCAAGCGCGGTGCCGGTGTCAGCGACGGTGGCACGTACGAGAGCATCACCTACGAGGGCTACGGCCCGGGTGGCGTCGCGATGCTGGTCGACGTGCTCACCGACAACCGCAACCGCAGCGGCGGCGACGTGCGCAACATCTTCTCCAAGCTCGGCGGCTCGATGGCCGAACCGGGCGCGGTCGGCTGGCAGTTCAGCCGCCGTGGTGTGCTGATGATCAACGGCGGCGACGAGGATTCGGTGATGATGGCGGCGCTCGAGGCCGGTGCCGACGACATCACCGACGACGGCGACGGCATCTGGCGTGTCACCTCGGATCCGGCGCACGTGTTCGACGTGCGCGATGCCCTGGTGGCGGCCGGCTTCGAGGTCGTCTCGGCGGAGAGCACGATGGTGTCCAGCCTCACCGTCGAGGTCACCGACGCCGACGATGCGCGCAAGATCCTCCGCATCATCGACGCGTTGGAGGACAATGACGACGTGCAGGACGTGTACAGCAACTTCGACATCAGCGACGAACTGATGGAAGCAGTCGGCGAGTGAGCCTCTCCGTCGGCGATCCGGCGCCCGACTTCCACCTGCCGTCCACCGGCGGCGGCTACGCGTCGCTCAACGACTACCTCGGCAAGCCGTTGGTGCTCGTGTTCTATCCCGGCGACGACACGCCCGTGTGCACCAAGCAGCTCAACAGCTACAACGACGACCTCTCGCAGTTCGAAGCACTCAACGCGCAGGTGGTCGCCGTCTCCGCGCAGAGCGTGGAGAGTCATGAGAAGTTCGCCGGCAAGCACGGGTTCAAGTTCCCGCTGCTCGCCGACACCGACAAGTCGGTGGCCGCCGCCTACGGCACGCTCGGTCCACTCGGGTTTCCGCGCCGCAGCGTGTTCATCCTCGACGCCGACGGTGTGGTCCGCTACGCGCACCGAGCCATCGCCGGGCTCACCTTCCGCCCGGTCGGCGAACTGATCGACGTCCTCCTCGGCCTCTCCCACTGACACCACGGCTTCCTCATCGGCCGCGGCTGATCTCTGGTCACGTTTCGTCTCCATGTGCGAGACAGAACGTGACCAAAGCTCTGTGGGACGGCACTCACCGGTCGAGGACAGTGCTGGTGCACGGGCCTGCGTTGCAGACGTCGTCGAAGGTGCCGGTGAGCAGGAACGTGAGCGCCTGCTGCAGCACCAGCGGCTCGTCGGAGCCGGCACCGTGGGGATCTTCGCCGTAGTCGGGTTCGAACGGCGGCAGGTTGACGGGTGGTGGTGCCGGCGTGCCGAAGTCCCACACCACCAGGATGCTGCCACCGGGCGCCGACGGGTCGAGCGCCGGGATGCCCCACTGCGGCTCGACGTCGTTGCTGCGCCCGGGAGCCAGGGCGGGGCTGTGCACCGCGGCGCCGATCGTTCGCGCCAGCACCTCGGTGCTGACGTTGGCCACCTGGTGGTCGCCGAACGCCTGCACCAGCAGCACCTCCTTGGGCTCGATGCCGGGGTACGGGTCGGTGGTGAGGTGCTGCACGTAGCCGTTGTTCTCGCCGCGATCCCACAGCAGCTGGATGAGCTGCAGCGCGAGCACTCGATCGACCGGGTCGGTGTAGGCGACGTCGAAGATGGTCTGGAACTGCGGCCAGTCGCTGGACCGGGGGAGCAGCAGCGAGTAGTTGATGCCCGGCACGCCCAGCACCACACGCGACCACTCGCTGCTGATGGCGCTGGCGGCGCCGCCGAGGATGCCGCCCTGGCTGTTGCCCACGAACTGAGTGGCGCCGACGGCGATGACGGACGAGCCGGCGGCCGCCTGGAACTCCGGCGCCGACGCGAACCCTTGCGGATGGTTGAGCAGGCGACCGAGGTACTGCTGGTTGAGCAGCCCCTGCTGCATGCGATCGGCCTGCTGGTCGAAGTTCGACAGGTCGCCCAGGATCGTTGCCAGGTTGCCGATGTCGTCGGTGCTCATGCCGATCTCGTCGGTGGCACACGGCACGGCCAGCCCGATCTGGGCAGCGAACGAGAGCGCTTCCACCTCGAAGCGACTGCCCAGCAGACCGTGGCCGTAGACGATGCCGGGTGCCGGCGCCGCGGGCGCGACGGGAACGACGCAGTGGAACGCGGCGACGTACGCCGGCGTGTCGGCGTTGCGCACCGGCAGTCCATCGGCGCCGAGATCGAAGCGGTTGCCCGCGCTGCCGTCGCCGGTGAGGAAGTTGGGCACCTCGAATGTGCCGGTCACGACACGCACGCCGTCCGACTCGGTGCTGCTCGTCACGGTGAACGACGGAGCACCATCTCCGAGTTCGTCGTAGGCCTGGTCGCGCATGTGCAGCACTCGACCGCTCAGGCTCTCCGCGCTGGCGACGGTGAAGTCCCACGCGAGGTACAGCGACTCCGCGTCGACACCGTCGTCGACGAGCGCGCCGATGAGCTCGCGGAAGGTCCGTGCTCGCTCGAGCGGTTCGGGTGCGTTGTCGAGCGCCGCCTGGAACGCAGTCGAGCGTTCGATGATGTCGCCCGACTCGTCCTTCAGGTCGCGCAGGCCCACCACGATGCGATGCCCTTCGGGCAGGCTGACCGCCGGGTGGATCATCAGCAGCTGGTCGCCGACGGGCGCGGGTGCGTCGAGCTCGGCCCAGTAGGGCACGCGCTCGCCGGAGGTGGTGTCGAGCAGCACGATCGGCGCATCGGCCTCGAGCGAGGCGCCGATGTCGGTGCTCGGCGCGATGCCGGTGACCTCCATGTCCAGCCCCGGCACCAGCGCCAGGATGGCGGAACCGGGTGAGAAGCCGTCGGCCCGGTTCTGATCCGTGACATCGACGTGCACGCCCTGTGCGTTCATCGGAGTGCTCTCCGGATGGAGGTCGAGCCGACGTCCGGTGGCGGTGGTCTCGTCGGGCACCGTGAAGGCGTCGTTCGGCCACGGCAACAGGCACGAGCGTTCGTCGAGCGGGTCGCATCGCAGCGCCACCTCGAGGATGGCATCCTCCGGCGCAGTGGTGGTGGGGCCGACGTCGGTGGTCGACTCGGGGGTGGTGTCGGAGGGCGTGGTGGTGTCGGAACCGGTGCCCGAGTCGTCGCTGCACGCCGCTGCGAGCAGCGCCACGACCAGCACGAGCGGGGCAAGAGTGCGACGCATCGTCCTACGCTGCCACACGGACGGATGGTCCCTGCGCCTCTCCCGATCATCCGCTAGTCTCGTACGCGTGTTCGTTCGTGACGAGTCCATCGTGCTGGGCATCGACCCCGGCCTCACCCGCTGCGGGTACGCGGTGCTGCACTCCGCCGGCAACACGGTGCGCGCCGTCGCACTGGGTGTCATCCGCACGCCGCCCACGGATCCGTTGCCGCAACGGCTCGCCGAACTGAAGGCCGAGCTGGTGCTGCTGCTGCAGCAGTACCGCCCGTTCGCGGTGGCGGTCGAGCAGGTGTTCTTCCAGACCAACGTGCGCACGGCGATGAGCGTCGGTCAGGCCAGCGGCCTCGCGTTGGCCGAGGCCTGGGCGTTCGGGTGCGACGTGGTGCAGTTCACCCCCAACCAGGTGAAGGACTCCGTGGCCGGATGGGGCGGCGCCGACAAGGCGCAGGTGCAGCGGATGGTGCAGTCGCGCCTCGGGCTGGCCACACCGCCCAAGCCCGCCGACGCGGCCGATGCTGCCGCACTCGCGCTGTGCTACCTGGCCGCGGCACCGATGCGCAAACGAGTCGCACAGGCGGTGGCGGCCCGATGATCGGTTCGCTGCGCGGCACCGTGCTCGAACGCACGGAAGAGTCCAACGCACTCATCGAGGTCGGCGGTGTCGGCTACTTCGTGGCGGTCACGCCGCGCACGCTCGCCGAGCTGGAACCCGGAGCGTCGGTGTTCCTCTACGTGCACCACCACATCCGCGAAGACACCCAGACCCTGTTCGGGTTCCTGCACCGCGACGAACGCACCACGTTCCAGGTGCTGATCGCCACACACGGCATCGGGCCGGCGCTGGCGCTCGCCATCCTCGGCACACATGCACCCGGGGCCCTCGTCGACATCGTCGCGGGCAACGACATCGGCGCGCTCACGCTGGTGCCCGGCGTGGGCAAGAAGACGGCCGAGCGACTGCTCATCGAACTTCGCAACCGGCTCAACATGCCCATGCTCGACCCGCTGCCCGTCGGTGGCGGCGGCAAGAGCAGCGTGGTCGGCGACGTGCGTGAGGCGCTCACCGGCCTCGGCTACGGGCCCGACGAGATCCGCGACGCGTTGCGCGAGGTGCCCTCCGACGGCGATGCCTCGGGCATGCTGCGCGACGCGCTGAAGCTGCTGGGGGCCAAGCGTGCGTGACGAGTTCCTCGAGCCCGAGGTGGTGGGCACCGACGAAGAGGTCGACGAGGTCGGTCTGCGGCCGCGACGGCTCAGCGAGTTCGTCGGCCAGCGCGAACTGAAGGAGCACCTCGCCATCGTGCTCGAGGCGGCGAAGAAGCGCGGGCAGGCCGCCGACCACCTGCTGCTCGCCGGCCCTCCCGGCCTGGGCAAGACCAGCATGGCCGGCATCGTCGCGGTCGAGATGGGTGTGCACATGCACATCACCTCGGGTCCCGCGCTCGAACGAGCCGGCGACCTCGCCGCCATCCTCACCAAGCTCGAGGACGGCGACGTGCTGTTCATCGACGAGATCCACCGGCTCTCGCGCGCGGTGGAGGAAATCCTCTATCCGGCGATGGAAGATTTCATGCTCGACATCGTGGTCGGCAAGGGGCCGGCGGCCAGCAGCATTCGGCTCACGCTGCCGCAGTTCACCTTGGTCGGCGCCACCACGCGCACGGGCATGATCACCGGTCCGCTGCGCGACCGGTTCGGTCTCGTCGCCCGGCTCGACTACTACGCCGACGACGAGCTCGAGTCCATCGTCCGTCGCGCGGCCGGCATCCTGAAGGTGCAGATCTCGCCGGAGGGTGCGTGGGAGATCGCTCGCCGCTCACGTGGCACGCCGCGCATCGCCAACCGCCTGCTCCGCCGAGTGCGCGACTTCGCCGAGGTGCGCGGCGACGGCACCATCTCGGAAGACACTGCTCGTCAGGGGCTGAAGGTGTTCGGCGTCGACGAGCGCGGGCTCGACAAGGTCGACCGCGCCATCCTGCACTCCATCTGCCAGCAGTTCGCCGGCGGCCCGGTCGGGCTCAGCACCGTCGCCATCAGCGTCGGCGAGCAGCCCGAGACCGTGGAAGACATGTACGAACCGTTCCTCATCCAGCAAGGGTTCCTGGCCCGCACGCCGCGCGGTCGCATCGCGATGCCGGCCGCGTACGCGCACATCGGGTTGGCGGTGCCCACGGTCGACCGGCCGACCGGCCTGTTCGACTGACCGCTCTCCCGCTCAGGCGGGCAGATACAGCGCCAGGAACGCGAGCGTCTTGGCCCACGCGGCCTTGGCCGCGCTCTCGTTGTGGAACATCTCGCTCTCGTGGTTGTCGAACGCATGGCCCGCATGTTCCACGTTGAGCACGAAGCCCTCGCGGCCGGCGATGGCGGCGCCGACCGCGTCGACCCCTTCATTGGGGATGTACGCGTCCTGGTTGCCGAAGTGGAACAGGGTGGGGCACGACACCTGGTCGATCATGCCGAGCATGCCCGGCACACCCGAGCCGTAGTAGCTGACGCACACCGACGGCTGGAAGTTGGCGGCGACGGCCCACGCGAGCGTGCCGCCGAGGCAGAAGCCCATCACGGCCGGTGCGCTCTCGATGCCGGGCTGCGCGGCCAGGTGGTCGAGCGCAGCGCCCAGGTCGCCCACCGCGGCCGGGAAGTCGAGCTGGCCGACCTTCTCCAGGCTGGCGGTGAGGCCCTCCTGGTCGTGGCCGGCCTCCCAGTTCGGGCTGAACCGCCAGAACACGTCGGGTGCTCCCACCAGGTAGCCGGCGTCGGCGAGGCGCTCGGCGACGGCGCGGATGTAGGGCCCGACGCCGAAGATCTCCTGCACCAGCAGGATGGCCGCTCGGGGCGGCGACGACGGGGTCCAGACGTGGAGATCCATCGACCCCGCAGGGCCGCAGTCGACGTGGTCGGTGCGCAACGTGCTCATCCGCCCATGGTGTCACACGGCGCCATGAGGCCGCCGGACGATGCGGCCATTAGCCTGAGTGCCGCATGACGAACGCCGATGCTGCCCCCCACGATGTGTCGTCGAGCCCCGCGGCCGACGACGACCTGCGCGACTCGCTGCCCGACGACCTCAACGCTGCCGAGTACGCGGGCCCCTACGAGTTCCCCGACAACAGCCGTCGCCGCAAGCCGGGCTACCTCTACCTGGCGTTCGCCGCGGTGTGCGTGGTCCTCTGGGTGTGGAAGCGCGACGAGTCGCCGCTGGTGAACGATGGCCTGCTCTGGGCTTCCGTGCTGCTCGGCCTCGTCGCCGCGTTCTCCATCACCTCCGGCTGGCGGATGAAGGTCGACGAGAAGGAAGCACTGGTCGCGGCGCAGGGGGCGGTCGGCTTCGCAGTCGGTCACGCCTCGGCGCAGCAGGTGTGGCGCGGGTTGCGCAGCCGCCCCACGTGGCGGGTGCTGATCTACTCGGCCGAGGAGCCCCCTCGCCGGCGTGGACTGGTGCTGGTCGACGCGGTCGACGGTCGCGTGCTCGAGCACCTCGTGCAGGACAACTCGCCCGAGGACTGGGACGTCTGACGCTCGAGGTGGTGGTGCTCAGCCTTCGGTGAGCGCCGCGATGTGGCGGAGCAGGCGGCCGATGTCGAGCGCGATCTCGCGCAGCCGTGCGAGCGTGTCGTCGGACC
>CAZWCU010000161.1:0-10101 GCA_964632715.1 uncultured Bifidobacterium sp. | reverse complement strand
CGCCGCGACGAGCGCGGCGAACAGCAACGCGAACCCGGCGTTCGCCACCACCACGTCGCGTCGCTGCGTGCCCGCCTCGCCGTGCAGCTGACCCTCGTGCCGCATCGCCCGCGCCGCCGGTTCGAATGCGACCACGAGCGCTGCCGCGACGATCGGTGCCTGCACCAGGAAGATCGCCCGCCACGTGAACCACTCGGTGAGCACGCCACCCAGCGCCGGGCCCACCGCGGCACCGACCGCCGCTGCCAACGCCCACCACTTCCGAGCACGCCCCGGTTCGGGCACGATCGCCGTGAGCACGGGTAGTGAGCCGGCCAGCAGCAGCGTGGCGCCGACGCCCTGGGCCACACGTGCGACGAGCAGCGCGTCGAGGCTGTGAGCCGCTCCCGCGGCGAGCGACGCGGCGGCGAACCCGATCGCTCCCGCGACCACCAACGTGAGCGGCCGCACTCGCCGGTGCAGCAACGCGACCGGTATCGCCGTGACCGTCACCGCCAGCGCATACGTGGTGAGCACCCACGACACGCCGACGATGCTCGTCTCGAATTCGCCGTAGAGGTCGGGCAGCGCGAGTGCGACCACCGACGCATCGGCGAACGCCAGCGCGACTGCCGCGATGAGCAGAACGGTCACCACTCGCTGCCTCGCCGTCACGGTCGGAAACCGTACCGTCGCAGCGCGGCCGATGTCACCCACCCCGCTGCGCCAACACGTCGGTAGAGGCATGACTGCACTCGACCTCGAAGCCGCTCCGCGCACCAGTCGCCTGACCCGACTCGTGCGCGACTGGTGGCCCGTGCCGCTCGCCATCGCCACCGCGCTGGTGGCCCAGGAGGTGCTGCTCAGCTCGCGCTACGACGTCGGCGGCCACGCGGCCGAGCACCTCGCCAGCGCCACCGTGCCGTTCATGGCTGCGGCGGTGGTCTTCATCATCCTGTGGGCGACGCCACCTGCGCGCCGTCAGATCGACGTGCTGCTCGCTGCCGCTGGCTGGTTGGCGACGACGCTGCTGGTGATGCTCGGGAACCTGCGGGTGATCGACGATCTGGTCGCCGCCGGCCACTCGCACACCCCGACCAGTGCCATCCCCGACGTGGCCGATCACGGCCTCGCCAACTCCGCGATGTGGTACGGAGTGGCTGCCTCGCTGCTGCTCGTGGCCGTGCTGCGACTGCGACACCACGTCGGCAACCGCGCCACCATCGGCGCCGCGTTCGTCTCGGTGCTGTTCCCGCCGTGGATCATCCCGGGCGCCGGCGTGGTGGTGCTGGCCATCGTCCGGTCCGTCGCGCGGGCGCGACGACGCCGGTAGTGTCCACGCCGAGATGCTGGGTCAGCGGAAGGTCAACATGCGTGAGGTCGCAGCCCTCGCAGGCGTGTCGCACCAGACCGTGTCGCGCGTGCTCAACGACCATCCGAACATCCGCCCCGCCACTCGTGACCGAGTGCTGCGGGTGATGGAGGAGGTCAACTACCGACCGAACAGCGCGGCTCGCGCGCTCGTCACCAGCAAGACCCACCGCATCGGCGTGCTGCTCGACAGCGGCGTCGAGTACGGACCGAACAGCACGTTGCGCGGCTTCGAGTCGGCCGCGCGTGCCAAGGGATACTCCGTCGCCTCCATCACCGTCGGTGCGGACCACACGCTCGACCCGCACATCGCGTTCGAGCACCTCCTCGCGCAGGGCATCGACGCGCTGTGCGTCATCGCGCCGCGTTCGTCGTCGCTCGACGTGCTGAGCGACGCGGCACCCCGACTCCCCACGCTCGTGGTGAAGGCTGCCTCCGACGATGCCTTCCTCACCGCGACGG
Source organism: uncultured Bifidobacterium sp. (assembly GCA_964632715.1). Taxonomy (GTDB): domain Bacteria; phylum Actinomycetota; class Acidimicrobiia; order Acidimicrobiales; family Ilumatobacteraceae; genus UBA668. The sequence goes on along the minus strand of CAZWCU010000161.1, from coordinate 8,289 downwards.
TGGATCAGGAGCTCGGCGCGGCACTCGCCGTGCGACACCTCATCGAGCTCGGGCACCGCGACATCGCGCACGTCGCCGGCCCACTCGACTGGCTCGACGCGCTCGGCCGACAACGCGGGTGGGAAGCGGAGCTGACGGCCGCCGGGCTGGCGGTGCCGGAGATGGTGGTGGGTGACTGGACCGCCGACTGCGCGTACGAACTGGCGAGAGTGCCCGGCAGGCTGCCGGACTGCACTGCGATCTTCGCCGGCAACGACCAGATGGCGCTGGGCCTCATCCACGGGTTCGCGGAACGCGGCATCGTGGTGCCTCGCGACGTGAGCATCGTCGGCTTCGACGACCTGCCCGAGGCGAAGCACTTCCTGCCGCCGCTCACCACCGTGCGCCAGGATTTCCGCGAGCTCGGCGCCCGCAGCGTGGAAGTGCTGCTCGCCGCGCTCGAAGGCCGCGAGCACGATCGACGCTCGACCATCAGCCCGGAGCTGGTCGTGCGGCACTCCACGGCGGTCGCTCCGAGTGCGGTGCATTCGAAGAACTAAGGCTTGCGTTCTGATGAAGTGATCGTTAACATCGTGATTGTGACCGTTCACATTCGGTTCATCGTCCTGCACAGCTCGCAGGAACCCCCGTGGGGACGGGGCATGACGAGGGGAGTAACGCTATGAAGGTTCGCAAGCGTTCGACGCGTGCGTACGGCTTGATCGCCGCCGCCGCCTTGATGCTCGGAGTCGCAGCCTGCGGCGACGACGACTCGACAGAGTCGACGCCGACCACACAGGGTGGGACGGGCGAGACGACCGCCAGCACGGAGCCCAGCACGGAACCGAGCGGTGAGGTCATCACCGTCGGGTTCGTCGCCGTGGGTCCCGAAGGTGCCTGGCGCGCCGCCAACGAGAAGAACATGCAGGACACGTTCACGCCCGAGGCCGGCTTCGACCTCAAGTACGCGCCTGCCACCAACCTCGACCAGAAGTCGCAGATCGACGCGTTCACGTCGTTCGTCGACTCCGGCGTCGACGTGATCCTGCTGTCGGCCACCGAAGGCGCCGGCTGGGAAGACGCGCTCAAGCGGGCGCAGGAAGCCGAGATCCCGGTCATCCTGATCGACCGTGGCATCGAGCCCGACGACAACAGCCTCTACGTCACCCGCATCGCCCCCGACAACTTCGAAGTCAGCAAGTCGGTCGCCGAGTGGGCCGCTGCGGCATATCCCGACGGCGCGAACTACTTCACGCTCGAAGGCCCCGCCGGCGTCTCGGTCGTGAACGAACGCAACCGTGGCTGGGAGTCCGTGATGGGCGACAAGCCCGGGTTCGTGAAGGTCCGCGCACAGACCGCCAACTGGTCGGCCGAAGAAGGCAAGAGCGTCTTCGAGACCGTGCTCAAGGCCAACAAGAACGACATCCAGATCGTGTTCGCACAGAACGACGAGATGGGTCTCGGTGCTGCGCTCGCGGTCGAAGAGGCCGGCCTCGTGCCCGGCAAGGACGTGCTGATCGCCACCATCGACGGCACCAAGGGCGCCATGGAGGCACTCGCCGCCGGTCGCCTGAGCTTCGTCGCCGAGTACAACCCGCTGTTCGGCCAGACTGCACTGGAAGTCGTCCAGAAGGTGCTCAATGGCGAGACGGTCGAGTCGTACATCATCGTGCCGAGCCTCACCTTCGATTCGCCCGAGGCCGCAGCCGAAGCACTGCCCACCCGCGAGTTCTGACCGGGAACCATCCACCGGTGCCCTCGACGTGAGGGCACCGGGCGGACGGTCCCCGACGATCCCCCGGAACGACCGACGCAGTACCAACCTCGTTGTTGCTGCGTCGGTCGGGTCCGGGCTGCCCGAACCCACCCACCGTGAAGCCGTGAAGCCGTGGAAGCCGTGGAAGCCTTGAAAGAGGAACTGGACGTGGAAGTGCCCACCGTGAACTCCTCCGCAGCGATCGTCGAGATGCGCCAGATCTCGATCGAGTTCCCGGGCGTGAAGGCCCTCGACGAGGTCGACTTCCGACTCCTGCCCGGCGAAGTGCATGCGCTGATGGGAGAGATCGGCGCCGGCAAGTCGACGCTGATCAAGGCGCTGACCGGCGTGTACCCCATCAACGGTGGCGACATCTTCATCGCCGGCGAGCAACGCCGGCTGCGCGGCACCGCCGACGCCCAGCGCGCCGGCGTGTCGGTGGTCTATCAAGAGGTCAACCTCTGCACGAACCTCTCCATCGGAGAGAACGTGATGCTCGGCCACGAAGTGCGCGGCCGCCTCGGCATCAACTGGCGAGCCACGCACGCCGCCGCCCGCCGCGCGCTGGCCAAGCTCGGTCTCGATCACCTCGATCCGCGGCAGCCGCTGGCATCGCTGTCGCTCGCCATGCAGCAGCTGGTCGCCATCAGCCGCGCCACCGCCACCGAGTCCACCGTGCTCATCCTCGACGAGCCCACCTCCAGCCTCGACGCCAGCGAGGTGGAGCAGCTGTTCGCCGTGATCCGCCGCCTCCGCGACGATGGCGTGGCCATCCTCTTCGTGTCGCACTTCCTCGAGCAGGTGTTCGCGATCAGCGATCGCATCACCGTGCTGCGCAACGGCCGCTTCGTAGGCGAGTACCTCACCAGCGAGCTCGACCGCGCGTCGCTGATCTCGAAGATGATCGGCAAGGAGCTGGCGCTGCTGCGCTCGCTCGACGACATCCGCCAGAACAACCGCACCGACCGCGTCGACGAGCCCGTGCTGTCCACCGTCGGGCTCGGCCGCAAGGGCGGCATCGCTCCCACCGACATCCAGGTGTACCGCGGCGAGGTCGTCGGTGTCGCCGGCCTCCTCGGATCCGGTCGCACCGAGCTCGCCCGCCTGCTGTACGGCGCCGATCGATCCGACAGCGGCACCGTCGAGCTCTTAGGACAGACCGTGGCGCTCGGATCGCCGGCGGCAGGTCTCGCCCACCACATCGCGTACTCCACCGAGAACCGTCGCGACGAAGGCATCATCGGCGACCTGACCGTGCGCGAGAACCTGATCCTCGCGCTGCAGGCCAGTCGCGGTTGGATGCATCCGCTGTCTCGCCAGGAGCAGTCGGTCATCGTCGAGAAGTACATCCGCGAGCTCGGCATCCGGCCGGCCAACCCGGAGATGCCGATCAAGAACCTCTCCGGTGGCAACCAGCAGAAGGTGCTGCTCGGCCGCTGGTTGGCGACGAACCCGGAGATCCTCATCCTCGACGAGCCCACCCGCGGCATCGACGTCGGCGCCAAGGCAGAGATCCAGGCCGTGGTCATCGAGCTCAGCGACGCCGGCGTGTCGGTGGTGTTCATCTCGTCGGAGATCGACGAGGTCGTGCGGCTCAGCGATCGCGTGGCCATCCTCAAGGACCGTCGCAAGATCGACGAGATCGAGGTCGGTCCCGACACCACCACCGCCACCATCGTCGCGATCATCGCCAGCGAGGGAGCAGCGTGATGGCCGACGAACTCGCCCTCACGACGGCCACTCGCCTGCGCAGAGCCATTCGCCATCCGCACGTCTGGCGCATCGCCGCCGTGATCGGTCTGCTGTGCATCAACGTCGTCAAGGACCCGAGCTACCTGAGCATCACGTACAGCTCGAACTCGGGTGCCTTCGTCGGCAACCTGATCGACATCGCGAGAGCGGCGGCACCGATCCTCATGATCGCCACCGGCATGTGCCTGGTCATCGCCACCGGCGGCATCGACCTCTCGGTCGGCTCGTTCATGGCGGTGTCCGGCGCGGTCGCGATGGAGTTCATGCAAGGTGCCGACGCCGGGTCGATCGGGGTCACCGTCATCGCCGTCCTGCTGGCCTTGGCCGTGTGCCTCGCACTCGGCGCGATCAACGGCACGCTCGTGGCCGTCGTCGGCCTGCAACCGTTCATCACCACACTCGTGATGATGCTGGCCGGCCGCGGCCTGGCCAAGGTCATCACGGGCGGTCAGAACACCACCGCCGTCAACGACGGCTACCGCTGGATCGCCAACGGGCACGTGTTCGGGCTGCCCGTCGTGTTCCTCAGCGCCGTCGCCATCGCGGTCGCGATGGCAGCCGTCATCCGGCGCACTGCGCTGGGCATGATGATCGAAGCGCTGGGCATCAACCCGGAGGCGAGTCGCCTCGCCGGTGTGAACCGCCGAGCACTGCTGATCACCGTCTACATGGTCAGCGCCGCTCTCGCCGGTGTCGCCGGCATCTTCGTCACCGGCACGGTGATGACCGTCGACGTGTCGCAGACCGGATACCAGCTCGAGCTCGACGCCATCCTCGCGGTGGTCATCGGCGGCACCTCGCTGTCGGGTGGCAAGTTCTCGCTCGGCGGCGCGGCCATCGGCGCGCTGCTCATCGCCACCCTCGACAAGACGGTCGTCTTCCTCGGCGTGCCGTCGTCGGCGACGCCGGCGTTCAAGGCGATCGTCATCATCGTGCTCTACCTCGGGCAGTCGGACCGCGTGCGCACGTGGTTCTCGCACCGGCGCCGGCCGGTCGAGCACGCACCAGCGTTGGTGGAGGCACCGTGAAGTCCGACGTCGTCCTCGACACGGCCGAGCCCTCGGCCCGCACCGGCATCCGTGGCATGTTCGGACGCCACCGCGACGCGCTCTCCACCGCAGCCGCGCTGCTGATCTTCGTGGCGATGCTGTTCTACGGCCAGTGGGCCTACGGGCGCATCTTCCAGTACAGCACGCTCTCGAACCTGCTCATCAACAACGCCCACCTGGTCATCCTCGCCGTCGGGCTGACGTTCGTCATCCTCACCGGCGGCATCGACCTGTCGGTCGGCGCGGTCATCGCGTTCAGCAGCGTCGCGGGGGTGATGCTCGCCCAGCACGGCTGGAACCCGTACCTCGTCATCGCGATCATGGTGCTGCTCGGCTCCCTCATCGGTCTGCTCTCCGCGGTGATGATCGAGTACTTCGGGATGCAACCGTTCATCGCGACGCTGTCGATGATGTTCCTCGCGCGCGGCCTGGCGTCCACGTTGAGCACCGTGCCGGAGCGGCTCGACCCCGACTCGCCGATCAAGAAGCTCGGCCATCAGTTCAAGCTCATCGACGGCGAGAAGGTGAACGACCTCGTCATCACACCCGGCGTCATCATCGCCGTCGTGGTCGTGGTGGCCGCATGGTTCCTGCTGCACCGCACTCGCTACGGCCGCACGGTGTACGCGATCGGCGGATCCGAGCACTCGGCCGACCTGATGGGCCTGCCCGTGCGCGCGACCAAGCTGTGGACCTACGCCATCAGCGGCACCCTCGCCGGCATCGCCGGTGTGGTCTACACGGCTCGGCTGGGCAGCGCGCAGAACATCACCGGCATCGGATGGGAGCTCGACGCGATCGCTGCCGTGGTCATCGGCGGCACCCTGCTCACCGGCGGCTCGGGCTTCGTCATCGGCTCGGTGGTGGGGGCACTCGTGCTCGGCCTGATGAACGTGCTGATCACCCGCGACGGCGGCATCCGCCCGGAGATGACCACCATCATCACCGGCGGCATCCTGCTGCTGTTCGTGCTGCTGCAGCGAGCGGTGAAGGGCAGACGCGGATGAACGGCGACCACACACACGATCAGTACGTCGTCGGTGTCGACTTCGGCACGCTCTCCGGACGCGCCCTCGTGGTGCGCGTGCGCGACGGCGCCGAGCTCGGCTCCGCGGTGCACGAGTACGCGCACGGTGTGATGGACCACAGGCTCGCCCAGTCCGGCGCAGCACTGCCACCCGACTGGGCGCTGCAGGTGCCGAACGACTACCGCGACGTGCTGCGCCACGCGGTGCCGGAAGCCATCGCGCTCGCGGGTATCGACGTGGCTGACGTGATCGGCATCGCCACCGACTTCACCGCGTCCACCCCCATGCCGGTCACCGCCGACGGCACGCCGATGTGCGAGGTCGTCGGCTACCGCGACCGGCCGCACGCGTACGTGAAGCTGTGGAAGCACCACGCCGCGCAGCCGCAGGCCGACCGCATCAACGCCGTCGCCGCACAACGCGGTGAGCCATGGTTGGCGCGCTACGGCGGCTTCATCTCCAGCGAGTGGGAGTACGCGAAGGCGCTGCAGCTCCTGGAGGAGGACCCCGAGCTCTACGACGCGATGCACCGGTGGGTGGAAGCCGCCGACTGGATCGTGTGGCAGTTGTGCGGCACCTACCTGCGCAACGCGTGCACCGCGGGCTACAAGGCCATCCGCCAGGACGGCGCCTACCCGTCGCACGAGTTCGAGGCCGCGCTGAACCCTGCGTTCGCCGGCTTCGCCGCCAGCAAGCTCGACCACTGCATCGGATCCCTCGGCAGCCGAGCCGGCGGGCTCACCGCCGAAGCCGCCGCGTGGACCGGTCTCCGCGAGGGCACCGCGGTCGCCGTCGGCAACGTCGACGCACACGTCACCGCCCCCGCCGCACGAGCGGTGCAACCCGGACAGATGCTCGCGATCATGGGCACGTCCACCTGCCACGTGATGAACCACGACCGGCTCGTCCACGTGCCCGGCATGTGCGGCGTCGTCGACGGCGGCATCGTGGCCGGGTCGTACGGCTACGAGGCGGGTCAGTCCGGGGTCGGCGACATCTTCGCCTGGTACGTCGAGCACCAGGTGCCCGGCCGCTACACGGAGGCAGCGCGAGCCGCCGGCATGTCGGTGCACGAGCACCTCACTGCGCTGGCCTTCGCCGAGCCCGTCGGCGCGCACGGGTTGGTCGCGCTCGACTGGGTGAACGGCAACCGCTCGGTGCTCGTCAACGCCTCGCTGTCGGGCCTGATGGTCGGTTCCACTCTCGGCACCCGCGCCGAGCACGGATACCGAGCGCTGCTCGAAGCCACCGCCTTCGGCACGCGCATGATCGTCGACACCTTCGCCGAGGCCGGCGTGGCGGTCACCGAGTTCGTCGCGGCCGGCGGGCTGCTGAAGAACGCCGCGCTGATGCAGATGTACTCGAACGTGCTGCGCATGCCGATCTCCACCATCGGGTCCGAGCAGGGCCCCGCACTGGGTTCGGCCATCCATGCCGCGGTCGCGGCCGGCGCCTACCCCGACGTGCTCGCCGCGAGCGAGCGCATGGGCCGCGTGAACACGGCCGCGTACGTGCCCGACCAGGCTGCCGCCGACGCGTACGACCGGCTCTACGCCGAGTATCGGCTGGTGCACGACTACTTCGGTCGCGGCGGCAACGACGTGATGAAGCGCCTCCGCGAGATGCGCAAGGAGGCCGCAGCATGAGTGGTGCCACGACGATCGACGACGGCGCGGTCGCGCAGGCGCGCCGGCAACTGACGACACTGCACGCCGAGCTCGTGCGCTACGAGCTCGTGGTGTGGACCGGCGGCAACGTGAGCGCGCGAGTGCCTGGCAGCGACCACTTCCTGATCAAGCCGTCCGGGGTCGGCTACGACGACCTCACCCCCGAGTCGATGGTGCTCTGCGATCTCGACGGCCGCGTGGTGCCGGGCTCGATCGGCAGCGAACGGTCGCCGTCGTCCGACACCGCGGCGCACGCCTACGTGTACCGGCACATGCCGCACGTGGGAGGAGTGGTGCACACGCACTCGCCGTACGCGACAGCGTGGGCCGCCTGCCACGAACCGATCCCGTGCGTCATCACCGGCATGGCCGACGAGTTCGGCGGCGAGATCCCCGTCGGCCCGTTCTCGTTGATCGGCGACGAGTCGATCGGTCACGGCATCGTCGACACGCTCACCGGGCACCGTTCTCGCGCCGTGCTGATGGCCAACCACGGTGTCTTCACCATCGGCAAGGACGCCCGCGAAGCCGTCAAGGCAGCGGTGATGTGCGAGGACGTGGCGCGCACCGTGCACCTCGCGCGTCAGCTCGGCACGCCGATCCTCATCGAACCCCAGCTGGTCGACGCACTGTTCGACCGCTATCAGAACGTCTACGGACAGCAAGCAGAAGGAGCCTCGTGATGGGCCGCAGCATCGTGCCGAACCTCGCCGAGCACGAGGTCTGGTTCCTCACCGGCAGCCAGACCCTCTACGGGGAAGAAGTGCTCGCGCAGGTCGCAGCGCAGTCGCAGATCGTCGCCGGTCTGCTCGACCAGTCCGCCGACGTGCCCTGCCGGGTGGTGTGGAAGCCGGTGCTCACCTCGCGCCAGGCCATCCTCGACGTGATGCTGGCGGCCAACTCGTCGCCGAAGGTCGTCGGCGTCATCACCTGGATGCACACGTTCAGCCCGGCCAAGATCTTGATCGCCGGCCTGTCGGCGCTCGACAAGCCGATGCTGCACCTGCACACCCAGGCCAACGTGGAACTACCGTGGGCCACCATCGACTTTGATTTCA
>CAZWCU010000160.1:0-10105 GCA_964632715.1 uncultured Bifidobacterium sp. | reverse complement strand
TCGGGCCGTACCGCGACGAGAGCAACCTCGGCGTCGAGCTGTGCGTGAGCCGCAGCCTGCGCGACACCGCCGCGCTGCTCGATGCCGTGCATGGTCCCGGCGTCGGCGACACCGTCATCGCCGCACCCCCGAGCCGGCCATACGTGCAGGAGCTGGGCGTCGACCCCGGGCGCCTGCGCATCGGTCTCCTCGACCACCACCCGTTCGGCGGGCCGGTGCACGAGCAGTGCGCGCTCGCTGCTCGCAACACGGCCGCACTGCTCGAGTCGCTGGGGCACGACGTGGAGCCGGGGTTCCCCGAGGCAATGGCCAACCCCGACTTCGGCCGCCGGTTCAGCGCACTGTGGGCCACCAACATGGGCGCCGGCATGGCCCGCATCGCCGCGCAGCTGGGCCGCGATCTCGTGCCCGGCGACGTGGAACCGGTGAACCAGGTGCAGAGCGACTTCGCCCGCGGCGTGAACGGGGTCGACTACGCGATGGCGCTGTCGGCCACCGTCGAGTTCCGCCGAGCGGTGCAGCAGTGGTGGGCCGACGGGTGGGACCTCCTCCTCACCCCCACCCTCGGCGAGCCGCCGGTCACCATCGGCACGTTCGCGAACGATGCGGCCAACCCGATGGCGCCGATGGCGCGTGCGGCGCAGTTCGTGCCGTTCACGCCCGCCTTCAACGCGAGCGGTCAGCCGGCCATCAGCCTGCCGCTGCACTGGACCCCGGAAGGTCTGCCGGTGGGCGTGCAACTGGTGGCCGCCTACGGCCGCGAAGACCTGCTCTTCCAGGTGGCTGCGCAGCTCGAAGCGGCGCAACCGTGGGCGCACCGGCGGCCCGCGATCTGAGCCGCGAGCTCACCGCTCACTTCAGCGCGTCGTCGCGGTCCTTGCGCAGCTTGGCCTCGATCTCCTCCACCGGCGGCGGCACCTCGATGCCCCAGCGGCGCATGCCTTCCTCGGTGCGCTTGATCACCGTCTCCAGGACCGCGATGCGTGCGTACCGCTTGTGCTCGCCGCCGATGATGTCCCACGGCGCCAGCTTGTGCTCGGTGCGTTCGAACATCTCCTCGGCCGCTGCCTCGTAGAGCCGGTTCTTCTCGCGGTTGCGCCAGTCCTCCTCGGTGAGCTTCCAGCGCTTCAGCGGATCGGCAGCGCGACCCTCGAAGCGCCGCAGCTGCTCGTCGTCGGTGACGTGCATCCAGAACTTGACCAGGATGATGCTCTCCTGGCACAGCGACTCCTCGAAGTCGACGATGGCCTTGTAGCCGCGTCGCCATTCGGTGCGGGAGGCGAAGCCCTCGACGCGCTCGACCAGCACACGTCCGTACCAGCTGCGGTCGAAGACCGCCATCTCGCCCATGCCGGGCAGCTCGCGGTAGAAGCGCCAGAGGAAGTGATGGTTCTTCTCCTGCGTGGTGGGCTTCGCGTACGAGACCACCTTGTAGTGCCGCGGATCGAGGTGGCCGACCACCGCTTTGATGGCCCCGCCCTTGCCCGACGCGTCGGGGCCCTCCATCAGCACCAGCAATCCGGGGCCGGGCACGCCGGAGCCCATCAGGCCACCGAGGTGCAGGCGCAGCTGCGACATGCGACGCTGCCCCTGCGCGAGACGACGTTCGTACTCGTCGCGGTCGAGGCGGTTGGTCATGTCGAGCCGGTCGAGGACGCCCATGGCGCAGCACCCTACTGTCCGATCGTGCGGGCGACCCAGTGGCGGGCGCTCAGCGAGCCGTCCAACCACCATCGACGATGACGCTCTGGCCAGTGAAGAACGTGCTGCCCGAGCCGGCCAGGAACAGCAGCGCCGAGTCGAGCTCGTGCGGCTCGCCCATGCGCGGGATGGGCGACATGGTGGCGATGAACCGCTGGCTCGTCTCGTCGTCCTCCATGCCGGCCGTCATCTCGCTGCGGAACCATCCCGGGCACAACGCATTCACGCGCACGCCCTTGCGTGCCCACTGCGCAGCGAGCTCGCGGGTGAGGTTGACGACCGCGCCCTTCGACGCGCAGTAGTGCGCCTGCTTCACTGGTGAGGCCGCCACGTGGCCGAGCATGCTGGCGACGTTGATGATGCTGCCGCCGCCGGCCGCGATCATCGTCGGCGCGACCAACTTCGACAGGTGCCACACGGCCGTGACGTTGAGCTCCATGGTCGCCCGGAAGTCGTCGAGCGCTTCGTCCTCCACCGCCACCTTGTGCCCGATGCCGGCGTTGTTCACCAGCACGTCGACGTGACCGAAGCGCTCGACAGCAGCGTCGACCAGGCGCTCGCGGTCGGCGGCCAGCGAGAGGTCGGCCTGCACGGCCAGCGTGCCCGGCAGCTCGTTCGCCAGCGCGTCCAACCGATCGGCTCGCCGTGCGGCCACCACCACCTGTGCGCCCATCGCGTGCAGCACGCGGGCGAACCGATCGCCGAGACCCGACGACGCGCCGGTGACGAGCGCAGTGCGGCCGGTGAGCCGGAAGTGGTCGATCGGGTCACCCACGAGTGCAGACATGTGGCAATTCTGTGTCATTGACTGCAGTTCCGAGAATTCGCGCCGAAAAAGTGATCGATGTCGACCTCCGCAACGTCTGTACCTACATGAACGCACTGCACACCCGCTCGCACGCCGATCACACGTCCTCCACGACCACGTCGCGCCACGCCTTCAGTTGGGTGGCGCAGATCAAGCTGGCGCTGGTGCTCAGCGCCGTCGCGGCCATCGCGGTGAGCGGTTTGCACGGACGGGTGTCGGAGCAGGCGATCATCGTCAGCGTCATCGTGGTCGCCTCCCTGGTGGCGTGGAGCCGCGTCGAGCCGATCCCGCAGCTCGTGCCCGAGCCGGCACACGTCCACGTGCGTCGCCGCTGACATCGTGTGACACGATGCGCTGATGAGCGCATCGCTTCCCGTCGTGCTGGTGCACGGCGCCTGGCACGGAGCGTGGTGCTTCGCCGCCCTCCAGCACTCCCTCGATCGGCTCGGCGTGCACAGCTACGCCATCGACCTCCCCGGCCACGGCGCGTCCACCGCCGCGCTGGGCGATCTCTCCGACGACGCGGCCCACGTGGTCGCGGTGTTGCAGCGTCTGCACTCGCCGGCTGTGCTCGTCGGTCACAGCTACGGCGGCGCTGTCATCACCGAGGCCGCCTCCCATCACCCCGACGTGGCGCACCTGGTGTACCTCACTGCATTCGCGCTGGAGCGCGACGAGAGCGTGATGAGTCTGCTCACCTCGCTTCCACGGGCCGACGTGGTGTTGGGCACGGCCATTCGCCCAGCCGACGACGGGTCGAGCACCATCGATCCCGCGCTCGCCGCGGCCGCGTTCTACGGCGAGTGCTCCCAGGCCGTCATCGACGCCGCGCTCCCCCGCCTGTCACGCCAAGCCATGGTCACGTTCACCGACAGCGTCACCGGCGCACCGCGCGACCACATCGCGTCCACCTACGTGCGGTGCACGCTCGACCAAGCCGTGCACATCAGCCACCAGGACGTGATGGCCGAGCGCTGCACGCACGTGCACACGCTGGCCACCGATCACTCGCCGTTCGCCTCGCGCCCCGACGAGACCGCGGCCATCATCCGCGACCTGGCAGTCCGATGAAGGTGCGCATCGGGTTCGGGTTCGGTGTGCGCACCAAGCTCAACGACACCGGCTTCGGCGAGGTCGTCGATGCGTTGGAGGAGCTGCGCTTCGACAGCCTGTGGCTGAGCGAACGACTCGGCGGCGAGGCACCCGACCCGCTGGTGGCGATGGCCTTCGCCGCCGGACGCACCACGAAGTTGAAGTTCGGGATGAGCGTGATGGTGCTGCCCGGCCGCAACCCGGTGGTGCTCGCCAAGGAGCTGGCCACGCTCGACCGCATGTCGGGTGGGCGACTGCTCCCCGCGTTCGGGCTCGGCGCGGTCGACCCGCACGAGCAGCAGGCGTTCGGCGTCGCCCGCGGCGATCGCGCCAAGATCTTCGACGAGGCGATGCAGGTGCTGCGCGGTTGCTGGGGCGCCGAGCCGTTCACGCATCACGGCGAGCACTTCCACTACGACGAACTGCAGGTGCAACCCAAGCCGCGCCAGCACCACGTCGACATCTGGTTGGGCGGCATCGCCCCCTCCGAGCTGCGTCGGGTCGGTCGTCTGGCCGACGGTTGGCTGCCCAGCTTCGTCACGCCCGACGACGCAGCACGCGGACGGGAGGTCATCGAGTCCGTCGCCCTCGAGCACGGCCGCGAGATCGAGGACGACCACTACGGCGCGCTCATCCCCTACGCCCTCGGTCCGGTTCCCGACGTGGTGCTCGCCGGACTGGCCAAGCGGCGGCCCGACCTGGCCGACCCGTCGGTGCTGATCCCGGCCGGGTTCGACGAGCTCATCAGCACCATCGACCGGTTCGTGGCGGTCGGCACCTCGAAGTTCGTCATCCTGCCGATCGTCGAGCCCGCCTCCCCGGCGGAGTGGGTGCAGCACCTCGAAGCCGCGGCACCCGTCGTGCTCGCCCGCCAGACCTGACGCTTCCGACGTACGGCGCACCGCTGGCCGCATAGTTCTCTCAGCTCAGCGACAACTTTCCCTGCACTTGGTGCAGGGAAAGCTGTCGCTGACCAAGACGATGTGCCATGAGCTGGACTGCCCCACCCGACGCCGGGGCCGAGGCAATCCACGGCGGTGACCGGCGGCGGATCGGGCAGACTGCTGCGATGGACCTGACCGAGATGATCCACTCCTCGATGCCCCTGTGCGCCAGCCTGCAGATGCGCGGCATCACGTGGCAGCCCGAGCTGGTCGAGATCGATCTCGACTGGCAGCCGACGCTGTGCACGACCGGCGGCGCGTTGCACGGCGGCGCGCTGATGGCGCTCGCCGACGCCGCAGGCGGTGCGTGTGCCGCGGCCAATCTGCCGGAAGGCGCCATCGGCACGTCGACCATCGAGTCGAAGACGAACTTCCTCGGCGCGGTGAAGGACGGCACGGTGCGGGCCGCCAGCCGTCCGCTGCACGTGGGCAGCAGCACCATCGTCATCGAGACCGAACTACGGCGCAGCGACGGCCGCCTCGTCGGCAAGACCACCCAGACGCAGACGGTGCTGCGGCCACGCTGAGCGACGGCTCAGACGACGACGTGCACCCGGTCCATCAGCGCGAGCGCATCTCTGGCGGGCACCGGCGGCGAGAACAGGTAGCCCTGCACGGTGTCGCACCCGAGCAGGCGCAGGTCGGCGAACACCTCCTCGGTCTCCACACCTTCGGCCACCACGGTCAGGCCGAGCTGGTGGCCCAGCTCGATCACCGACGCGACGATGGCTCGGTCCTCCGGGCTGTGCTGCATCGCCACCACGAAGCCGCGGTCGATCTTCAGCTCGCTCACCGGCAGGTGGCCGAGTGAGCCGAGCGAGGTGTAGCCCTGACCGAAGTCGTCGAGGCTCACGCGCACGCCGGCGGCGTGCAGTTCCTCGAGCAGCACCGTGGCTCGGACCGGATCGGTGGCGAACGAGGTCTCGGTGATCTCGAGCACGAGCTGCGAGGCCTTCACCCGATGGTTCGCAAGGCGGTTGAGGATCCAGCCGGGGAGGTCGTCGCGCAGGTTGCGAGCGGAGATGTTGACGGCGATGGAGAGGTCGGGACGAGTGAGCGACCACTCCGCGAGCTGCGCGAGCGCGGAGTCGACCACCCACTGGGTGAGCGGCCCGATGAGGCCGGTGCTCTCGGCGATGGGGATGAAGTCGTTGGGCGGCACCAGTCCACGCACCGGGTGCAGCCATCGGACGAGGGCTTCGAACGCGAGCACCTCGCCGGTGGTGGCGTCGACCTTCGGCTGGTAGTGCAGGATCAGCTCGCCGGCGGTGATCGCGCGACGAAGTTCGGCGATCAGGCTGAGGCGCTGCGGATCGAACTCGTCGATGCCGGCGTGGTAGCGCACGATCGCCGAGCGCGCCGTCTTGGCGGCGAACAGCGCGAGGTCGGCTCGCCGCAACAGGGTCTCGGGCGTCTCGGCGTCGAGCGGCCACATCGCGTAGCCCATGCTGGCTTCGGCCGACACGGCCACGCCGGCCAGCTCGGCCTCGTGGCCGAGCGCCTCGTGCAGCCGCCGCAGGATGCCCTCCACGGACTCCGGTGTCGCGCCGGGCAGCACGATGCCGAACTCGTCACCACCCAGTCGCGAGACGGTGTCGCCGGGGCGCAGTGCGCCGGTCAGTCGTGCGGCCACGATGCGCAGGAACTCGTCACCGTTGCGGTGGCCCAGCGTGTCGTTCACCTCTTTGAACCGATCGAGGTCGACCACGACCAGCGCGACGTCGGTGCCCAACCGCCCGGCGGATGCCAGCGCGGCGGCCACGCGGTCGGCGTGCAGCGCCCGGTTCGGCAGCCCCGTGAGGGTGTCGTGCAGTGCCATGAACTCGCTGCGCTTGCTCTGGCGACGCACTCGACGCGTCACCGAGGCGACGATGATGCCGAGCACCAGCCACACGGCTGCGAGACCGATGACGATCGCGAACCGCAGCCGGTCGAGCGACTGCGCGCGTTGCGCCGCGATGGGCTCGTAGGGCACCGAGATCTCCACGACGCCGACGACCAGCGAGGGGTTCGCCGGCGAGTGGACGGCCACGAACGTCTCGATCACCGGCAGGCCGGAGTTGGGTCCGGCAGCAAAGCCTTCATCGTCCACATGCGTGAGCGCGGACACCATGCCCTGTGCGGCTGCGGCCTGCACGGCGGGCTCGAAGATCGGCCGGCCTGGCGGCGCGTCCGGGTTCGCCGCGTCGAACAGGACCCGCCCGTCGACGTCGCGGATGCGCAGGACCAGCACGCTCCCCCGCTGCAGCAGGTTGCCGGTGGTGCGGGTGAACGCATCTCGTTCGGCGCCGGTGATGCCGACACTGAGCGGCTGACCTTGCAGGAACGGTTCGATGCCCACCTGCGCGATCGACTGCGCATGGGCCTCACCGTCACGGAGCGCGGCGGCGTCAGCCTCCTCGGTGATGGTGTGTGACAGCAGCAAGCCGAGCCACACGACCGGCACCAACGTCGCGACGGCGTACGCCACGAATCGTCCGAGAGCCCGCCATCGATTGCCGTCCATACCGATCGTCTATCGGCCGCCCGCACCCGGCCTTGAGAGATTTCAGACGATTTCTGCCCAAACGTTCACAATTTCGAGAGAGACGAACTTCACCCCGATGACCACCCCTCGGAAAGCGGGTGTGGCTACGCTTGACCACGATCCGTGAGCACAGGTGAGGAGGCGCGGATGTCCAGTCATCTCGACAACGCCGCGTCGCGTCCCGCTCCGCCTCGCCGAGTCCTCCGTCGCGCCGCCGCGCCCCTCGTCCGGCGTCGCCCGTGAACGCTCCGCCGCCGCATGTCGTCGCGCGCATCTGCGCGCTCGCCACGCTGCTGGCGGCCGCAGCTGCTGCGGCAACGCTCGCGCTGCCCGCCGATCTCGGCGACTCGGGCGTGTCGGCCTGGTGGTTGGCGCCGCTCCTCGCCGTCGCCTTCGGTGTGGCCGAGCGAACCGTGTTTCACTTCGAGTTCCGGCGCGAGGCCATCTCGTTCTCGTTCTCGGAAGTGCCCACCGCGTTCGCGCTGGTGTACCTCGCGCCCGGGCCGGCCATTGCCGCGCGCATCGTCGGCAGCCTCGCCGTCATCGCCTTCCAGTGGCGCAGCCGCTACTACAAGCACTTCTTCAACGCGGCGCTCTTCGCGCTCGAGACCGCCATCGCCTATCACGTCGTCGCCTTCGCGATGGGCCACTGGTCGGGCTCGTCGGTGGCGCTGCTCATCTCGCTGGTGCCGGCAACCGCGCTGGCCACCATCGTCGGCGGAGTGTTCGTGTCGCTCGCCATCGCGATGGTCGAGGGCAACTTCCGCGAGCGGTTGGTCAGCGAGCTCGGCATGTCCGTGTGGTTCGCCCCCACCAACGCGCTCGTCGCATCCGCGGTGGTGGCACCCACGCTCATCTCCCCATGGTTGCTCATCCTGTCGGCGGTGCCGTTGGCTGCCGTGTGGGCCCTCATGCAGAGCTACGGCCGCCTCGAGCAACGCTTCCGCGACCTCGACGACCTCCACGGTTTCGTCGGACGGGTCGGCCGTTCGCTCGACCTCGAGGAAGTGATGACCTCTGCGGTCGACGAGATCGGCAGCCTGCTGCGCGTGCGCCGCGCCGCGATCGTGGTGTTCGGTGGCGAGCACCCGATGCACCACAGCACGGGCGCTCCGTTCCCCGACCTGCCCGTCGCGCACGACGATCCGCGCTGGGTCGACGTGCTGGGCGTGCGCAAGGCACAGCTGCTCGGCGCGGCCGAGTGCAACGCGCTCGGGTTTCACGCGCTCGCTGCCTGCGGGCAGGTGCTCTGCGCTCCGGTGCGCGACGGCGACATCGTCGTCGGCCTCATCGCGGTGGCGGAGCGGGAGGGTGCCGAAGACCACTTCCGCCCGGGCGACGCGGTGCGGTTGCACACGCTCGCCGAGCAGATCGCCCCGAACCTGCGCAAGGCGCTGTTGCACCACCGCATCGAGTTCGAAGCTCGTCACGACGCGCTCACCGGCCTCCCGAATCGCCCGTCGTTCGAGCGCCTGTGCGACCTCGCGTTGTCGAAGCCCCCGCTGCCGAACGCCGATTCCTCCGGCCTGGCGCTCGCCGGCGGCGAAGTGCTCGGCGTCGTGATGTTGATGGACCTCGACCGGTTCAAAGAGGTCAACGACACGCTCGGTCACCACGCGGGCGACGCGGTGCTCGACGACTTCGCCCGCCGCCTGAAAGGGTTGCTCGGACCCGACGACGTCCTGGCGCGACTGGCCGGCGACGAGTTCGCGCTGCTCACGTTCCGCAACCTCGAATCGGTGCACGAGCTCGCGGCCAGACTGGTCGACGAAGCTCGCCAGCCGTTCCACATCGACGGCCTCGACGTGGTGGTCACGATGAGCATCGGCGTCGCACCCGCCACCACCGACAAGCGCGATGCCACCTCGCTGCTGCGTCAGGCCGACATTGCGATGTACACCGCGAAGAGCCGGCACACCGGGTACGAGCTGTACAGCGAGGCCATCGACCGGCGTACCCCGGCTCGGCTCTCGATGCTCGGCGACCTGCGCAACGCGCTCGAGGCCGACGCGATGCAGGTGTTCCTGCAGCCCAAGCTCGACCTCGCCAGCGGCGTGGTCATCGGCGTGGAGGCGCTGGCTCGCTGGTCGCACCCGCGGCGCGGCTGGGTCGCTCCGGAAGACTTCGTGCCCGTGGCCGAGGAGACCGGCCTCATCAAGCAGCTCACCGATCAGGTGCTCGATGCGTCGGTCGGCCAGCTGCGCGAGCTGCGCAGGCTCGGCCACCATCTCGGGCTGGCGGTCAACCTGTCCACGCACGACCTGCTCGACGAGTTGCTGCCCGAGCGGGTGATGCGCCATCTCGACCGCCACGACGTGGACCCGACGCTGCTGACACTCGAGATCACCGAGAGCTCGCTGCTCATCGACGCACCCCGCGCTCGCGCCAGCATCGAACGGCTCAACCAGTTCGGCGTGCGCCTCTCGGTCGACGACTTCGGCACCGGCTACTCGTCGCTCAGCTACTTGCGCCACCTGCCGGTGAGCGAGCTGAAGATCGACCGCAGCTTCGTGGCCAACGTGCTGTTCGACGAGCAGGACGAAGTGATCGTGCGGTCCATCATCGACCTCGGCCACAACCTCGGCATGCAGGTGGTGGCAGAAGGCGTGGAGACCGACGAGGTGCTCAGCCGGTTGCGCGGGTTCGCGTGCGACGTGGCGCAAGGCTTCGGCATCTGTCGCCCGGTGCCGCTCGACAGCTTCGTCGCATGGCTGAGCAGCACGCAGCACCCCAGCCGGCGCCGCGACCCGCTGCGGCCCGGCCAGTGGTTCGACATGCCGTTCGACCCCGTGGCCGATCCCACCGGCGACCTGTAGCGCCAGCGGTTGCTGGACAGGAATCGTCACGATTTCACCTCTGGCGGTCGAACATCTGTTCGACTACCGTGGGAGGGGTGACCGGTCCGAACATCCTGCACGCCGACCTCGATGCGTTCTACGCCTCGGTCGAGCAGCTGCTCGATCCGTCGCTGCGCGGGAAAGCCATCGCCGTGGGCGGTGGCGTGGTGCTGGCCGCGTCGTACGAAGCGAAGGC
>CAZWCU010000159.1:0-10180 GCA_964632715.1 uncultured Bifidobacterium sp. | reverse complement strand
GTGATGATGAAGAACTGGCTGCCCTGCGTGTTCGGTCCCGAGTTGGCCATCGCCAGCGAACCGATGCGGTACGGCTCGATCTGGTCGAGCTCGTCGTCGAACTCGTAGCCCGGGCCGCCGGTGCCGGTGGCCGTGGGGTCGCCGCATTGCACCACGAAGTTCTGGATGGCGCGGTGGCAGGTGGTGCCGTCGAAGTAGTGGTAGCGAGCGAGGTTGACGAAGCTGTTGACGGTATTGGGCGCGATGTCGGGCCGCAGCACCACGTCGAAGCTGCCGTGATTGGTCTCGATGGTCGCCCGGTAGGTGGCGCCGTCGACCAGGCACATCTCCGGTCCGGCCTCGAACGTGCGCTGCTGCGCCGCGCTGCCGTCGGCCGGCGCGCACTCGGCGGCGGTGCCACCGCCGGCGGCAACCGTGCTGTCGGGCGAGCCGGTGTCGTCGGAGCTGGACGAGTCGTCGCCGCAGGCGGCGAACAGGGTGGCGGTTGCGGCGGCGAGCAGCACCGAGCGGCGGAAGGATCGAGACATGGGCAGAGACTCTGGCACGCGGGGCGACGCGGGGAGGGGTCACCCCGGGCAGCGAGCGGGTTCGACCGCACTCGCTACTCATCGGTAACATCCGCCGGATGCAGCACATCCTCGACGCCATCCAGTCCGACGCCAGCGCCGACGACTTCGCCGCGCTCGCGATCCCCGAGCAGTACCGCGCGGTGCACGTGCTCAAGGACGAGCAGGAGATGTGGAAGGGCGTCGCCTCCAAGGACAAGGACCCGCGGCAGAGCCTGCACGTGGGCGACGTGCCCACGCCCGAACTCGCCCCCGACGAGGTGTACCTGGCGGTGATGGCCAGCAGCATCAACTTCAACACGGTGTGGACCAGCATCTTCGAGCCGATCAGCACGTTCGGTGCGCTGGCTCGTCTGGGGCGCGAGAGCGAGTGGGCGAAGCGCCACGACCTGCCGTACCACGTGGTCGGCAGCGACGCGTCGGGTGTGGTGCTTCGCGTCGGTTCGGCCGTGCGCAACTGGAAGCCCGGCGACCGGGTGACGGTGCACTGCAACCACGTCGACGACCAGGACCCGTCGGCGCACGACGACTCGATGATGGCCGCCAACCAGCGCATCTGGGGGTACGAGACCAACTTCGGTGGCCTCGCCGACCTCGCCGTGGTGAAGGCCAACGCGCTCATGCCGAAGCCCGCGCACCTCACGTGGGAGGAGGCTGCGGTGAGCGCGCTGTGCAACAGCACGTCGTACCGCATGCTGGTCGGTCGCAACGGCGCGCAGATGAAGCAGGGCGACGTGGTGCTCATCTGGGGCGCCACCGGTGGCATCGGCGCCTACGCCACGCAGTACGTGCTCAATGGCGGCGGCATCCCGGTGTGCGTGGTCTCGTCACCCGACAAGGCGGCCATCCTGCGCAAGATGGGCGTCGAGCACATCATCGACCGCGCCGCTGCCGACTACCACTTCTTCGACGAAAACGGCGTGCACAACGAGACCGAGTGGCGCCGGCTGGGCAAGGACATCCGCGGCCTGTGCGGCGAGGACGCCGACATCGTGTTCGAGCACCCGGGCCGTTCCACGTTCGGTGCGTCGATGTACGTCGTCAAGCGCGGCGGCACCGTCGTCACCTGCGCGGCAACGAGCGGCTTCATGATGGAGTTCGACAACCGCCACTTCTGGATGCGCCTGAAGAAGCTGGTCGGCAGCCACTTCGCCAACTACAAGGAGGCGTACGAGGCCAACCGTCTGATCAGCAAGGGCATGATCCACCCGGTGATGAGCCAGGTGTTCGCACTCGAGCAGGCCGGCGAGGCCGCCTACCAGGTGCACCACAACATGCACGAGGGCAAGATCGGTGTGCTCGCGCTGGCGCCGTCCGAGGGTCTCGGCGTCACCAACCACGAACTGCGCGACCAGCTCGGCGACAAGCTCCACGCCTTCCGCCGCTGACGTCCGTCGGCCGCGCCACGGCCTCAGCTTCGACGGCTTCTGGACAGGAATCGTCTCACAGCGACGTCTGGGCAGGAATCATCTCGGCAACCGGGACATTTCCTGTCCAGATCCTGGTCGGCTACTCGATGCCCAACTCGTTCAGGGTGTCGCTGGTGAACAAGCCCGAGACCACGTCGAGAACGACGCCTTCGCTGTCGACCGTGACGAACACGTAGGAAGGCACAGCGGTGACGCCGCCCCGAGCGCCGATGACGCCGTTCACGTCGCGAATCACAGTCCCGGCCCAACCGAGGCGTGCGAGCCAGTCATCCACGCCCGCGTCGTCCCACGGCTCAAGCGCGACGAGCGCGAGTTGAGGCAGCTGCAATCCCCCGGGTTCTTGGGTTGCCACCAAGTCCCGGATCGCGTCATCGCATGGGACGCATGCCGGGTTGACGAACACGAAGAGGGTCGGTCCAGCGCTGGCCATCGGCCGCAGTTCACCCGGGATCACGTCGCCGACTGACAGACCGTCCGGCTCAAGTGGAGCGAGCACGGTGTCGACGGTGGGCTCGGTGGGGTCGACCTCGACGACCGCGGCGATGAGGCCGTCGGTGCGATCGGCGAGCTGGGCGTCGATGCGCAGGGTGGCCCAGTTGCCGTCGCCGGTGTCCCAGAACACGGTCACGGTGCCGTCGCCCTCGGTGACCTTCCAGCCGTCGTAACCGGCCACCGTCACCGGCTGCCCGTCGGGCCACAGGCCGAGGAGGTCGAGCTCGCCGCGATACTCACCTGCGCTCATCGTCACCGTCGGCAGGTAGCTGCTCAACGGATCGGTGTTCAGCGGCGTGTACATCTGCACCAGTCGGCCATTGCCCGCGGTCTGCCCCATCGCGGTCAGCCCCCAGCCCTCCATCGGCAGCACGTAGGGCAGGCCGGAGCCGGCCACCACCTGCGCGGCCAATGCGTCGCGTTCGTCGGCGGTGAGTCCGAACGAGTGGAACAGCAGTGTCGCCGTGGCTGCCTCGCGCACGGTGGAGTTCGCATCGGGGAACACGTCGGTCACCGGACCGGCGGGGTACTCGGTGAGTGTGAGGAACGTGTCGCCGCTCGACCACGCCATGGTCAGCAACGGGCCGGGCAACGAATCGCGGCAGCACTGCTCGATCGTGCGCTCGCCGGCCACCAGGTCGGGCGAGATGATGGTGAACCACTTCGTCTCGACGCGGACGAGCGTGGACTCGGTCGGGTTCACCGTGGTGGCGGGAGTCGTGCTCGGCACGGTCGTCGGTGTCGACGCGACGCCGGACCGGTTGCTCCGGTTCACCGCCACCGCGGCGACCGCACCGATCACCAGCAGCGTCGCGGCGGCCACGGCCATCCACCGCGACGGAGTCATCGTGCGCTGCGATCGCATCGGCAACTCGTCACCGGGCGTCGCGAAGTCGTCGGGCGCGGTGAGCTCGTCGAGCGCGCTGCGCAGGCGGGCCATGACGGTCTCGTCGTCGAGCAACTGGTTCATTCCGCGATCTCCTTCTTGAGGGCGGCCAGGCCGCGGTGCAGCAGCACGCGCACGCTGCTGGGTGCACACTCGAGTGCTTCGGCGATCTGGTCGTCGGTCCAGTCGGCCCAGTAGCGCAGGCTCACCGCGGCGCGCTGCTTGTAGGGCAGTGACGCCAGCGCGGCGAGCATCTCGCCGGTCGCTTGCGTGTACGACGTCGGCTGCCCTGCGACGACACGCGCTTCACGCCGCACCGCACGGATGTGCCAGCGATGCCACGACGCAGCTCGGTTCACCACCGTGCGCCGCAGATAGCCGGCGGGGTTGTCGAGCGTGCTCAGTCGACGACCCACTGCGGCCAGCGAGTCCTGCGCGAGCTCCTCACCGATCTCCGGCGAACCGACGAGCGCGGTGGCCCAGCGCACGGCATCGGCGCGATGCGAGCGGTAGAACTCGTCGAACTCGGTCGAAGTCGAGATGGCTGTCACCCCCGCGTGCACCCCCAGTGTGCCTGTCTCCATGCTCACCTTGACGCCACGGGGAGGCGATCTGTTTCACTGGATGCATGATCTTGACCGAAATCGACCACGTCGCCATTGCGGTGCGCGACATCGAAGCCGCCATCGACTACTACCAGCGTGCGTTCGGTGCCACGGTCGACCATCGCGAGATCGTGGAGAGCGACGGCGTCGAAGAAGCGCTGCTGAAGGTGGCCGAGAGCTACGTGCAACTGGTCACGCCCACCCGCGACGACAGCCCCATCGCGAAGTCGCTCGAGAAGCGCGGCGAGGGCCTGCACCACATCGGCTACCGCGTCGCCGATTGTGCAGAGGCACTCGCCAGCATGATCGCTGCAGGAGCCACGCCGATCGACAGGGTGCCGCGCCCCGGCAGTCGTGGCACGACCGTGGCGTTCGTGCACCCGAAGGGCAGCTTCGGCACCCTCATCGAGCTCGTCCAGGAGTAGTCCACCGTCCGCTGACGGCGGGTGGGTCACTCGGCTTGGAGGACGAGGCCTTTGAGGTACTCGGCTTCCGGGAAGGGCAACGGCACCGGGTGGTCGCTCGGCTGGTGCAGGCGGCCGATGATGCTGACCTGACGCTTGGCGTCGAGCGCGGCGCCGGCCACCACCTTCTGGAACAGGTCCATGCTCATCGCGCCGCTGCACGACCACGTCATCAGTACGCCGCCCGGCGCGAGCAGCTTCACGGCCGACAGGTTGAGGTCCTTGTACGCCCGCGTGGCCTTGTCGAGCTGCCGTTCGGTGTTGGCCAGCTTCGGTGGGTCGAGCAGGATCAGGTCGTACTGGCGGGCCCGGTCGCGCAGGCCGCGCAGCGCAGTGAACGCGTCGGCTTCCATCAGCTCACCGACGTCGACGCTGTTCAGCAGCGCGTTGCGTGCGGCCACTTCCAGCGCCGGACCCGACGAGTCGATGGACAGCAACGACGACGCGCCGCGGGCTGCCGCGATGACGCTGAACGCGCCGGTGTAGCTGAACACGTTGAGCACGCGTCGACCCGGCGACCACTGCGCCACGGCGTCGCGGCCGTCGCGCTGGTCGAGGTAGAAGCCGGTCTTGTGTCCACCCTCCACCTCCACCGCGAACCGGAAGCCGGCTTCGTTGGCGACGAGGTCGCGGGCAGGCGCGACGCCGCGCAACAGACCCACACGCGGGCCGAGGCCTTCGCGTTCGCGCACGTCGGCGTCGCTGCGCTCGTACACGCAGGCGACACCTGGCAGCGCGAACAGCGGTTCGGCCTGCGCCTCGCGCCAGGCCGCGGCACCGGCCGTGGTGAGCTGGCACACGATGGTGCGGCCGTAGCGATCAGCGACCAGGCCGGGCAGGCCGTCGGCCTCGCTGAACACCAGCCGCGCCGAGTCGGTGCGGCCAGGGCCGAGCAGCGTCGCACGGCGTGCCGCCGCCGCATGCACCCGCTCGGTGACGAAGGCGGGAGTGATGGGCACGCCGGGTTCGAACGACCACATGCGCGCACGGATCTGCGACGACGGGCTGTACGCCGCCCAGCCGAGCTCTGCGCCGTCCGCGGCGCGCACCAATACCGTGTCGCCACTGCCGGGGTTGCCGTCGACGCGAGCAACGCCGCCGCTGAACACCCACGGGTGCCGCCGGGCGAGCGATCGCTCACGGGTGGGTTGCAGCCAGATCGTCGCGGGTGAAGTGCTCACACGCTCACGGTAACGGCGGGCCGATCAGAGCAGCGAGAGCTCCGAGGCACCACCGTTGCTGACCAACCAACCGTCGGTCTGCATCTGCCGTTGCACGAGCTCGTCGATCTGCTGGCGCAGCGCCATGTTCTCGTGCACGCAGCCTTCCAGCGCGTGGAGCACACCGTTCATGCGCTCCTCCATCGCCGCGAGGCGGCCGCCGACGTCGGACGGCATCGCACCGCCACTGACCTGAGGCCGGGCATCGAGGCCGTCGAGACGGTTGTTGATCTCGGCGCGCAACCGATCGAGCAGACCGATGATGGTGGCCTGCGACCGATCCAGGTCCGCACGCGACTCGGCGCGGGCTTGTTCGACGCCTTGGTTGGCGAGCGTCGCGTACGCCGCGGTAGCGGTGTACTGCGCGAGCACCTGCTGCTCCACGCGCACCATCCGATCCCGAAGTTCCACGGCCACCGAGGTGGCGCTTTCCTCAGAATCAGGCGAGAGGAACGGCTTCGTGAGCTCGTCGTATTCCATCCAGTTCTTCTCGCTCCGACGCATGTCGCCCGCCCTCTCGATCCACCGCGTGCGCGGTGTGGTTGTTGACACGCATTCATCGGTATGACGGAGGGCGTTCTTGAGCGTTGTTCGGCTTGACGATCTATTGAAGAAGAAATCCCTAAAGCCCTGGAAGACAACTCCCGAAAGCTGTGATGCGTCCGCACCGCCTGAGCGGGTCGGCGTTGTGGGACAAGCATCTAGCGGGAGGTAACCCAAATCATGGAAAATGAAATCGTAGAGACGCAGAAGACCGAGCGTGGCTTCACCTTGGTGGAACTGCTCATCGTCATCGTCATCCTCGGCATCCTCGCCACTGTCACGGTGTTCGCCGTGCGTGGCATCGCCGACAAGGGCCAGGAATCGGCGTGCGCCGCAGACCAGAAGGTCCTGGAAGTCGCTGTCGAGACCTATTACGCCAACGGTGGCGCAGCTGGTTCGGCCACCGAGCCCGGCCTCGTGACTGCGGAGCTCATCCGTGGCGTGTCGAGCACGTACAACATCGACGCCGACGGCATCGGTGTCAGCCCGGATCCGGCTGGCGACTGCGCCACCCCGACCACCACCTGATCCCAGGTCCTCCTGGTTTCAATCGGTAGGCAATCCAGAGCGGCCGACCCTTCGGGGTCGGCCGCTCTCTGCGTTTTCGAAATGAGGAACTCTTGAAGTGACTTTCCTCAAGGTCACACGGAGAATTGTCGATACGCACCTAGGTAAGTCGGAAGCGGGAGTGGGCGAGATGAAACGGCGCGTGGATCAGGTCGACGAGACGGCGGATGCAATTGCTGCGCGCCGCGACGGCGGCTTCAGTTTGGTGGAGATGGTCGTGACCGTCACGCTGATGGGCCTGGCGATGATCCCGCTCATGGTGGCGGCACTCTCGCTCGTGAAGAACTCCTCGTTCAACCGCAACGCCACTCGTGTGGAGACCGTGTTGAGCAATGCGGCCGACCGCGTGAACCGCGCCACCGAGAGCTGCGATTACACCATCTACTACGAGGCCGCAGTGCAGGCCGAGGGCTGGGCGGAGAGCCAGGTGTCGGTGAACTACGCCTGGTACACCCCCGGCGCCACTGCCACCACTGCCGGCACATGGCAGGCCGGCGCGTGCCCTGCAGGGGGCTACAGCGACGGTCTCGTGCAACGAGTCAACATCACAGTGACCAGCCCGGACGGCCGCATCTCGCGGTCCGTCCAGGTGGTCAAGAGCGACATCTGACGGAATGAGGTTCACGATGACGAAGCACCTGCAACGCCTTCGCCGACGGGCGACAGCCCGGCTCGACGACGGCATGACCCTTCCGGAAGTGCTGATCACCATGGTGATCATGGGCACGCTCCTCACCTCGCTCGTGGCCGCCACCTCGGTGATCCTCAAGCAGCAGGACAACAGCGAGGGCCGTCTCAACAACGCTCGCTCCGAGCAGAACGTGGGCATCTGGTTGCCCAGCGACCTCGCGTCGGCGGAAGACGTCGACACGTCGCCCGGCGCCTCGCCGTGCGGCACCGAGTGCCCGCCCGGCATCAACGTCGGTGGCTCCAACGCACTGATGCTGTCGTGGACCGGCTGGGTCTCGGGCGGCACCGAGCCCGTCCCCACGCTCACCACCGTCTCCTACCGCTACGTGCTGGTGGGCGAGGAGTGGCAGATCATCCGCGTCGCGTGCGTGAAGGTCGGCGGCGGGGCCCCCACGTGCAACCAGGCGGTGGTCTTGCACGACGTGCCAGCACCGCCTCCCGGGCAGACGTGGGAGCCCGGCGTCACCTCGCCCGTGTGGGTGATCGTGGTGCGTCTGGCCCTCGATCCGGCCGTCCCCGATGGCGGCCCCGAGGACACCGTGCCGTCGGACCCCACCTACTACACGAAGAACGGTCGCCGCGTGTCGGTCACCATCAACGGTGGTGGCGACGTCGCCGGTGCCGGTGGTGGTGAGGACACCATCACGCTGACCGCCGGCGGCACCGACCGCGAAGACGATCTGAGCACCAGCAACTTCAGCAACCCGCCCAGCTTCGGCGCCACCCGCTCGCGCTGCGGCGGCAACTTCGTGATGGCCGTCGATACCTCCGGGTCCATCGGCAGCACGAACATGGCGAGTGTGCGCACCGGTATCACCGCGTTCATCGACTCGTTCGCCGGTACTCCCATCAAGCTCGAGATCGTCCGCTTCAGCAGCACGGCTTCCACGCTCGGCGCCGGTGCCAACTGGTCGCGCTACTACGACATGCTCGCGGAGAGCGACGTCACCGACCTCAAGGCACAGGTCGCGACGCTCACTTCGTCCGGTTCCACCAACTGGGAAGACGCGATGTTCCGCGTGTTCAAGAACAGTGACGGCACGGTGCAGCCGACGCTGCCCGACACGCTGATCTTCTTCACCGACGGCATCCCCACCTACAGCCGCCTCAACGCCACCTCGGCCAGCGCGCCGGCCGTCCCGGACAACGACGACAGCGGCCTGCCGGCAGCTACCGGCAGCAGCTACAACCAAGTGGCCTGGAACCGTGCGTGGCGCATCGCTCGCGACTACTACGCCGACGTCGAGCGCTTCATCGGCGTCTACGTCGGGGCCGACGTCAACGGCAGCTCCACCTGGCGTGAGCAGGGCGCCGGCTACCACCTCGCCGACTTCCAGCGTGGCTACCACCAGACCTGGGACATCGGCTTCCACGTCGACAACCCGCAGCGTGGCTACCGGCCCACCTGGGAGTACGCCGCCAGCGGCATCACCTACCAGCGGGCCGGCAGTGGCCTCACCTACCAATACGCAGCGACCGGCCTCACCTACGAACGCAAGCAGGGCAACAACTGGAACTCGGTGAGTCGCAGCTCCTACAACAGCAACAACACCGTCGCCGGTGAGAGCGACAACTATCGCGTGCGGGTCACCGGCACGCTCGGCAGCTGGACCACGGAATCGCAGACCAACTACGAGCGGTCGAACACCATCGCCGGTCAGACCGACGGCTACCGCACCACCACGGGTTCGCTCGGGAGCTGGACGAACACCACCAAGGCGCTGTACGACGCGAGCAACACCGTCGCCGCCTCGACCGACGGCTTCCGCACCACCACCGGCACTCTCGGCTCGTGGACGGAGACCACCGAGGCGTACTACAACCTCAACAACACCGTCGCCGGTCAGACCGACGGCTACCGCACGGCCACCAGCTACTCGGCGCCGTACAGCCTGTGGGAGAACAGCACCGAAGCGCTGTTCGCCGCCAACAACACCACCAACGACGAGACCGACGGCTGGCGCGGCACCGTGCAGTTGAGCCCGCCGTACAGCTCGTGGGCCAGCATCACCCAGTCGACCTACAACTCGGGCAACACCACGCCCGACGCGACCGACGGCTACCGCGTGAACAACATCTACAGCTCGCCGTACTCGTCGTGGGAGGTGACCACCGAGGCGCTGTACACCTCGAACAACACCACCGTCGACAACTCCGACGGCTGGAGCTCGAACAAGGTGTACGCACAGCCGTACACCTTCCACGAGAGCCCCACCAGCTACACGCGGCCGAACACCGAGATCCTCGCTCAGATCGTGTCGGAAGGCGCCACCGTTCCTGCGGTGCCCGCCGGTGGTCCGTACACGAACGCAGCAGTGGCCGACCTGTACATCCTGCCGAACTGGAACCAGTTCGCCGGCGCACTCAACTCGATGGCGCTCGCGGAGTGCGGCGGCACGGTGACCGTGCAGACCAAGGTCGGCTCCGCATCGGCGGCCGACCCGTTCACCTACCAGAACTCGGCCGACCTCACGATCGCCACCACCAGTGCGCAGTACCGCAGCGGCACCTTCGACTTCGACCTCAGCGGTGGCCTCAGCGTGACGGCCGACATCACCCCGCTGAACCTGTCGGGCCTCACCAAGTACACACCGGTGAGCTGGTCGTGCAAGTCGGCGGGCGCCAACTATCCGTTCACCGTCACGCCGATTCCGGACTCGCCGTGGTCGAAGATCACGCTGACGGTGGCTCCCAACACGGCCATCTCCTGCGTCCAG
>CAZWCU010000158.1:0-10187 GCA_964632715.1 uncultured Bifidobacterium sp. | reverse complement strand
GACGTGCTCGCCCGTTCGGTCTGGGGCTGGTTGGAGCAGGGCGATGGTGGCAAGCAGGTCACCGTCCGCGATCTGCACCAGCGCGACCACATCGACGTCCCCGTCCGCGAGTCGCTCATCGTCGAGCTGTACTCCAACTAATCCCGGCCACCTTCCCCGCACAGAGGCAAACATGCTCGTCATTCAGCGCCCCACAGTCGAAGCAATCGGCGACGACCACGACACGCGTCAGCGTTTCGCGGTCGGCCCGCTCGAGCCTGGCTTCGGCCACACGATCGGCAACTCGCTGCGCCGCACCCTGCTGTCCAGCATCCCCGGCGCCGCCATCACCGCGGTTCGCTTCGACGACGCGCTGCACGAGTTCGACACCATCCAGGGTGTGAGCGAAGACGTCACCGACGTCATCCTCAACATCAAGGACATCGTCGTCACCTCGTCGGCCGACGAGGAGATCACCCTCCGCCTCGACGTGCGTGGCCCGGCCACCATCACCGCCGGCGACATCAAGTGCCCGAGCGAGATCGAGATCCTCAACAAGGACCTCCACATCGCCACGCTGAACTCGAAGGCCCGCCTCGCGGTCGACCTCACCGTCGGCCTCGGTCGTGGCTACCTGTCCAGCGACCGTGAGACGCAGAACCGCACCATCGGCGTGGTGCCGATCGATGCCATCTTCTCGCCGGTGCGCCGCGTGATGTTCGAGATCGAGCCCACTCGCGTGGAGCAGAGCACGAACTACGAGCGCCTCATCATCGACATCGAGACCGACGGCAGCATCACGCCCCGCGAGGCACTGGCCTCGGCCGGCGCCACGCTGCGTTCGCTGGTCGACCTGGTGGCCAATCTCAGCGACGAGCCGCAGGGACTCGAGCTCGGCGAAGTGGCCAGCACGGCCAGCACCTCGCCCGACCTCGACCTTCCCATCGAAGACCTCGACCTGTCGGAGCGCCCGCGCAACTGCCTGAAGCGCGCACAGATCAACACGGTGGGCGAGCTGCTCACGAAGAACGAAGACGACCTGCTGAACATCACCAACTTCGGGCAGAAGAGCCTCGACGAAGTGAAGCAGAAGCTCGACGAGCGCGGCCTGACGCTGCGCGGTTGAGCAACAGAAGCCGTAAGAGGAGAATCACGTCATGCCCGCAACACCGCGTCGAGCCCGCAACTTCGGTGGCAGCTCGCAACACCAGAGACTGATGATGGCCAACCTGACCGCGTCGCTGATCGCCGCCGAGGCGATCGTGACCACCGAGGCCAAGGCCAAGGCGTTGCGTCCCATCGCCGAGAAGCTCATCACCAAGGCCAAGAAGGCACAGGACGAAGGCCCGATGCGCGTGCACCGCATCCGCCAGATCCAGGGCTACCTGGGCGACAAGGAGATGACCCACAAGCTGGTCAACGAAGTCGCTCCTCGCTACACCGAGCGCAACGGTGGCTACCTGCGCATCCTGAAGCTCGGCCCGCGTCAGGGCGACAACGCCCAGATGGCTCGCATCGAGCTCGTCTGATCCACGTCGGCCACGGCCGACTGCACTGAGCACATGCGTCACGAGCGCCGCCTTCGGGCGGCGCTCGTTCGCGTTCCGGCCTCGTTCGCATTCCAGAGAGGTGCCGACCACCCGCGCGTCGGGTCTCGTATCCTGATGCATCATGGCCCGCCCCGCTCGACGTCCCGTGGTGGTGCTGGCCGCGTTGGCGCTGGTGCCCGCAGTGGCGCTCGGTGGGCTCGTCGTGTTCGCCCGTGCGCAGTCTCCCGCTGGGTCGGTCGCGCCGCCAGAGAGCTCCGTGCCGGCGGTGCTGCCCGCTGCGTTGGCCACGCCGCTGCTGTCCGCCCGGCGGGCGCCCGACGCGCTGGCCGACGATCGTCGCCGCGACCTGCTGCTCGGTTCCGCGGCCACGCTGGCGGGATCGCTCGATGGCTCGTCGTGCCTGGTGCTCGGCCTCGACGACCGCGTGGTGGTGAACCACAACGTCGACCAGCCGCTGATCCCGGCGAGCAACGTGAAGATCATCACCGCGGCAGTGGCACTCGAGGTGCTCGGGCCGGGCCACACGTTCACCACCACGGTCGTCGGTCCGGCACCGGTCGACGGCGTGATCGACGGCGACGTGTACGTGGTGGGTGGTGGCGATCCGGTGCTCAGCGAGCGCTGGTACACGGAGGCGGCGACCGGCCGCAAGCGCCCGCCGTTCCACGTCACCGACGTCAACCTGCTCGCCGACGCTCTCGCAGCCGCGGGTGTCACCCGCATCACCGGCAGGGTGCTCGGCGACGGCAGTCGCTACGACGACGAGCGGTTCCCGCCGGGCTGGAGCGACGACATCATCGCCAGCCCGGACGGCGCCCCCGTGGGTGCGTTGGTGATCAACGACTCGTACACCTCGTCGGGGGCTCGCGGCTCGGAGCCCACCGCGAGCGCAGCGTCGACGTTCGTCGCGCTGCTCGCCGAGCGTGGCATCGACGTGGCCGACGGGTCGGGTGTCGCCGTGGCCCCTGCGGGGCAGGCGGTGCTCGCGAGCATCACGTCCGCGCCACTCACCAGCATCCTGCAGGAGATGCTGACCACCAGCGACAACCTCACCGCCGAGATGATGGTGAAGGAGATCGGGTTCGTGGCAGCGCAGCAGGGCAGTCGAGCGAGCGGTCTGACCGTGTTCCTCGAGCGGCTCACCGAGTGGGGAGTTGCCACGGCCGGAGTGGTGTTCACCGACGGCTCCGGGCTCAGCCGCGACAACCAGTTGACGTGCGCCGCGCTCGCGGCGGTGCTCATCCGCGGCAGCGCCACCGACCCGCTGGGCGCGGGGCTCGCCCGCGGCGGGCAGGCCGGCAGCACGCTCGTCGACTCGTTCACCGGCGCCGGGTTGGCCGACGTGCTGCAGGGAAAGACCGGCACCTTGAGCGAGGTGAAGTCGTTGAGCGGCTACTTCATGGTGGGAGCCGACGAGATCGAGTTCGTGCTCATCCTCAACGGGGCATCGGCCGCGGACCACCAGTCCCGATGGGATCAACTCGCCGCGGTGTTGCTGGCCACGGCCAGTGCGCCCGCCGCCGACACGTTGGCGCCCGCCGCGTAGTCACGTCGTCGGGCTGCGAACCATAGGCTGGAGGATGTGATGCGGCGAGCTCGATTCACGGTCGCCTACGACGGCACGGAACTCTCCGGGTTCGCCGAGCAGCCCGGGGTGCGCACGGTGCTGGGTGAGCTGCGCAGCTCCATCGAGCGGATCCTGCAGCGCCAGTCGGACCTGCTCGGCGCAGGTCGTACCGATGCGGGGGTGCACGGCTGGGGCCAGGTCGTCAGTCTCAGCCTTCCGGAAGGCGTGGACCTGGAGAACCTGCAGCGGCGCGTCAATCGCATGTGCGGCCCGCAGATCGCCATTCGCGACATCGCGTGGGCCGCCGACCCGGAGTTCCACGCACGTTTCGACGCCACCTACCGGCAGTACCGCTACCACGTGCTCAGCCAGCGCGAGCCGGATCCGTTCGTGGCTCGCACCGCATGGCACGTCACCGAACCGCTGCACCTGCCCAGCATGCAGCTGGCGTGCGACCCACTCATCGGCGAGCACGACTTCAGCTCGTTCTGTCGGCGACCGAAGGAGGAGCCCGGCGATCAGCCGGCGTCGCTGCGCCGCCGTGTGTTCTCCGCCGACTGGAAGCGGGTGCCGGGCGACACCACCGGCCTGCTGCGCTTCGAGATCAAGGCCAACGCGTTCTGCCACCAGATGGTGCGCTCCATCGTGGGCACGCTGGTCGACGTCGGTCGCGGCAAGCTCCACGCGGGCGACGTGCGTGGCATCCTGGTGCAGCGCGACCGGCAGTTGGCCGGACAGGTCGCCCCGCCGCACGGCCTCGTGCTGTGGGAAGTCGGCTACGACTGATCCGGGAAATCGCGCGCATTCCCCGAGCGAGCTTGCCGGTTTCTGCGCGATGCCCGTATCATTTCACGGTTCCCTGGCAGCCGTTCTGGTGTCACGTCAGCCGTTCGCGGCGGGTGTGGCAACGGGCAGGCGGGCCCGGCGTATTCGTGTGAAGGACGAAGCAATGACTACCTACAGCCCGAAGGCCAGCGAGATCACGCGTGCATGGCACGTGATCGACGCCGAAGACCTCGTGCTCGGCCGTCTGTGCACCGAGACTGCTCGGTTGCTGCGCGGCAAGCACAAGCCCACCTTTGCCCCCCACATCGACTCCGGCGACCACGTCGTCATCGTCAATGCCGCCAAGGTGGTGCTCACCAAGAACAAGGCCGCCAACAAGGGCGTCTACCGTCACACCGGGTATCCGGGTGGCATCAAGAGCGAGACCTACCAGCACCTGATGGAGCGCGATGCGGCCGAGGCCGTCCGTCGCAGCGTCCGCGGCATGCTGCCCCACGGTCCGCTCGGTCGCGAGCAGATCAAGAAGCTGAAGGTGTACGCAGGTCCCGAGCACCCGCACGCCGCCCAGAACCCTGTCACGCTCGAACTCCCCGCGGCCAAGGCCCGCTGAAGCGCCGGAAGGTACCGACACACATGGCCACCAAGCCGCTCACCCAAACCACCGGTCGCCGCAAGGAAGCAGTGGCTCGCGCCCGCCTCCGCCCGGGCACCGGCGTCCACACCATCAACGGCAAGGCGTTCGACGAGTACTTCCCCACTGCGATGCAGCGGATGGTCGTCACCGAAGCGCTGCGCGTGATGAACGTGGAAGAGACCTACGACGTCGACGCCACCATGCACGGTGGCGGCATCAGCGGCCAGGCCGGCGCCCTGCGCATGGGCATCGCCCGTGCGCTCGTCGAGCTCGACCCCGAAGCCCGTCCGGCGCTGAAGAAGGCCGGCCTGCTCACTCGCGACCCGCGTCGCAAGGAGAGCAAGAAGTACGGTCTCGTCAAGGCCCGTAAGGCCAAGCAGTACACCAAGCGCTGATCCTTCAGCAGCAGCGTTCCATGGCACAGCGCCCCGGCAGTCCGCACGCGGACCTCGCTGCGGGCGCTGTCGCCGTTTTCGGGAGTGAGGGCGCGTGTCGCTGAAGTTCGGCACCGATGGCGTGCGCGCGGAGGCGCTCACCGTCCTGACGCCCCAGTACGTGGCCGCGCTGGCGCGTGCCGCAGCCGAAGTGCTCGGCGGCGGCACGTGGCTGATCGGTCGCGACACGCGTGAGTCGGGGCCGGTGCTCGAGGCTGCGCTGGCGGCCGGACTGGCGGCCGCCGGCGGGCATCCGGTGTCGATGGGCGTGGTGCCCACTCCGGCGCTGGCGTGGTCGTCGGCCGAGCAGGGTGTGCCGGCGGCGATGATCACCGCGTCGCACAACCCATGGCGCGACAACGGAGTGAAGTTCTTCGCTCCGGGGGGCGAGAAGCTGTCCGACGACGTGGAGCACGCGATCGAGGCGCTGCTGCAGCTGGAGCTGCCGATGCCTCCCGCCGTGGTACCGGCACACGGTGCCTCGCACCTCTACGGCGAGCACCTGGTGAGCCTCGGCGGTTCGCTGGCCGACATGCGCGTGGTGCTCGACTGCGCCAACGGAGCGATGTCGCAGGTGGCGCCCGAGGTGTTCCGCGCGCTGGGTGCCGACACCGTCGTCATCCACGACACGCCCGACGGCCGCAACATCAACGACCAGTGCGGGGCGACGCACACGGCGTCGCTGGCCGCGGCGGTGATGGCCCATGGCGCCGCGCTCGGCCTCGCGTTCGACGGCGACGGCGACAGGGTGATCGCGGTCGACCATCTCGGCAACGTGGTCGACGGCGATCGACTCATCGCGCTGGCGGCACTGCTGCTGCGCGAGGAGGGTGCCCTGCACCACGACACGGTGGTGGTCACGGTGATGAGCAACCTCGGCTTCCACAAGGCGATGGCAGCGGCCGGCATCCACGTGGCCACCACCGCGGTGGGCGATCGCTACGTGCTGGAGGCGCTCGACGCCGGTGGCTTCAGTGTCGGCGGTGAGCAGAGCGGGCACATCATCTACCGCGACCTGGCCACCACCGGCGACGGCCTGCTGGCCGGCCTGCGACTGGCGCAGTACGTGCACGGGCATCACCGGCCGCTCGCCGAACTGGCCGCCGAGGTGATGACCAGCTATCCGCAGGTGCTCGTCAACGTGCGGGTGCGCGACCGTCACCCGCGAGCCGCAGAGGAGATGGCAGCGGAGATCGCCACCGCCGAGGCTTCATTGGCCGGCGACGGTCGCATCCTCGTGCGCGCCAGCGGCACCGAGCCGCTCATCCGGGTGATGGTGGAAGCCGCGACGCAACCGCTCGCCCAGCAGGTGGCCGACGACCTTGCCGCGGTGGTCCGCGCCCGCTTCGGCTGACGAAGAGCGAGACGAAGACCTGACGGTTCTCGGTCGCGCGCCATCGGTAGCCTGAGAGCATGTGTGGCATCGTCGCGATCGTCTCCCGGCCCAGCACCCGGCCCGTCCCTGTGGCCGGCGACATCGTGTCGCTGCTCGATCGGGCAGTGGCCGCTGCCACGCTCACCGAGTCGGCCGCGCTGGTGGCGGAGGTCGATCAGCAGCTGCACGGCGTGCCGGGAATGCTGGCGCTGGCGGGTCGCAGTGAGCTGATCGCCGGCATCGTCGCGCGGCTCGACCAGCTCGAGGGTCGCATCGCGGCACGCGACGAGGAGCTCGAGGCCGGTGTGGGTCTCTCGCCCGACGACATCGAGCACATCAACGCCGAGCTGCTGGCAGTTCGCGACGCGGTGTGGGCCGTTCGCAAGGACCGCATCCGCACCGCCGACGCGGTCGCCGACTTCTCCGGTCGCGACGCGGGCCGGGCCGCGATCGCCGGCTACCTCGCCATCCAGCAGGGCCTCAGCGCCATCGACCGCATGGAGGTGCGCGGTCGCGACAGCGCCGGCCTCCACGTGCTCGTGTGGAACCACGGCCTCGACCTCGCGACGCCGTCCGTGGCGGCTGCCGTCGCGGCGCGCAGCGGCGATCCGCTGTTCCAGACCGGCAGCGTGCGCGTGGCCGGCGACCGCCTCGGCTTCGTCTACAAGGCGGCGGCCGAGATCGGCGAGCTCGGCGACAACGTGAAGGCGCTGCGCGCCGCGGTGCAGTCCGATGGCCTCCTGCGGCTCGCGCTCGCGCAACCCCACGCGCGAGTGTCGGTGCTGGGCCACACTCGGTGGGCCAGCGTCGGCATCATCAGCGAGCCCAACTGCCACCCGGTCAACGGCGAGCAGGTCGAGCTCAGCGGCGCCGAGCAGGCAGTGAACCAGCCGTACACGGTGGCGGTGCTCAACGGCGACGTCGACAACCACGCCGACATCAAGGTCACACACGGCCTGCGCATCGCCGGCCCGATCACCACCGACGCGAAGGTCATCCCCGCGGTCATGGCCATCCACGCTGCCGAGGGCATCGCGTTGGGCGAGGCGTTCCGCCGCACCGTCGCCGAGTTCGAGGGCAGCGTCGCCATCGCTGCCGCCTCGGCCGACATGCCCGACCAGGTGTACCTGGCGCTGCGCGGCAGTGGCCAAGCGCTCTACGTGGGCCTCGGCGACGACATGTTCATCGTGGCCAGCGAACCGTACGGCGTGGTCGAGGAGACCATGCAGTTCGTGCGAGTCGATGGCGAGACCGAGTCCGCCTCGGGCAGCCGCGGTCAGGTGTTCGTGCTCGACGGTGCGGGCGCCGGCACGCTCGACGGTGTGCACCGCATGGCCTACGACGGCTCGCCGTTGCCGATCGACGCGGCGGAGATCGTCACTGCCCAGGTCACCACCCGCGACATCGACCGTGGCGACGCACCGCACTTCCTGCTGAAGGAGACCGGCGCGGCGCCCGGGTGCTTCCGGACGACGCTGCGCGGGCAGATCCTCCGCACGCCCGAGGGGCTCCGCGCGGAGGTGGGCGAACGCGCGCTGCCATCGGCCATTCGCGCCCGGCTGGCCGACGGGTCGATCACCAAGGTGCGCGTCATCGGGCAGGGCACTGCTGCCGTCGCCGGGCGCAGCATGGCCGCCGTGCTCGACGGTCTGGTCGGCGGCTCGATCGACGTCGACCACATCACGGCCACCGAGCTCTCCGGGTTCCATCTGCGGCTCGACATGTCCGACACGCTCGTCGTCGCGGTCAGCCAGAGCGGCACCACCACCGACACCAACCGCACGGTCGACCTGGCCCGCGGCCGCGGCGCGGCGGTGCTCGCCATCGTCAATCGCCGCAACAGCGATCTCACCGACAAGGCCGAAGGCGTGATGTACACGAGCGACGGTCGCGACGTGGAGATGAGCGTCGCCAGCACCAAGGCGTTCTACGCGCAGGTGGCCGCCGGGGTGCTGCTCGCGTGCGCCATCGCCGAGGCAGCGGGCAAGGGCACCGCTCATCGCCGTCACGAACTGCTCACCTCGCTGCGCACACTGCCCGACGCGATGGTGGCCACCATCGCCACCCGACCCGCGATCGCCGAGGCAGCGCGGCGGTTCGCGCCGTCGAAGCGGTACTGGGCCATCGTCGGCAACGGCCCCAACGTCGTCGCAGCCGAAGAGGTTCGCATCAAGCTCAGCGAGCTCTGCTACAAGAGCATCGCCTGCGATGTCACCGAGGACAAGAAGCACATCGACCTCTCCAGCGAGCCGCTCATCCTGGTGTGCGCGGCGGGGCTGGTGGGTGGCACCGCGGACGACGTGGCCAAGGAAGTCGCCATCTACCGAGCGCACAAGGCCACTCCCATCGTCATCGCCACCGAGGCCGACGAGCGCTTCGCCGCGGCGGCCGCGGTGCTCACCGTGCCGTCGGTCGACTCGGCGCTCGCGTTCGTGCTGTCGGCCATGGTCGGCCACTTGTTCGGGTACGAGGCGGCGCTCGCGATCGATGCGTCGGCTCGCCCGCTGCGCGAAGCCCGCGAGGTCATCGAAGACGCGCTCGCCGCGCACTCCGACGGCGACGAGGTGCTGCGTGCCGTGCAGGCCGGTGTGCTCGTGCACGGCGAGAAGTTCCTCGACGGGCTCCGCGCCGGCCAGTACGACGGCCACCTGGAGGCCAGCACGGCCGTGCGACTGATCGGCATGCTGCGCGATCTCGCCAGCGACTCCGCGCTCGAGGCCTACCAACGAGCCACCGGCAAGATCGCCACGCCGGGTGTGGTCATCGACGACCTGACCGCGTCGCTCACCCGGGCCATCGAAGAGCTCACCCGCCCCGTCGATGCCATCAAGCACCAGGCGAAGACGGTCACCGTCGGCATCAGCCGCAGCGACGAAGGCGTGCTCGACCGGGCGCTCGTGCAGGAACTGCTCGCCGCCGGTGCCGGCCGCGACCGGCTCACCTACCGTTCGTTGAAGGTGCTCGCCGATCTCGATCCCGCGGTCGATGCGGTCGTCGGCTTCACCCGCTACGCGATCGACGGCGACCCGGCCAGCGCTGCCGGCGCCACCATCGCCATCGTCGACCGTGGCGGCCTGTCGCGCGACGTGCCCAGCCGCGTGGAGGTGAACTCGCAGCTGCTCGGTACCAAGCGGCGGGTCGCCAGCGAGAAGGAAGTGCTGGTGGCGCGCGGCCGCAGCGACGGACGCACCGTCATCTTCGTGCCGGAGGTGAAGGGCGGCACGTGCACCGGCATCACGCTGTTGCACGTGCGCTTCCACGACCGTCTGCCGGCCGCCACCATGCGCGGCGTGCTGCAGGGCTACGACCGTCGCTACGACCGCCTGGTCGACTGGGTGACGGAGACCGAGGGCAGCTTCCGCGACGATCTGCTGGCCGACATGTCGGTGGCCGACCTGCTGATCCTGCCGATCAGCGAGACCGCCGATCACTGGCGCAGCTGAGCCGGCCCGTGCTGTCGTGACCATCAAAGGCATCGGGGTCGATGCGGTCGACATCGAGCGCTTCCGCACGTCGCTGGCGCGCACACCCTCGATGCGCGAGCGGCTGTTCACTGACGAAGAGCTCGCGTACGTGGCGCCGAAGATCGACCCGGTGCGCTCGTTGGCCGCTCGCTTCGCCGCACGCGAAGCAGTGATGAAGGCGATGGGGCTCGGCCTCGGCGCATTCGGGTTCCACGAGGTGTGGGTGACTCGGGCGCAGTCGGGTGAGCCGTCGCTGCGGGTCACCGGCCGCGCGGCCGAGCTCGCCACCGAGCGCGGCATCACCGGCTGGCACCTGAGCATCACGCACACCGACCTAGGCGCCATCGCGTACGTCGTCGCGCACTGACCCCCGCCGCGGGCCGGGCAGGCGCCCGGCC
>CAZWCU010000157.1:7679-10243 GCA_964632715.1 uncultured Bifidobacterium sp. | reverse complement strand
CCCGACGCCGGCGATGACGGTGCCAGCCGTGGCGATGGCACGGTCGAGGATGGGCCGAGGGTCGATGTTGCGGTTCGTGGTGGAGGTGGTGGAGGTGGACATGCCACCATGGTGCGCCTCAAACCGGTCAGATCATGACCTGTTTGAATTTGAGTGGCGTGTCAGCCGTCGAGGCCCAGCGCCACCGGCACGTCCTCGTAGTCGACGGTCCACAGGCGTGCGGCGTACGTGGAGTTGACGGCACTGCAGCGCCACCCGAGCAGGCGCTGCGCGACCTCGGGAAGGTGCGCGACTTCGTCCCACGACGTGCCGAGCGGGCCGGCTTCCTCCGGCGTCAGCCAACCCAGCACGTACGACAGGTGCAGGCCGTGCCGCCACTGGTCGGTGGTGTCGTTCGCGCCGGCACCGTGCAGCACGCGGCCGGTGTAGATCATGCCGCTGCCGGCCGGCATGACCGCCTGGCAGATCTCGTCGGGCTCCGGCCGGCGGCGGTAGTCGTCCCACAGGTGACTGCCCGGCACCACGCGAGTGGCCCCCAACTCACTGGTGAAGTCGGAGATGGCGAACATGCAACTGAGCGTCACTTCGTAGCCGTCGACCGCGCACATCGTCGGCCAGTTCTCCGCGTCGCGGTGGATCCACTGCGCCTTCTCGCCCGGCCCGATGATCATCATCTGCCCGGTGTTCATCCAGTAGTCGCTGCTGTTCGGCAACAACACTCGGTCCGCAGTCGCGAGGTACAGCGGGTCGGTGAGGATGTCGACGAACGCCGGGCTGCGATGTGCGAGCCGCGTGAAGCGCTTCGTGTTGGCACCCCAGAACCGCTGCACGATGGGGCTGTCGGCCAGCGATCCGGCGCGGTGATCGACGGCGAACGCGTCGATGTCGTCGCGGAAGCGTTGCAGCGTGTCGCTGGAGAGGAAGTCGCGGACGATGACCGCACCATCGGCGGCCAGCACCTCGGTGATCGCGTCGACACCGTCGGATCTGCCGACTTGTTGCAGTTGCACCATCAGTTGAAGCTCCCGGTGGCGAACAGGTCGGAGGACCGGTCACCCAGATCCTCCACCAGTGCCGCGAAGCGCTCCACGTTGCGCACGTACTGCTCGCCATCGACCTCGTGGTGCGCGACGCTGAGCGTCCACGACTCGCTCTTGCCCCACGGCGGCAGGAACACGCCACCGTTGAACTGCACCAGGAAGTGCAGGTGGCTGAGCGCCGTGGAGATGCCGAGGAACTCGCGGTAGTTGGTGGCCGGCTCGGGGTGGAAGACCACGGAGCCCTTGAAGCCGAACACCGCGCCGTACGAAGGGTGCCCATAGGCGGCGAGCGCGGCCTGCGAACCGGCGAGCATGCGTGCGCCGAGCGCCTCGGCGGTGGCGTAGGTGTCGGGCGTGAGCACCTCCTCGAGGGTGGCCCGCGCGGCCGCCATCGTCAGCGGGTTGCCGTTGAACGTGCCGATCTGGTCGTAGACGCCGTCGGTGATGGCGGACATGACCTCCTCGGTGCCGCCGATGGCACCGCACGGCAGGCCACCGCCGAGCGCCTTCGCCAGGCAGACGATGTCGGGCGTGACGCCGAACAGGCGGGTGGCGCCGCCCCAGTCGACCACGAGACCGGTCTTCACCTCGTCGAACGCGAGCAGCACGCCGTACCGACGAGTGAGCTCGCGCACGCCGTCGAGGTACCCGGGCTGCGGCGGGATGATGCCCGCGTTCATCATCATCGGCTCGACGATCATCCCCGCGATCTGCCCGCGGTGCGCCTCGAGCACGCGCTCGAGCGCCGGCAGGTCGTTGAACGGCACGATGCGCAGCAGATCGGCCATCTCCTGCATGATGCCCGGCCCCGGCACGCGGTGCGGTTCGTGCAACGGTCCGAGCTGATCAGTGGAACGAAAGATCGACACCATCGCCGAGTCGTGGTGCCCGTGATAGGTGCCTTCGATCTTCACCACCAGCGGACGCCCGGTGATGGCGCGCATGAGGTGGAACGCATCCATCGTCACCTCGGTGCCGGAGTTGCCGAACCGCCACTTCGGCAACCCGAAACGCGCAGCCAGCGCCTCGGCCACGAAGATGGAGTCTTCCGTGGGCTGCGCGAAGTGCGTGCCCTTCGCCACGCGGTCCTGCACGGCGCGCACCACCGCCGGGTTCGCGTGGCCGACCACGTTGACGCCGTAGCCACCGTGCATGTCGGCGTAGCGCGTTCCGTCGGCGTCCCACACGTACGCGCCTTCACCGCGGTCGACCCACACCGGCAGCGGGCGCGAGCTGGCCCAGCTGGAGCAGACCCCACCGGGCATCGACCGCTGAGCACGTTCCCACAGCTCGGCGGTCCTCGGCATGCGCTGGAGGAAGACCTCTTCCTCACGGCGGATGAGATCGTCGAGGGACACTTCGTTTCCGAACCCCATGCAGGTCACCCTAGCTCACATTGTTGATCGGTCGTTCAGGCTTCGTTCGCGGATGGGCTACGGTTTCCGCAGGGGAAACAGGAGCACCGACATGCCGAACGACACCCGCACACTCACCCGAGCCGACTACCTCTCCGACGAGATCTAC
>CAZWCU010000157.1:0-7579 GCA_964632715.1 uncultured Bifidobacterium sp. | reverse complement strand
GCCACCCCCCACCTCGACAACGACGACATCGACAAGGCCGCATTCCCACTGTGGGCGTACCACGTGCGCGAGTGGCAGGGCTTCGTGTTCGTCAGCTTGGCCAAGGAGCCACCCGATTTCGAGGCGTGGATGGCGCTGCACTGCTCCGAGCTCGTCGCGCTGGAGCGGTTCGGCTTCGGCGACCTCGTCGTCGCCGTCACCACCACCTGCGACATCGAGGCCAACTGGAAGATCATCGTCGAGAACTACCAGGAGTGCCTGCACTGCACGCGGGTGCACCCCGAACTGGTGGAGCTGGTGCCCGTGTACCGCACCGGTTGGGTCACCGATCACGCTCGCGCCGACGGCGGGGTCACCCTCTCCCACGGCTACAGCATGGCGGCCACCGACACCTCGCTGCCCATCCTTCCGGGCATCGGCGGCATCGATGCGCAGAGCTACTTCGGCGGCACCATCTTCCCCAACGGCTTCATCGACGTCACCGGCACCTGCGCCATCGTCAGCACGCTGTTCCCGAAGGGGCCGAGCTGCACCACCATGACCATGGAGTTCATGTTCGCCCCCGAGACGATTGCGGCCCCTGGCTTCGACCCCACCCCGGTGGTCGAGTTCAACGAGCTCGTCGCCGCG
Organism: uncultured Bifidobacterium sp.; assembly: GCA_964632715.1. Classification (GTDB taxonomy): domain Bacteria; phylum Actinomycetota; class Acidimicrobiia; order Acidimicrobiales; family Ilumatobacteraceae; genus UBA668. The sequence goes on along the minus strand of CAZWCU010000157.1, from coordinate 6,949 downwards.
CAGGACAACATGGTGTGCGAGCGAGTGCAGCAGGGTGTGTCGTCGCTGGCCTTCACGCACGGGGTGCTGAGCCCGAAGGACGACCTGGTCATCAACTTCGTGCAGCACTACCTGGCCACGCGCGGCCCGGTCGAGTAACCCTCAGTCGGCCAGCACGCGCAGTGCGTCGGGCGGCAGATCCACGCCCACCTCGCCACCCTCCACCGCCGCCAGCGGCGACCCGTCGTTGGGCACCACTGCTTGCAGCACGTGCTCGCCGGCGCGGAGGTGCACGTGCGTGGCGGCGCCGGCGAACACGACGTGCTCCACCGTGCACCGCAGTTGCCCACTGTCGGGCGGCACCAGTTGCATGCGTTCCGGGCGCACCAGCACGGTGCACGCGCCCGTGGTGCTGCCGGTGGCGGCAGCGATGCGAGCGCCGAGCAGATCCACGCCGCCGACATCGGCGGTGGCCGGCAGCAGGTTCGCGAGCCCGAGGAAGTCGGCGACGTACTTGTTGGCCGGCTCGTCGTACACGTCGCGCGGCGCGCCCACCTGTTCGACCCTGCCCGTGTTCATCACTGCCAGCCGGTCGCTCATCGTGAGCGCTTCCTCCTGGTCGTGCGTGACGTACACGAACGTGATGCCGACCTCGCGGTGCAACGAGCGCAGCTCGACCTGCAGCACGCGCCGCAGCTTGGCGTCGAGCGCGCCGAGCGGCTCGTCGAGCAGCAGCACCTTCGGGCGGAGCACCAGCGATCGCGCCAACGCGACGCGCTGCTGCTGGCCACCGGACAACTGATGTGGCTTGCGCGCCTCGTAGCCGTTGAGGCGCACCAGTTCCAGCGCCTCACCCACCCGCCGCGCGGCCTCCGCCTTCGTTCCGGGCTGGAAGCGCAACCCGAACGCGACGTTGTCGGCGACGGTCTTGTGCGGGACCAGCGCATAGCTCTGGAAGACGGTGTTGACCGGCCGTCGCTCGGGCGGCACACCCCGCATGTCGACGCCGTCGATGCGCACGGCGCCGTGCTCGATTTCCTCGAAGCCGCCGATGAGGCGCAGCGTCGTGGTCTTGCCACAGCCCGACGGACCCAGCAGGGAGAAGAACTCGCCCGGCTCGATGACGAGGTCGATGGCGTCGAGCACGTGCTGCGAGCCGTACCACTTCGACAACGCCTGCAGCTCGATGCGCCCACCACCGTTCACTGGCTGCTCCCCCATCCGCGATCTCCCGACGTGCCCGAGGCTGACTCACTGTTCAGGAAACGTTAGCCGACGACCGCAGCCAGCCAGGCCCGACCGCCGCACACGAGCATCCATGAGCGTTGCAGCAGTGCGGCCCTGTAGTTTCTGCCTCATGGAGAGCCACGACATCGAGTACTTCATCGACGACGTCCGGTATGTCGGGCACATGGCGGTCCCCTCCGGCACCGACCGGCGACCCGCGGTCCTCGTGTGCCACGAGGGCCCGGGCCTGTCGGACCATGCGCGCGCACGAGCGCGCCGGCTGGCCGACGAGCTCGGCTACCTCGCGTTCGCACTCGACTACCACGGCGGCGGCACGCAACTGCCCGCCGACGAGATGTGGCCGAAGCTGAGCCTGCTCATCGGCGACCAGCAGCTCACCCGCCGACGCGCGCAGGTCGGGCTCGACCAGCTGCTCGCGCACCCACGGGCCGATGCGTCCCGAGTGGGCGCGATGGGCTTCTGCTTCGGTGGCACCATGTCGCTCGAGCTCGGCCGCGGTGGTGCACCTGTGCACGCCATCGTCGGCTTCCACAGCGGGCTCGCGAGTGCACGGCCCGCCGACGCCGCCAACATCACGGGCAAGGTGCTGGTGTGCATCGGCACCGACGACCCGCTCATCCCACCCGAGCAGCGAACGGCGTTCGAAGCCGAGATGACCGACGCCGGCGTCGACTGGCAGATGATCCTCTACGGCGGTGCCGCGCACAGCTTCACCAACGAACTGGCCGACGGCACTCGCCCCGGCATCCAGTACCACGAGCCCAGTGATCGCCGATCGTGGATCGCGATGGCGAACTTCTTCGGAGAGGTGTTCGGGTCATGAACGAAGGCGCCTGGCAATCAGACCCCACGCATCGCCATCAGCTGCGCTGGTGGGACGGCACCGGCTGGACCGACCACGTCAGCGACAACGGCGTCGCCGGCATCGACCCTCCCGGGCTCATCGCATCGGCCGCCGCGACCGCCATCACTCCTGCTCCGCCGGCATCGCCGTGGGGTGCACCGGCCGTGGGCGCCGCGCCGCCCGCCGCCGCCTTCACCTCCCCTGCCGAGGCGCTGCGCGAGCAGGGCGTCATCCTCACCGAGTCGGCGCCGCCGCCGTCGAAGCCGTCGCGTCGAGGTCTCATCGCCGGGGCGGCGGTCGCCGTGGTCGCCGTCGTCGTCGGCGCATTCCTGTTCCTCGGTGGTGGCGACGACGACCAGCCAACCCTGGGCGACGACATCGACACCACCGTCAGCCCGAGCGTCACGACCGAGGCGACCACACCCGCCACCACCGGCGACACGACGACGGAATCCACGGTCGCCGCCACCGATCCGACCACGGACCCCACCACGCCGGAGACCACCGACGCTCCCAGCACCACCGTCACCTCCGCCGACGACATTGCCGCGCTGCTCGCAGCGCTGCCCACTGCCGACGACGTCCCTGCGTCGTGGACGCTCTCCGGCGAACCCGACACGGCACCCCAGCCGCAGTCCGGCCCCGGGGCCGGGTACTGCGGCGGGAGCAACGCGATCAGTCGCGCCCTCCACTTCGAGAGCAGCGCGCACGTGGGCGGTGGGTACTTCGACATCGACGGCGGCGGATCGTTCACCGTCGACACCTACCTGTTCCCCGACGACGATCTCGCGTCGAAGTTCCTGTCCGCCAGCGGCGGCCAGGCGAACGACTGCGACGGCCCCACCACGTACACGCGACCGGAGTCCGAGTTCGACATGTTCGCGCCGGGCAGCGGCGACGCGGCCGTGTGGTCGCTCGCGGAGACCTCTTCGGCAGGGTTCGCACCGAGCACCGACGCCGACGAAGTGCTGTCGATCGTCAGCAACACCGTCGCCACCACCACCGATGAAGGCCTCGACTACGGCGTCACCATCGACGACCGCACCATCTACGAGCGCCACGGGCGGGTGGTGCTGGTGTTCAACCTCAGCGGCTACCACGGCTTCGTCGGATTCTCCACCGGCGAGCCCACGTGGGCGTTCACACCCACCGCGGAAGCGGTCAGCGCCGACATCGCGGTGGTGCGCCCGGGGATCCTGCAACGCCTCGCCGACGGCGGTGTGCTGTAACGGTCAGGTGTCGGCGTCAGCCGTCCTGATCAGCTGACCACGAAGTCGGCCGGGTCGGCCTGCTTCGTGCGCTGCCAGTACTCCAGCAACGTGAACGGCCAGTTCTGCGACACGCGTCCGAGGTCGTTCTTGTACCAGCTGCTCACCGAGCTCCAGCCCCACGCCATCGAGCGGTTCTCCGCGTCGCAGCGCTCGTTGAACTCGTCGTGCACGTCGCGCCGCACCTCCAGCGACGTCGCGTCGTTGGCGAGCAGCAGCTCGATCAGGTTGAGGATGTAGCGCACGCCGCACTCGCTGAAGTAGATGATGCTGCCGTTGATGACGATGTTGGTGTTGGGGCCGTAGAGGCAGAAGAAGTTGGGGAAGCCGGGAATGGCCACGCCCAGGTACGCGCGAGCATCGCCGTCCCACTGCTCGTGCAGATCGACCCCGTCGCGCCCGATCACCTGCATCGGCGTGAGGAACTTCGACGCCTCGTACCCCGTGCCGTAGAGCAGCACGTCGGCCTCGTGAACCGTGCCGTCGACCATCTCGATGCCGGTGGGCGTGATGCGCGCGATGCCGTCGGTGACGAGGTGCACATTGGGACGCTTCAGCGTGCGCGCCCACACACCGTTGTCGCGCACCATCCGCTTCGCTCCCACCGGGTAGTGCGGCACGACCTTGTCGAGCAGATCGGGACGGTCGCCGAACTCGGCCTTGAAGTACTCGACCAACATCTGCCGGCCGAACTCGCTCATCATGTTGACCGAGGAGCCATCGCTCTCCCACGTGGGGTCGACGCGCACGCTCTCCAGCGCGCCGTCGCCCATCCGCCAGAAGATGGCGAAGCGGTTGAACTCGCTGTAGCTGGGCACGTGACCGTAGAGCCAGCGCAGGCCCGGAGCCACGGTCTCGTGGTAGTCGGGCGTGGGCGCCAGCCACGGCGCCGTGCGCTGCGTGATGACCAGGTCGGCGGCGACTTCCGCCACGTGCGGCAGGAACTGCAGCGCGCTGGCGCCGGTGCCGATGCACACCACTCGCTTGCCGGCCAACGACAGCGTCGGATCCCACTGCGCGGAGTGCATGGTGTCGCCCTCGAACGAGCCGAAGCCCTCGATGTCGGTGGGGAACTTGGGCCGGTTGAGCTGACCGACCGCGCTGATGACCACGCTCGAGGTGATGGTGTGCACCTCCCCGTCGGCGTCGACGTAGGTGACGGTCCAGCGCTGGTCGGCGTCGCTCCACGTGCACCGCTGCACCGAGCAGCCCAGCCGTGCGTGACGACGCACGTCGAACGCGTCGGCGCAGTCCGCGAAGTAGCGGTGCAGCACGTCCTGCGAGCTGTAGTGGAACGGCCAGTCGTGGCGCTGCGCGAACGAGTAGCTGTAGTTGTGGTTCGGGTTGTCGACCCGGCATCCCGGGTACGCGGCCTCGTACCACGTGCCACCGACGTCGGTGTTCTTGTCGAGGATGGTGAACGGCACCCCCGCCTGCTGCAGGCGGTGTGCGGCGAGGATGCCCGACATGCCCGCGCCGATGATGACGACGCGCAGGTCGGTGCCGGGTGCCAGCTCGTCGGCGCGCCACTGGGGCGCCCGACGGTCTTCGCCCTTGTACGCGAGCTCCTCCTCCAGCAGCGGCAGGTACGGCGCCATGCCGTCGACCCCGACGGTGTGCTCCATCATCTTCAGCAGCGACTCGTCGCTCGGGGCGGGCGCGGGCACGCAGCCTCCGTCGCGGTAGCGAGTCAGCGCCTGCAGCGCGAGCGACCGGATCTCCTCCTGCTGCGGCTCGGTGAAGCCGCTGAACGGCAGGTTGAGCATCAGCGGGTCGGGCCGCAGGTCGGCGCGCAACAACGACAGGTCGCCGGTGAGGTACGCGAGCGCTGGCAACAACGGTGCCAGCTCTGCTTCCAGCAACGCCTCGGCGATCTGGTCGTCGGTCTCGGTGATGGGGTCCACGCCGGCCACGAACGGGCTGGGCGACGATGCTGCGTCGACGGTGGTCATGAGTGGGTCCCGTCAGCCTTCCGCAACACCCTTGGGAGCACGCTGGCTCATGAACCCGAACATGTAGCCGGCGATGCGGCGCATCTGGATCTCCTCCGCGCCCTCGGTGATGCGGTAGCGGCGGTGGTGGCGGTAGATGTGCTCGAACGGCTTGTGCCGCGAGTACCCCAGCCCACCGTGCACCTGCATCGCGCGGTCGGCCGCTTCGCAGCACAGCCGGTTGGCCCAGTAGTTGCACATGCTGACCTTGTCGCTCTGGCTGAACGCGCCGTCGCGGTCCATGTGCCACGCGGTCTTGTGGATGAGCGCACGCAACATCTCGCACTGCGTCTGCAGCTCCACCAGCGGGAACTGGATGGCCTGGTTGCTGGCCAGCGGCTTGCCGAACGGCTTGCGCTCCTGCGCGTACTTCACCGACTCGTCGATGCAGAACTGCGCGGCACCCAACGACGAGGCGGCCTGACGGATGCGGTTCTCGTTGAAGAAGTGCTGCACCACCTGCAGCCCGGTGCCCTCGCCGCCGAAGATGGCGCTGTGCGGAACACGCACGTCGGTGAGCCGAATGTGTGCGTGGTCGGTGGGCATGTTGAAGGTCCACAGGTACTCGAGCACCTCGAAGCCCGGGCTCTTCGTGGGCACCAGGAAGGCGGTGATGCCGCTGCCGTCGCCGGCCTTGCCGCTGGTGCGCGCCATGATCATGTCGTACTGCGCGTGGTGGATGCCGGTGTTCCACGTCTTCTCGCCGTTGATCACCCACTCGTCGCCGTCGCGCACCGCGGTGGTCTCCATGTGCGTGGCGTCGCTGCCGTGATTCGGTTCGGTGATGCCGAAGGCGAAACCGCGTGTGCCCTCGGCCAGCGGAGTGATCCACTCGGCCTTCTGCTCGTCGGTGCCGTAGGCGATCATCAGCAACAGGCCGACGTTGTTGCCGACGATGCTGTGCTCGTTCTGCAGGTCGTTGTGCAACCCGAGGCCCATGCGCGCGAGGTGCTCGCGGATGACCGCCATGCCGAGGTTCGTGCCGTTGCGGCCGCCGTACTGCGCGTCGAGCGGATAGCGGTAGAAGCCGGCTTCGTCGGCGAGCCGCTTCACCCGGTGCAGCAGCGCCTCCCACTCCGCGTTGGGCAGGCCGTTGCGCTCCCAGTCGGTGCGCGCGTCCTCACGGCGATGATCGAAGAAGCGGATGTTGTCGTCCTGCTGCTCGAGCGGCTTGATCACTCGCTCGATGAAGCTGTCGAGTTCGGCGAGTAGGTCGAGCAGGTCCTGAGGCAGGTCGAAGTCCATGGCGCGAGCATTCACCTTCCGAGCCGTCCGCGGCGAAGTGAAGGGACCGCGAGTGACACAATGGGCAGATGGCCGCTACCGACACCCGCACGACCGCCTCCACGACGTTCACCCGCATGGACGAGTCGACCGCTGAGCAGTGGGCGGTCATCGGCGAGGAGACTCGCAAGAACCAGGGTCGCGTCGCCGACCGCGTGCTGATGCTGCTGCGCTCGCTCAGCGACGTCACCGACGGCTTCGCCACCGACCAGCTCACCCACTGCCTGCAGACCGCCACGCTGGCCGAGCGCGCGGGCGCCGACCCGGAGGTGGTGGTGGCGTCGTTGTGCCACGGCGTCGGCAAGGCCGTGAGCGTGCCCAACCACGGCGCCATC
>CAZWCU010000156.1:0-10376 GCA_964632715.1 uncultured Bifidobacterium sp. | reverse complement strand
ATGATCGCCGGCGACCGGCTGTGGATGGCGAGTGACGGTCGCGCCGGCCCACCGGGCGAGCTGGATCGCGGCGTTGCCGACGGCGCCTGCTCCGCCCGCGACGAGCACCGTCGTCCCGGAGAGCGCGCCGGGCGCGAGCCGGTCCGGCCCGTCCTCGGACGTGGTGAGGGCGCGGTGGGCGGTGACCGCGGGGACGCCGAGCGACGCGCCCAGGTCGTACGACGCCGCGTCGGGGAGCGCGGTCACCCGGTCCGCCGGGATCACGACCTGCTCCTGCGCCGTGCCGCCGGGACGCTGGTGCTGCGCCAGCATCGTCCAGACGCGGTCACCGACCGCGAGGTCGGTGACGCCCGCGCCGACGGCGTCGACCACGCCCGCGCCGTCCTGGCCGGGCACGATCTCGGGGAAGGCGAGCTCGCCCATCCCGCCCGCGCGGAACTTCCAGTCGGTGGGGTTCACGCCGGCGCGGACGATGCGCACCCGCACCTCGCCGGGCCCGGGCTCTGCCGGCTCCCGATCGACCAGCTCCAGCACGGAGGAGTCGCCGATCTCGGTGTAGACCACAGCACGCATCGGGTCAGCATTCCACGACGTTGAGGGCGAGACCCCCGCGGGCGGTCTCCTTGTACTTGTCCTTCATGTCGCGCCCGGTCTCGCGCATCGTCTTGATCGCCTTGTCCAGCGACACGTGGTGCGAGCCGTCGCCGCGGATGGCCATGCGGGCGGCGGTGATCGCCTTGATCGAGGCGACCGCGTTGCGCTCGATGCAGGGGATCTGGACGAGACCGCCGACCGGGTCGCAGGTGAGCCCGAGGTTGTGCTCGATGCCGATCTCGGCGGCGTTCTCCACCTGCTCCGGAGTGCCGCCGAGGAGCTCGGCCAGCCCTCCGGCCGCCATCGAGCAGGCCGAGCCGACCTCGCCCTGGCAGCCGACCTCGGCGCCGGAGATCGACGCGTTCATCTTGAACAGCGAACCGATGGCACCCGCGGTGAGCAGGAACGCGACCACGCCGTCGTCGTCGGCTCCGGGCACGAAGCTGGTGTAGTAGTGGAGCACTGCGGGCACGATCCCGGCGGCGCCGTTGGTGGGCGCGGTGACCACCCTGCCGCCTGCTGCGTTCTCCTCGTTCACCGCGAGGGCGTAGAGGTTCACCCAGTCGAGCGTGGCGAGCGGGTCGATGCTGCCACGCGTTGCGAGCAACGTGCGATGCAGTGCGGCAGCGCGGCGGGGCACGTGCAGCCCGCCGGGCAACTCGCCCTCGTTGCTGCAGCCGCGCACCACGCAGTCGCGCATCGCCTGCCAGATGACGAGCAGCCCGTCGCGCACCTCGGCGCCGCTGCGGGTCGCACACTCGTTGGCGAACGTGATGCTGCTGATCGGGCCGCCCGTCGCGGCGCACATCGCCAGCAGCTCGTCGGCCGACGCGTACGGATGGGGCACGGCGCTGTCGGCGGCGGCGATGGGCGCGTCGAGCTGGTCGTGATCGACGACGAACCCACCTCCCACGGAGTACGAGCGGTGCTCGAGCAGCAGCACGCCGGCCCGATCGAACGCCTCGAAGCGCATGCCATTGGGATGGCCTGGCAGCGACTCGTCGGTGTGCAGCACCACGTCGGTGGCGACGTCGAAGTCGACGGGTGACTCGCCGAGCAGGCGCAGCGAGCCCGACTCGGTGATGGCGGCGAGCAGCTCGGGGATGTCGTCGGGGTCGACGGTCTGCGGCTCCGCGCCGGCGAGGCCGAGCAGCACCGCCGGGACCGTGCCGTGGCCGACCCCGGTGGCGGCCAGCGATCCGTAGAGGTGCGCGCGCACGGATGCGACGTGAGCGAGGGGAGTGGTCTGCTGCACGCGTTGGAGGAACTGGCGCGCGGCTCGCATCGGGCCGACGGTGTGCGAGCTGGACGGGCCGATGCCGATGCGGAACAGGTCGAAGACGCTGATGGTCATCGGCGTGCTCGACGGTGGATCATTGTTGGATCCTGTCAGACGGCCGACGGTTCGTGCTGCCAGAATGAGTCGCATGCCGATGCGTCAGGAGTGCCGCAACTTCGAGAGCCGCACCTATCCCAACGGCGAGACCGTTCGGAAGTGCAACCTCGATCTCGCGCCGGAGGCGCCGTGGCGCTGCCCGGCGGACTGCGGCAAGTTCGAGCCGCGCATGGATGCCGGCTGGACGTACGGCTCGATGGTGTCGCCGAAGACCCCGGCCGAACCGCCCGGGCTCGACGACGGCACCGCGGCGGCGCTGCTCGACGAGGCGGAGGAGTACCTCAACTCGGTCGGCGCGCAGGTGATGGCCGAGGTGCACGCCGAGCGTGCCCGCGACGCCCAGCGCACCGGCTGGAAGCGCCTCTTCCGCCGCCCCCGCCCCTGACCTGTCCGAGGCTTTCCTCCAGGTGGGCGGTCATCCGAGGGTTTCCGCGGGCAGATCCTGGACGTGAGCCTCGGAAGCGGCCCTGCTGGAGGAAAGCCTCGGAACGAGACGTGGGTGATTAGCACTACGTGCGTAGTAGAATTTCGGGCGTGTCGTCCTTGATCTCCGATGTCATCCCGGCGGATGCACCCGATCGGGCGCTGCGTGAGGCAGCCGCCGAGCGGGCCGCCGGTCTGGCCGTTCCGTCCCCCGAACTGGAAGTGTGGCGCTACAGCCGCATCGCCGAGCTCGACCTCGCCGCGTCGTCGCCGGCCGCCGTGCGCACCACGGTCACCGGTGCCGACCAGGTGCCCGTCGCCGACCCTGCGCTCATCGCCGAGCTCGTCGCCGGCATGGCGGTGCACGACGTGTTCGACGAGCTCAACGCCGCGTACCACCGCACGGTGGCCATCAGCGTCCCCGCCGGCACGGTGCTCGCCGAACCCATCGTCGTCACCCATCACGTGGAGGGCGGCACCGCCGAGCACGGTGTGGCGCTGTACCCGCGGCTCGTCGTCCACGGCGGCGCCGACAGCGAGTTCACCGTCATCGAGCGCTTCGAGAGCAGCGACGACACCTACGCGGTGGTGGTGCCGCGGTTGCTCGTGCACGCCTCGCAGGCCGCTCGGGTGTCGTACCTGGGCGTGAACCTGCTCGGAGCCAACACGTGGCAGCTCGGCCACCAGCAGTCCACCGGCGAGCGAGACAGCACCACGCTGCTCGGCACGGTGGCGCTCGGCGGCGACTACGCCCGCGTGCGCACCGATGCCCGCGTCACCGGCCAGGGCGCCAGCACCAAGCAGGTGGCGCTGTACTACGCCGACGGCAACCAGATGCACGACTTCCGCACGCTGCAGGACCACATGGCGCCGAAGACGAACAGCGACCTGCTGTTCAAGGGCGCCGTGCAGAACACGGCGAAGAGCGTGTACACCGGTCTCATCCGCATTCGCGAGAACGCACGTGGCTCGGTGGCGTTCCAGACCAACCGCAACCTCACCCTCAGCGAAGGTGCCTGGGCGGAGAGCGTGCCCAACCTCGACATCCAGACCAACGACGTGAAGTGCAGCCACGCCAGCACCGTCGGCCCGGTCGACGACGAGCAGCGCTTCTACCTCGAGAGCCGCGGCATCCCGCCGGAAGTGGCCGAGCGGCTGATCGTGCTCGGCTTCTTCGACGACGTGCTCAACCTGCTGCCCGTCTCGTCGGCCGGCACCCTGCGCGCCGATCTGCGCGCTCGAGTGGCCGAGAAGCTGCAGCACCGCGAGCCCGACGAGGTGAGCAGATGAGCGCCCCGACCAGCGTGGTGGTGTGCGCGTTCGACGATCTCGTGCCCGGCGGCGCGGCTCGGTTCGACGTGCACGGCACGGCCGTCGCGGTCGTGCGCATCGGCGACGACGTGTACGCCATCGGCGACGTGTGCAGTCACGGCAACGTGTCGTTGAGCGAAGGCGAAGTGCTCTGCGCGGAGAAGGAACTGGAGTGCTGGAAGCACGGCAGCACGTTCAGTCTGGTCACCGGCGAGCCGCAGACGTTGCCGGCCACGCAGCCGGTGCCCGTGTTCGTGGCGCGTGTGGTCGACGGCAACGTCGAGATCGAAGTGGAGGTGGCGGCGTGAGCACGCTCGAGATCAAGGGCCTGGTCGCGTCCGTGGCCGGCAAGCAGATCCTGAACGGCATCGACCTGGTCGTGCGTTCGGGCGAGGTGCACGCGGTGATGGGCCCCAACGGCGCCGGCAAGAGCACGCTCAGCGCCGTGGTGATGGGCAAGCCGGGCTACGAGGTGCACGCGGGTGAAGTGCTGCTCGACGGTGTCGACCTGCTCTCGATGCCGGCATGGCAGCGCGCGCAGGCCGGGCTGCACCTGGTGCTGCAGTACCCCAGCGAGGTGCCGGGCGTCGGCCTGGCCGACATGCTCGCCGAGGCGTACCGTGCTCGCGGTCGTAGCACCGACGGCCTCGCCACCGATGTCGCCGCCGAGGCGGAGCGCATCAACTTCCCGGTCGCCCTGCTCGATCGTTCCCTCAACGTCGACCTGTCCGGCGGCGAGAAGAAGCGCAACGAGACGCTGCAGCTGGCGTTGCTGCAACCGAAGATCGCCATCCTCGACGAGCTCGACTCGGGCCTCGACATCGACGCGCTCCGCGACTGCGCCCGCCGCGTGGAAGCGGCCACCAACGAGACCGGGCTGGGGGTGCTGGCCATCACGCACTACAACCGTCTGCTGGAGGAGCTGCACCCCGACCACGTGCACATCCTGGTGAAGGGTCGCATCGTCGCCAGCGGCGGTCCGGAGCTGGCCGACCAGCTCGAGCGCGACGGCTACGAAGCGTTCAGCGGTGGCGAGGCAGCCGACGAGCCGACGGCATCCAGCGCTCTCGACGACCTGTTCGCGATCTGAGCAACGTCGCCGCTCAGGCGACGCAGAACTCGTTGCCCTCCGGGTCGTGCAACAGCGTGGCGTAGTGGTCGTCGCTGTCGTCGACCCGCCCGATGGTCGCCCCGATGGCGACCAGCTCTGACACGCGTGCGTCGACCCGGGCGCGACGTTCCTCGATCGGCGTGCTGCGTCCACCGCTCACGTAGATGTCGAGGTGCAGCCGGTTCTTGAGCGACTTGCGCTCGGGTACGGGCTGGAACCAGATCTTCGGTCCGCGTCCGGTCGGGTCGCACAGCCGGTCGGCGCCATCGCCCTCGAGGTCGAGCTCGTCCTCGGGCACACCCACCGACAGGTACCAGTCGTTCCACGTGTCGAAGCCGTCGGGAGCCGGTTGCACCTCGTAGCCCAGTACCTCTGCCCAGAACGGCACGAGCACCGTGGGGTTGCTGCAATCGATGGTGAGTTGCCAGTCGGTCATCGCATGAGCGTAGGTCGTGCGACCCGCCGGGGAGGGCGGCGGGTCGCACGACGCATCGCTCACATCGCGCGCAGGCGGGCGATGCGTTCCTCGGTGGCCGGGTGCGTGCTGAACAGTCGCGCCATGCCCGCGTTGCGGCCACCGCGCAGCTCGTTGAGCGGGTTGTGGATGTAGGCCTGCGCCTGCGCTGGAGCGACCGCCATCGGCCGGCGAGCGGCCAGCGTCTCGATGCGACCGAGGGCGTCGGCGAGCGCATCGCCACTGCCGAGCAGTTCCGCGGCCCCGCGGTCGGCTTCGAACTCACGCGACCGGCTGACGGCCATTTGGATGAGCGACGCGGCAATGGGTGCGAGCATCGCCATCAGCAGCATCGCGATCGGGTTCGGCCGATCCTCGTCGTCGCTGTTGCCGCCGAACATGCTGGCAAACATCGCCATCTGGGCGATGTAGCTGATGGCGGTGGCGATGGCGGCGGCCACCGATCCGATGAGGATGTCGCGGTGCTTCACGTGCATCAGCTCATGGGCCATCACGCCTTCGATCTCGTGTCGCGGCATGCTCTGCAGCAGGCCGCTGGTCGCGCACACGACAGCGTTCTTCGGGCCGCGACCGGTGGCGAACGCATTGGGCTGATCGCTCGGTGAGATGGCGACTCGCGGCATCGGCATGTTGGCGCGCTGTGCGAGCGACGCGACCATGTCGTAGAACTCCGGGGAGTCCTCGCGCTGGATCACCTGTGCCTTGGCCGACCGGAGTGCGAGCTTGTCGCTGAACCAGTATGAGCCGCCCACCATCACGAACGCGAGCACGAGTCCGATGGTGAGCGAGGCGGAGCTGCCACCGCCGAGCAGGCCGGCAACGCCCACGATGAGGCCGCCCATCCCGGCGAGCAGCACGGTGGTCTTCATGGTGTTCTTGAACATCGAGGATCCTTTCGTCGATCTGTCTCAGAAGTCGTGGGGTCAGAAGTCGAAGAGCTCGCCGAGGAACGACGACTTCTTCTTGCGCGGGTACTGGCCGCCGCGCGGGTCGTGGTACTTGGAGTGGTACTTCGAGTGGTACTTGCTGTTGCCGGGCTGTGCAGCCGGCTGGTAGTTCGGCTGCGGGGCGGGCGTCCCTGCGTCGGCAGGCAGGATCCGCGTCGGTGCCGCCGGCGTCGCGGCGGTCGCAGTCGCGCTCCGCTCGATGATCTTGTCGAGCTCGACGCGATCGAGCCACACACCACGACAGGTGGGGCAGTAGTCGATCTCGATGCCGGAACGGCCGGCCATGACGAGGACGGATTCGGGGCAGGTGGGGCACTTCATGGGGTGATCTCCTTGGTCGAGGGGTCGGTCGCCGAGCGTCGGCGAACCAGGAACTTGCGGGCTTCCTCCACCCACAGCACGGAGCTGGCGATCGCGGTGCAGACCAGCCACTGGCCGGCGCTGATCGACGTGGCGTCGAACAGTTGCTGCATGAAGCCGACGGGGGTGACGGCGATCTGCAGCAGGACCACCGCGGCCAGCGACACCCCCAACCAGCGGTTGCCGAGCGTGTCGCGGTGGAACACGCTGCGAGTGTCGTGCCGCGCGTTGAGGATGTTGAAGAACTGGAACAGCACGAACGTGTTGAAGGCCATCGTGCCGCCGACACTGGCCACGCCCGCCGCGGTGGCTCCGCCCGGCGCCCACTCCAACACTGCCAACGTGCCCAGCGCCATCACCGCTGCCGAGATGCCGACGGCGGTCCACCGGCTGCGGGTGAGGATGCGTTCCGTACGGGGTCTCGGTCGGCGCAGCATCGTGTCGCTGGCGGCGCGGTCGACGCCGAGCGCCATCGCCGGCGGCCCGTCCATGATGATGTTCACCCACAGGATCGCGATGGCGGTGAACGGCTTGCCACCCGCGGTGCCCAGCGCGGCGGCGAGGAGGAACAGCAGCGCGAACCCGAGCGTGGTGCTCAGCTGGAAGCGGACGAACTTCACGATGTTCGCGTAGACGGACCGGCCTTCGCCGACGGCGGTGAGGATCGTGGCGAAGTTGTCGTCGGTGAGCACCATCGTGGCTGCTTCCTTCGAGACCTCGGTGCCGGTGATGCCCATCGCGATGCCCATGTCGGCCTTCTTCAACGCCGGTGCATCGTTCACGCCGTCGCCGGTCATCGCCACCACATTGCCGCGCTGCTGCAGCGCGGCGACGAGGCGCATCTTGTGCTCCGGCGCCACACGGGCGAACACGGTGATGTCGTCGATGCGGCGAGCGAGCTCGTCGTCGTCCATGCGGTCGAGGTCGGCGCCGGTGACCGACTCACCGGTGAGCCCCAGCTCGTGTCCGATGGCGGCCGCCGTCGCGGCGTGGTCACCGGTGATCATCTTCACGGCGATGCCGGCGCGGTGCGCGTCGCTGATGGCGCGGCGGGCCTCGGGTCGTGGCGGGTCGACGATGCCGGCGAGTGCCAGCAACGTCAGGCCTTCGACCAGTTCCGCCGGGTCCGTGCCCGTGGCCTGGTGCTCCGCCCACGCCTCCACGTCGATCTCGCGTTGCGCCACCGCCAGCACTCGCAGGCCCTGCGCCGCCATCCGGTCGTGATGCTCGAGGATCAGGTGGCGTCGGTCGGCGAGAGGAGCGTGCGCACCGTCGTGGTCGATGACCGTGGTCGACCGAGCGAGCAGCACGTCGGGAGCGCCTTTGACGAGCAGTCGCACCACACGCTCGCCGCTGCTGGTGACCATCTCGTGGGCGGTCGCCATGTACTTGTGAGCGGAGTCGAACGGCACCTCCGCGAGGCGCGGGTGTCGAGCACGGAGGTCGGCCACATCGATCTCGCCCTTCGCCGCGAGCACCGTCAGCGCACCTTCCGTCGGATCCCCGACCAACGACCAGTCGCCGTCGTCGAGGCGTATCTCTGCGTCGTTGCAGAGGGCCATCGCCTCGAGTGCCGCGTCGATCGCGGTGCGGTCGTCGCCCTGCACGTGCTGCACGTCGCCGGTGGGTTCGTACCCGATGCCCGACACCTCGTGTGAGCGCAGCTGCGCGATCAGTTCGACCGCGGTCATCTCGTTGAGCGTGAGCGTGCCGGTCTTGTCACTGCAGATGACGCTGGTGCACCCGAGCGTCTCGACCGAGGCCAGGCGCTTGACGATCGCGTTGCGCTTGGCCATCTTGCCCACGCCGAGCGCCAGCGTGACGGCGGTGACGGCCGGCAGACCTTCGGGGATGGCGGCCACTGCTAGCGCGACCGCGGTGAGCAGCAGATCCGATGCGGCTTCGCCGCGAGCCAGTCCGATCGCGAACACGGCGGCGACGATGACCGCCGCCAGCTTCGCCAGGCTGTGCGCCAGCCCGTCGAGCTGTGCCTGGAGGGGCGTGCGCTCGGTGTCGGTGCTGCGCAGCAGCCCGGCGATGCGGCCGATCTCGGTGTGCATGCCCGTGGCCGTGACCACCAACTCGCCGCGACCGCGAGTGACGGTGGTGTTCATGAAGGTCATGTTGCGACGGTCGCCCAGGGCAACCTCGGCCCGGTCGATCACCCGCGCGTGCTTCACCACCGGCTGGCTCTCGCCGGTGAGGGCAGCTTCCTCCACCTCCAGCCCGGTCACGGTGAGGAGCCGGCCGTCGGCGGGGATACGGTCGCCGGCCTCGACCAGCACGATGTCGCCGCGCACCAGCTCGGCGGTGTCGACGTAGCGCAGCTGGCCGTCGCGACGCACTCTCGCTTGGCTGACGAGCATCTCCCGCAACGCGTCGAGCGAGCGCTCGGCCCGGTGCTCCTGGACGAAGCCGATCACCGCGTTGAGCAGCACGACGACGAGCACCACGAGTGGGGTCTTCAGCTCGCCGGACACCACGAAGGCGACCACGGCCGCGACGATGAGGATGACGATCAGCAGGTCGGTGAACTGCAACAGGAATCGCTTCCACGCCGGCGTGCCGGGCGCGGCGGCCAGCTCGTTGCGGCCGAGCTGCTCGAGCCGTCGGGCAGCGTCGGTTTCGTCGAGTCCCGACGCTGGGTCGACCTGGAGCGACGCGACGACGTCGTCGGCAGCGAGCGCGTGCGCGCCGCCGACGGGGGTACGGCCAGGGGGAGCAGGGACGGTGAGCATCGGGTTTCCTTCGGTCAATCGGAAGCGGTTGGCCGAAGGTCTCTCCCAGCCCGGGCGGGCTCTTCGTTGCCGGGCGCAAGGCCGTGGTGACGACAACGAGGTAACGGGATACTCCCCTTCGAGAGCGCATGGTAGGGCAGGGGAGCGTTCGTCCCAACGCGCCCGCGCAGATTTCACGCAGTGGACACTTCGGATACCCCGCCCTCTCCGCGGACCGCGTCGCTACGATCGCCTGCGATGAGCACACCTCTGCATCCCAACGTCGTCCGCGTGGTCGAAGCCGGCGCGGCTCGCGGTCTCACCATCGAGCCGCGCAGCTTCCCCGAGGGCACGAAGACCGCCGCCGACGCTGCTGCCGCCATCGGCGTGCACGTCGGGCAGATCGTGAAGAGCCTCATCTTCGGCGTCGACGGCGAGATCGTGCTGGCCTACGTCAGCGGCGCCAACCAACTCGACGAGAAGAAGCTCGCCGCGGCGGCCGGCGGCTCGAAGTGCGCACGCGTCGATGCCGACGCAGTGCGCGCCGCCACCGGCTTCCCCATCGGTGGCGTCCCACCGTTCGGGCACACGACGCACCTGCAGGTGTTCATCGATCCCGACCTGCTGCAGTACGACGAAGTGTGGGCCGCGGCAGGCACCTGGACCGACGTGTTCGGCATCGAACCGCACCGGTTGGTCGCCGCCAGCGACGGACTGGTCACCGACCTCAAGAAGGGCTGACCGGCTCATCTAGGGTTGGCGCATGGCCGCAGACAAGGTGACGGGTCCTGCCTCGTACTTCCCCTCGATCGAGAAGACGTACGGCATGCCGATCTCGCATTGGACGTCGTTGCTCGACGCGATGCCCGCGGCACGGCACTCCGACATGGTCGCGATGCTGAAGAACGACCACGGAGTGGGTCACGGCCACGCCAACGCGATCGTCGCGTACCACCGCGCCGAGCACGGTCTCTGACCGCCCGACCTGCTGGGACTTGCCTGCTGCAGGGCCGCGGTCGCGTCGCACCCCGAGGTCGTCGCC
>CAZWCU010000155.1:0-10386 GCA_964632715.1 uncultured Bifidobacterium sp. | reverse complement strand
CGGTGCGAGGAACGTGCCGAACTTGATGCGGGGGGTGCGAGCCATGGGTCGGGAGCCTACGGATCGCCGTGTCCCTGGCCGGAGTCGGACCGGCGCTGCCGTGCTTCGATGCTCGAATCTCGAGGTACGAGGTGTGCCCCGAGCCGATAACCTGACGCCCGCCAAACCGGCAATCAGTCGGGGACGTAGCTCAGTTGGCAGAGCGCTACCTTTGCAAGGTAGATGTCAGGGGTTCGATTCCCCTCGTCTCCACTTTTGTTTTCCCGCCCGGCGACGTGTTGTGCGCCGTGTCTCGCGGAGCGAGACACAGCGCACACGAAGTCCGAGGAGCAGGCGGGTCAGTTCTGGAAGCCGACGGCCATGGCTGCGTTGGCGTCCTTGGCGAGGACGATCTTCTTGCCGAACGGGGCCAGCGCGAGCGCCGCGAACTTGAACGACTGGATGCCGAACGGGATGCCGATGATCGTCAGGCACAGGATCGCGCCACCCACCACGTAGCTGACCGCGAGGAACAGACCGGGGATGAACCACAGCACCGCCCCAACGGCGCCGAGCTTGGTGGCGGTGGGGTCCGCGACCGCGACGCGTCCGAACGGCCACGGCGTGAAGCGAGCGAGCTTGAGGCACTGACGCGCGAACGGCAGGCCCACGATCGTGATCGCCAGCAGCGCAGCGATGAGCAGCCAGGTGACTGCCGAGCTGAACCCGACGAAGATGAACCAGAGGATGTTGCCGACGGTCTTCACGTCGGCGGACCCTACTGTCGCCGGCCGCCGCACACGGATGCCGCCCGCCGCAGCGGTGGTACTGTCCGCGCGTGGGCACTGCGACGAGCAGGCGAGCGGCGGCGGCGTCCGTGTTCGCGCGTTCGGCCCTCGCGGTCCTGGCGCTCACCCTCGTGGGCTGCCTCGAGTCCGACGACACGAAGGCCACCACCACCATCCCTTCGACGAGCCTCGTGGTGATCACGGTGCCGCCGCGGGCGCCGGAGCTGCAGGCGCAGGTGGATCTGTGCGTCGACTACGTGGTGCTGAAGGCCGACCTCGGCGACGCGATGTGGGCGCAGCTGGAGAAGGACATGGCCGCCGACGAAGCCGGTCTCGAGTCGTGGTGCGAACACTTCGCCACCGACGACCCTGCGGCGCTCGCACTCATGCAGGCGGAGTACAACTCGATCCAGCAGTTCCTCGCGCAGGCCGCCGCGGCGACCACTACTTCGACGCCGTAGCCGCAGCGCTCAGGCGACGGCGAGGTCGGGATCGCCCATGAACGTCGACGGGCGCAGGAACGCGACCACGTCGGCGAGCGTGTGGAACCGGGTGGGCTCGAGCGCGAAGTACGAGCCGTCGGCATGCACCAGGGTGAGCCGGCTGTCATCCACGCCGGCCACGGTGGCCTGAGCAGTCCCGCACAGCGTGTCCCACTCGACTGCCGTGCCCACCACTGCCACCGGGTTGCCGCTCAGCGACGCCTGACCACGCTGCTGCACCCATGCGGTGTGTCCGTTCGCTGCAGTGTGCATGTCGTGCTCCTTCGTGTGTCGTCCGTGCCGATGGTGGAAAGGACGTCGGAGCCCGAAGGCCGTGATGCACTACACGTGCAAGGTTTCGTCAAGTTCGGCGCGCTCGGTGACCGTGGCGGGTCGACCGAACCGAGGTGCGGTGAGTGCGATGGTGAGCACCGCGACCGGCGCCACCTGCAGCAGCAGCCGCGGCAGCGACGCGTCGATGTGGCGCGAGACCGGATCCCAGCCACTGAAGTAGTAGACGAAGCTGTCGAGCGCGATCGGCAGCACCACCATCGCCGGCAGCAGCACACGAGCGACTCCCTTCGTGCGCATCACCCACAGCACCGTCGCCAGCAGCATCATCGGCCACAGCACGCTCCACCGATCCCACACCTGCATCTCGTCCCACAGCGATCCGGCGATGGTCGACGTGCGATCGGCGTTGGTGCGCAACGTGTCGAGCGTGAACGGCAGGTACTCGTCGTGCAGCTCGGCGTCGATGTGTCGCAGGTACATCCGCCAGGTGCCGAGCACCACCACCCCGGGCACCATCGCCCACGCTGCGGCCCGACCGATCGGACGCCACTGCGTCGGCGACGGCCGCCGTGCGATGGTGGCAACCAACAGCATCAGCACGACGGTGGCGAACAGCACCAGCCCTTCCTGCTTCATCCATGGCAGCAGCGCGGCGAGCGTGCCCGCGAACCGCAGTGACTGCGCGCTGCCCGTACGCGCGTGGTGAACCGTGTGCACGACCGCCGCGAGGAAGCAGGCGGCCAGCGGGAAGTCGACGTAGCCGGACGATGCACCGCCCTCACCGAACACCACCATCGGGACCGACAGCAGCAACACCGGGGCGAGCACGGCGACCCAGCGACGCGCGCCACCGAGCCGTGCGCATCCGGCGTGCAACATGCCCGCGGCCACGACGAAGAACACGGGGAACAACGCCTTGATGTGCTGCTGGTGCGGCCCGCGCCACCACCCGTAGACCCACGCCTCGGTGAGCGGCATGAACGGCGGATACGACGGATGGCTCCACAGGCGGGTGGGGTCGCGGTAGTACTCGGGCGGGATGCGACCACCGTTGTCGAACGCCATCTGTGCCTTGAACTCCCAGATCACGGCGCCGTCCCAGCCGAGCGGCTGGTGCCGCGCGAACCACCACACCACCGCGCTGGTCGCACCGATCGCGAGGACGGTCGCCAAGGCACCGAGACCGATGGGCCGGAGGCGGACCGACGCGCGCAACAGCTCGCGCCGTCGCCACACACCGGCAGCGCCGATCAGCGCACACATGGCCGTCACCGGCGCCCGCGTGTTGACGTCGGTGAGCGCGCCCACCGCGAACGACAGCAGCGTCATCACGCCCAGCCCGTACAGCACCGTCAGGCACAGCAGCTCCACCCGCCCGATCGGGTCGCGGCCGGGCACCGGATCGGCGAGCAGCAACACCACACCGAGCCCAGCCCACGCAGCGACCGCGAGGGCTACGGCGAACAGAACGAGACCCATTGGGTCGCCTCCGTTCCCGTGACCAAGCGGAGATGCGGCCCGATCGCACGCCCCGGGGCGTCGGGCTCGCTCACCGTCGTCCGGTCCCACACCAGCGCGGCGCCGACCTCGTCGGACGTCGGCACCGTGATGTCGCTCGCGTCGCCCGTGCGACAGCGGATCAGCCCGACCTGGCGCGGCCAGGCGAGCGTGCTGATCGTGAAGTGGGTGATGGTGAGATGTGGATCATCGTCCGGCCCGATCAGGAAGATGGCCTGGTCGACCGGCACGTCGGCGGCCAGCACCGCCTCGATGGTGGCCGACGGGTTCGGCACCTGCAGCGACTCCAGCCAGTTGTCGGTGGTGGCCGCGCGACCCGTGTTGGCCGTGGTCGTCGCATCGGCTTGGCGCAGCACCGTGCGATACCCGACGAACAGCATCAGCGAGACACCGACGAGCCAGGCCGCAGCCGAGACGGTGAAACGCGGTGAGGTTCGGATGCCTCAGCGTAACCGTGCGTGGGGACCGCGCTCCGGCGTCAGGTCATCGCCGGCACGGCGTGCGGAGGGGGCGGCCCGATGTAGCGAGCGCTCGGCCGGATGATCTTGTTGTCGGCTGCCTGCTCGAGCACGTTCGCGCACCACCCGATCACACGGCTCGACGCAAACGTGGGCGTGAACATCTCCGGCGGGATGCCGCACAGCTGCATCACGACGCCCGCGTAGAACTCGATGTTGGTGCGGATGTGACGACCGGGCTTGAGTCGGTCGAGCACGTCGATCACTCCGGCCTCGGTGGCCTCCGCGAACGCGACGAGCTGACGCGACGACTCGTCGCCGGCGATGCGTCGCGCCACGCCGCGGAGCATGACCGACCTTGGATCATCGGTGGAGTACACCGCGTGCCCGAAGCCCATGATCTTGTCGCCGCGCTCCACCATCGGTGCCACGACCTCCTCGATGCGATTGGGCGAGCCGATCTCGTCGAGCAGCGCGAGCGCGCGACTGGGTGCGCCACCGTGCAGCGGACCGCTGAGTGAACCGATGGCGGCGACCACGCAGGCTCCCATGTCGGCGCCCGTCGATGCGACGACCCTGGCGGTGAACGTCGATGCGTTGAAACCGTGGTCGATGGTGGAGACGAGGTACTGCTCGACGGCGCGTGCGTGTTCCGCGGTCGGCTCCTCGCCGGTGAGCATGTGCAGGTAGTTGGCCGCGTAGCCGAGGTCGGCGCGTGGTGCCACCACCTCCTGCCCGAGCCGTAGGCGATGCAACGCGCACAGCAGTGTGGGCGTGATGGCACACAGGAACAGCGCGTCGTCGCGCCGCTGTGCGCCGTCGATGTCGATCACCGGCTGCAGACGGCGGTCCGCAGCGGCCAGCGAGAGCGCGGTGCGCAGGCCCTGCAGCGGCTCGCTCACCGCGGCGATGGCGGGCAGCACGTCGAGGACCGACTGCGAGATGGTGCGCAACGGCGCCACCTCGTCGATGAAGGCTGCACGCTCGGCCGTCGACGTGGGCAGCGCGCCGTCGATCATCAGGCGCCACACGTCCTCGATCGGCCGGCGCTCGGCGAGCTCGACGGCCGAGTACTGGCGGTAGTGGTAGAAGCCCTCGCTGCCGCGCACGTCGCCCACTTCGGTGTCCGCGACCACGACGCCCTTCAGCCCGCGGGGCACTTCCGCCGGCCCGATCGACGCCACGCGCATCAGGTCGCGCAGCGACACCACGCCCACCGGGTTGCCGTGATCGGTGACCGGCATGTGCCGGTAACCGCGCTCGCGCATCAGCGCCAGTGCGTCGGGCAGCGGTGTGGTGACGTCGACCGTGTCGACCGGTGCCGTCATCACCGCGCCCACCGACTGCTCAGCGAGCGGGTGGGCTGCGGCGCGCAGCACGTCGCGCTCGGTGACGATCCCGATCGCACGGCTCCCTTCCATCACCACCACCGACCCGACGCGGTGGTCGTGCATGCGGCGGACGGCCGCAGTGAGCGGTTCGCTCACCAGCGCGGTGACGGGCGGGGAGGTCATCAACGAGTCGATCGAAGCCATGTGCACCACACTGCCTCCGGCGAGATTCGTGATCAATGTTGATTATGGTCAACGTCGTGCAGTGGCTGACCACCCCCGAAACCGCCCGCAGGCTGGGCGTCAAGCCCGCCACCATCTACGCGTACGTGAGCCGTGGCCTGCTCGCCAGCCACCGCGACCCGGTCGATCGCACCAGCCGGTTCCGTGCATCCGACGTGGAGACGCTCGCGCTGCGCGGCCGCCCACGCGAGGCCAGCCGGCACCGCTCGCTCGAGATCGAGATCGAGACCCGCATCACCGAGATCGACGGACACGCCATCCGCTTCCGCGGCCACGACGCATTCCTGCTGGCGCGAGCGGTCACCTTCGAGCAGGTGGCGGAGCTGCTGTGGACCGGCGAGTTGCCGGCGACGTCTCCGTCGTGGCCGACTCACCAGATCGACATCGAGTCGTTCATGCACCGCGGCAACGACACCGTCCACGATCGGCAGCGGTTGCTCGCCGCGCACGCCGCGCTCGGCTCGCGCGACCGGCGCGGACTCAGCTCGGTCACAGCCACCGGCCGCGAACTGATCGCGACCATCGTCGACTCGCTGCCCGTGCGCGGCGACGGGCGCTGCCCGCGCCTGATGCTCGACGACGGAGTCGCTGTGCGGGGGTCCATCGCCGGCCGGCTCTGGGCCCGGCTCTCGCCGCGACGCGCGACGCCTCCGCTGATGAGTGCACTCAATGCGGCGATGGTGCTGATGGCCGACCACGAGATGGCCGCCAGCACGCTGGCTGCGCGAGTGGCCGCCAGCACTCGCGCCGGCCCGCACGGCGTGGTGGCTGCCGGGCTCGGAACGATCAGTGGGCCGATGCACGGCGGCGAGAGCCGTCGCTGCCGTCGGCTGCTCGCCAACGCCGCGCACACGTCGGCGCGCGGTGCGGTGAGCATGTCGCTCGAGCTCGACGGGCGCGTGCCCGGCTTCGGCCAGGTGCTCTACCCGAAGGGCGACCCGCGAGCGGTGGTGCTGCTGCAGATGCTGCGCGACGCCGGCCCGCACCCGGCGCTGCGAGCGGTGGACGAGGTGATCGCCGCGGCGACTCAGCGACGGTTGCCGCCGCCCAACGTCGACCTCGCGCTGGCGGCACTGGGCATGATCGGCGACATGCCCGACGATGCCGGCGAGGCGATCTTCGTCTCGGCCCGCATCGCCGGGTGGCTGGCTCACGCGATGGAGGAGTACGAGGAACGGCCGCTGCGCTTCCGTCCGCGCGCCTCGTTCGTCGGTGAGCGGTGCGTGCCGCCGGAGTGACGGACGGGGGAGTGACGGATCAGGCGACCGGCGGCGAGGTGGCTGCCATCGCGATGGCGAGGGCATGACCGAGGTTGAGCGAGTCGACCCCGCCGTGCAGCGGGATGCGCACGTCGAAACCGGTGAGCGCGCGTGCTTCGTCGGTGAGGCCCGGCCCTTCGGCACCGGCGACCAACGCCACCTTCTCGGGCATGCCCATGTCGTAGAGGTTGTTGGCCGCGGGGTCGGGCGTGAGCGCCCACGTCTCGAAGCCCGCGTCGGCGATGTACTGCAGCGGCGACGGCCAATTGGGGCAGCGATGCACCTTCAGGTGCAGGATCTCGCCCATCGACACGCGCACCGCGCGGCGGGAGTACGGGTCCGCGCACGTGGGATCGAGCACGAGTGCGTCGAAGCCGAGCGCTCGTGCCGATCGGGCGACGGCGCCGATGTTCTCCATGTCGTTCGAACCCTCGAGCACCAGCACGCGCCGGGCGCCGGCGAGCACGTCGGGCAGCGTCGGGTTCGGCCTGCGCGAGGCAGAGGCGAGCACGCCGCGGTGCACGTTGAACCCGGCGATCTCCTGCATCATCTCCTTCGACGCCAGGTACACCGGCACGCGCACCGGGTCGATGAGGTCGCGCAGTTGCTCGTAGCGGCGAGTGGTGAGCAGGAACGACCGCACCCGGAACCGCGACGTGATGAGCCGCGAGACCACCAGCTTGCTCTCCGCGATGAAGTAGTCGGCATGCTCGGCGCGGTCGCGCAACCCGACGAACTCGGCGACACGTGGGTCGTCGGCGGACTCGATCTCGAACGGCACACGGCGACTCTAAGGGAGCGTCGATCGGGACGAGCGGCGATGCGGAGTTCGCGAAGCCTTTCATCACGGATGCCGTGATGAAAAGCTTCCCGAAGGCCACATGCTGGCCGCTGCAGCGCTCGGTCAGCCGAGGCAGGGACAGAAAAGTGTTGCGAACGTGTGTTCGCCGCGACATCATGGGGCGCATGACCTCTCTCGACCCGGCCCCGCTCGCAGCCGACGCAGATCTCATCTGGCAGCAGTGCCTGTTCGCGTTCGAAGAGCCCCGCATCGACGCCGGGTTCAGCGGTCTCACCCGCACGCAGCTGTCGCCCACCGCGTGGGTCGACCACGTGCCGCGCTGGCTCAGCGGGGCCGACCTGGTGTTCGCCGAGCTGGTGTCGAAGCTGCCGTGGCGCCAGCGCGAGGTCACCATGTACCACCGCCGGTTGCCCGAGCCGCGGCTCACTGCGTGGTGGAGCCCGGTCGGCGGCCAGCCCGAGCCGCTGCCGGTGCTCGACGAGGCGCGCATGGCACTCACCCGTCACTACTCGCGCCCGTTCGACTCCATCGGGTTCAACCTCTACCGCGACGGGCGCGACTCGGTCGCCTGGCACGCGGACCGCGAGCGCTACCTCCAGGAGGATCCGGTGGTGGCCATCCTCAGCACCGGCGCGCCGCGCACGTTCCAGATGCGATCAAAGGAGGGCGGCGCCTCGCGCGCCTGGCAGCTCGGTCACGGCGATCTGCTGGTCATGGGCGGCTCGTGCCAGCACGACTTCGAGCACTGCGTGCCCAAGGTGGCCAGCGTCGCCGGCCCGCGGCTCAGCGTGATGTTCCGCCACAACCTGGCCGACTGGCAGCCGCCCGAGTCGGGCCCCTACAACCAGGCATGATCCCTGTGTCGAGTGCGATGCGGTGCCCGAGCGGCGCGATACTCGCACCATGACGTCCAACACGGATCGCTACACGTTCCTCCCCGGCGGCGGCGCCGACTACCCCACCATCGTCAGTGGCGACGGTGTGTTCCTGGTGGCCGACGACGGGCGACGCATCCTCGACGCCGCCGGTGGCGCCATCGTCGGCAACATCGGCTGGGGCCGTACCGAGGTGGCCGAGGCCGCGGCTGCGGTGATGCCGATGGGCTACGTCGTGCCGCTGTGGCCCACCCCCAGCCGGCTGGCCCTGCGCGACGAGCTGGTGGAGCACTGGCTGCCCGAGGGCTTCAACCATGTGTTCTTCACCAGTGGCGGCAGCGAGAGCACCGACTCCGCGCTGCGCCTGGCCCGGGCCTACCAGCTGGGCAAGGGCCGCGCCGACCGGTGGAAGGTCATCGGTCGCCACCCCAGCTACCACGGCATGACCACCGGCACGATGGCCGCCGCCAGCCACCTCGCCCGCCAGAAGGGTTACGAACCGCTGCTGCTGCCGTTCCCGAAAGTGCCGTGGGACGACCCCGAACAGGTGCTGAAGGTGATCGAGCAGGAAGACCCGGCCACCATCGCCGGCTTCATCGTCGAGCCGATCACCGGCGCCGCGGGCGCGTGTCTCACCGCCAGCGACGAGTACTGGCAGGTGGTCACCACGGCCTGCCGCGAGCACGACATCCTGCTCATCGCCGACGAGGTGATGACCGGCTACGGCCGCACCGGGTTGAACTTCGGCCACCAGCACTTCCCGCTGGTCCCCGATGTCATCGTCGGCGGCAAGGGGCTCGGCGGAGGCTATGTGCCGCTGGGCGCGGTGGCTGCCCGGGACGAAGTCGTCGACACGCTGCAAGGTTCCGGCTTCATGTATTTCACGTTCACCGGCAACGACGCTGCCTGTGCGGCGGGTGCGAAGGTGCTGGAGATCATGCGCCGTGAGCAGCTGGTGCAGCGTGCCGCCACCCAGGGCGCCGTGCTCGGTCGGCGGCTGCGCGACGAGTTCGGCGAGCACCCGGCCGTGGTCGACATCCGCGGTCGCGGCATGTTCTACGGCCTCGAACTTCGCTGCAACCGCGACGCCGTCGTGCAAGCCGCGATGGACCGCGACATGTGGGTGTACCCCGCCGGCTCGGGTCCGGTCGCCGACGCGGTGATGGTCGCCCCGCCGTTTATCATCACCGACAGCGAGATCGACCTGCTGGTCACCACCCTGCGCGCTTCCCTCGACGCGGTGTACTCATGAGCGGCACCATTGCACTGCAGGGCGGCGGCCCGTTCACCGACAACGACGACCTCGACCGGCGCCTGCTGGCTTCGGTGGCGGCCACTCGAGTGGTGGTGCTCCCGACGGCCGATGCGTTCGAGCACCCGGAACGACTGATCGTCGCTGCGATGGGGTGGGGCGAGCGGCTCGGCGTCGACGTGGAGGCGCTGATGGTGATGCGGCGCGGTGAGGCGCTCGAGGAGGCCTCGGCAGCGATCGTGCGGAACGCGAAGGCCGTGTACTTCGTCGGCGACCAGCCACTCCACCTGCGCAGCGTGCTGAAGAACACCCCGCTGTGGGACGCCCTCACCGATGTGTTGAACAACGGTGGGCTCGTCGCGGCCAGCGGCGGCAGCGCAGCGGCGATGTGCGACCCGATGGTGGACCCTCGCGGCGGTGCCTACACCCTCGGTCTCGGGCTCATCGCCAACCTGGCACTGGTCACCGAAGCGGAGGACTGGTCGCCCGAGCGACTGCACCGCACCCGCAAGCTGGCCAACACCGCGTTCGCGGTGCTGCGCACCGGCGACGCGCTGGTGCACACCGCCGGCGGTTGGGAGCTGGTCGGCGACGTGGAAGTGCACGGCGACCTGCCCTGACCTGGACCTGTCCTGACATGAGGGTCGCGGACCCGGCGAGCCGGAGCTGGGATCAGGCGCCGGCAGCGGGCGTGATCGACATGATGTCGACGATGAAGCTGAGCGCACCGGCCGGGCGACCGTTGGCCGCGGCATCGGGGCCGTAGGCGAGGTCGACCGGGATGTCGATCTGGTACCGACCGCCGACCTTCAGACCGAGGAGGCCTTGCTCCCAGCCGTCGATGACGCCACCGGCACCGAGGGTGACCGGGATGGGCGCGCCGCGGTCGTAGCTGTTGTCGAACTCGACGCCATCGACGCTGGTGTACCCGAGGTAGTGCACCTCGACGGCGTCGCCGGTGGCGGCGCCCGTGCCCGTGCCTTCGGTGATGGTGGTGACCTTCAGCTCGGTGACCTCACCCTCGGGCATCACGATTTCGGGCTTGGGCGGAGCGGTGGTGGTGGGCAGGTTCGGGTCGACCGTGGTGGGCGCCAACGGGTCGAGC
>CAZWCU010000154.1:0-10496 GCA_964632715.1 uncultured Bifidobacterium sp. | reverse complement strand
CGTCGCATCCGACTGCAGGGCAACGACCCTGCCGCCCTCGACGAGCTCGCCGCCGAGCTCAACGAGCTCCGCACCCTCACCGCCTGACCCCGTCTGGTCACATCACACCCACACTGAATGTGGGATTCATAGGACCAGACCCTGAAATCCGGTGCGCGTCGACGCCGTGGTCGGCGGGGGCTTCAGCGCTGCGGGAGGGCGCAGGCGGCGGTGCCACCGGGCAGGCGGTGACGGTTGCGCGCCACCCAGCGGTAGGCGACGCCGCTGAGCCAGTGCAGTCCGGGAGCCTTCATCAGCGCGCCGAGCAGCCACCAGCCCTTGCCGGCGCCGAGCAACAGCGCGGCCACGGCGTCGTGCGCGGAGTAGACCTGACGATCGCGGGCCACGTACTGCACCGCGGCGTTGCACTGCTCGGCAGTGAGGCCGAGCTCGTCGAGCGGGGCGAACTGGTACGGCTGCGTGCGCGGCATGCGGCCGATGTGACGCTCGGCCCACCGCACCGACGACGAGCAGAACGCGCAGTCGCCGTCGAACACCAGGAGGGGCAGGGCACTCACGGTGTCAAGGCTACGACCGGCTGCGCCAGCACCATCCGCCGGTCGAAGCCGATCTCGGTGGGCAGGAAACCGTTGCGGTCGGGCCACAGCAGCTGCACCGCCTCGAACGGTGCCCCTCGACGCCACGCCACCGCGGTGCCGAGCAACTCGACCACCATCTCGGCTCCGACGGGAGCGAACATGCTGCGCAGTTCGTTGTCGAACAGCCCGGTCACCTCCACCCCGATCGGGATCTCGGTGCCACCACGCAACAGGTCGGCGATCATGTCGAACAGACCGCGTGCGGTGGACGGTGTGAGGCCGAACACCACCACCTCCGGGAAGCCGAAGGCCTCCGGATACCCGATGGTGTAGACGTAGCCGGCCAGCGGCGGATCGGTGTCGAGACGCGCCGCCACCGGCTCCATCGCCCAGCCGTGGGTCTCGATCATCCACTCGATCTTCTCGGCATGCGGGATGTGGAAATCGGGCAGGTCCCTCACTCCCCCGACGGTATCCGTTGTGGAAGAGTTTCGAAGCATGTGGACCCGATCGCCCCTCGTACGGTGGTGCGGCCTCGTGCTCGGGTTCCCCCTCGTCGGATTGACGCTGGTCGTGGTGGCCGACGGCATTCCCGACAGGTTCGTGACCGAGCAGATCCACGACGCGATCGTCGACGGAACGATCACCGAGGACTCGTATCGAGTCGGCCTCACAGGCGGCCGCCTCGACGGGTTCAGCGAGTGCAAGCGGATGACCGTGGGGTTGGGAGCCCCGGACGGCATGAGCACCTTCGAGTCCGCGGTGCGCAGCCCGTCGTTGGGTCGCTGCGAGTGGGCGGTGCCGATGATCCTGGCGTGGGCGCAGGGCGAACCACTCGAGCGATCGTACGACTACTACCGCTACTGGAACGGGAGCGCCGTGGTGCTGCGACCATCGGTCGCGATCTTCGGCGTGGCGGGATCCCGACTCCTGGCGGCGATGGCGTTGGGGGCCGTGACGATCGCGTTCGCGGTGGCACTCGGTCGCCGGGTCGGCCGCGGCGCGGCGCTGATGGCGCTGGCGCCACTGCTCCTCACCACCGACTACATCGATCTGCCGGGTGCGTTGGTGCACGCGATCGGCATGATCGTCGCGGTCGCCGGCGCGGCGCTGATGCTGCGGTACCTGCGCCCCGATTCACCGGTCGAGGCGTACGCAGCGGCGGCCTTCGCGGCGGGAGCCGCCTCGCTGTTCTTCGCCGACCTCACCAACCCCGACGCCTCGTGGGCACTCGTCGCGTGCAGCGCCGCGATCGTCGCGGTCGGTGCCGAGCGCTCGGCCGACGCACTTCGACGAAGTGCGGCGAGCGCCATCGGGTGGATCGTCGGGTTCGGCTGGATGTGGGCGAGCAAGTGGCTCATCGCCGCATTCGTGATCGGCTTCGACACGGTGCGCGAGGAGATCTCGAACAAGACCGAGGAACGACTGAACGGCGAGGTGAGCGGACTCGGCAACTCCAGGCTCGCGGGCCTGAGCAGGGCGTGGAACGAGTGGTGGAACGAACCGTTGATCGTGGTGGTCGTGGTCGTCCTCCTCGCGATCACCGCAACGACGGTGATGCGCCGCGGCGACATCGCATCCACCTGGCAACGCCGTCTGCTCATCGCCGCGCCGGCGGTCATCCCGTTCGGCTGGCACGTGGTGATGCGCCAGCACACTCTCGTCCACTCATGGTTCACGTACCGCTCGTTCGCGGTCGCGTTCGGCATCGTGCTGCTCGCACTGACCGCACGCCTCGACCACCCCTCACCGGCGCTCGCCGAGGTCGACGAACCGGAGCACGCGCAGGTCAGATGAGCGCTTCGGCGTTGAGGTCGAGCGCATGACGGGCGTGACGTGTGGCCATCGCGGCGAACATCGCCTCGCTGCGATCGCTGCCGCCGACGATCTGCGACGCGACCACCGCCATGATGACGCCCGCATACGCGTCGCGGCAGTACTGCTGCCACATCTCCTGGCCATCGACGTCGACGCCGTAGTCCGCGAGCGCCGCGCAATACCGGTCGACCAGCGGCCGCTCGATCTCGCGGCGAACCTCCGGCAGCGGCCCGGCACCGAGGAAGTAGCTGACGTCGCCGCTCGCCGGGCCGTGCCCGGGCGTCTGCCAGTCGACCGTTGCCACCGGATAGCCGCCGTCGGCGGAGGCGAACATCAGGTTGTCGAGCCGGTAGTCGCCATGGGTGACGGTGTTGGGCAACGTGCGACCCTCCACCCACGCGGGGATCTTCTCGCCGAAGCGCTCGATGAGACCCACCGACTCGGCGTCGAGGTACTTCGTGTACGTGCCGAGGAAGCCGCCCAGGAACAGCCCCCACATCATCTGCAGTTGGCCGGCATCGCCCGGCGTGGGACGCGAGGGGAACTCGATGTCGTCGAGCGCGGGGTCGGCCCAGCGCGGACCGTGCAGACGGGCGAGCTCGAGCACGGACCGCTCGGCCAGTTCGGCACTGCAGCCGGTGATCTGATTGCCCTGCTCGGCGGGCGACAGGTCTTCCAGCAGCAGCACGAAGTCGCCGTCGGCCTCGTGCCACTCGCCGTGGAAGCAGCGGGCCACGCGGATGTCGACGGTGGGCGCGATGTGCTCGTAGAACTTCACCTCGCGCTCGTAGTTGCGCAGCGCGATGCCGGTGGCGCGACTGGTGGGGTCGGGCGACGGCAGCTTGGCGATGAGTGAGGTCGGCAGGTCGGAGCCGGAGGGAACGTCGAGCGAGTAGCGCACGTTCATGCCGACCAGCCCGTCACCGATGCGCTGGTCGGCGGTGATCGTGACGTCGGCGCCCAGCACGCGGCTGAGCCATTCGGAGGTGATCTCTTCGGGGGCCATCGCGCACGACCGTAGCCGTGTGCTGTGGCGTCTGGCACAGTGGGCGGATGAGCGACACGCTCGAACACCTGACCGCGCATCGCGAACGACTGGATCGCGACGGTTACACCATCCTCCTCGACGCGTTCGATGCCGCCACTGCGGCAGCGCTGCACGACGACATCGACCGCCTGGAACGCGAACTGCACGTCGAGTTCGCCAGCAACGGCTTCGAGGGCAGGGCCACCACTCGCGTGTACAACCTGCTCGCCCACGGCGCGCTGTACGAGCAGGTGCCGGTGCACCCGGCAGTGCTGCCGCTGATGCAGCACCTGCTCGGCGACGGCTGCCTCGTCAGCAGCCTGTCGTCGATCACCATCCATCCCGGAGAAGTCGCGCAGCCGATCCACGCCGACGACCAGGTCATCCCCATCCCCAAGCCGCACCGCGCGGTCACGGCCAACAGCATGTGGGCCATCACCGACTTCACCGAGGCCAACGGTGCCACGCGCATCATCCCGGCAGCCACCTCGCCGACCACTCCCCCGTCTACGGGCAGCACTACGAGAGCATCTGCGCCGAGATGCCCGCCGGCAGCATCCTGGTGTGGGACGGCGGGCTGTGGCACGGCGGCGGCGCCAACACCACCGGCCAGCGTCGACGCGGCCTGGCGATGAACTACTGCGCCGGCTTCATCCGCCAACAGGAGAACCAGCAACTGGGCATCCCATTGGCGACGGCACGGGGATTCAGCCCGGCACTGCGGGAGCTGTGCGGGTTCGGCGTGTTCAAGGGCCTGATCGGCCACATCGACCGGCAGTCACCGGCCGCGGTGCTGCTCGACCCGGCGCAGCCGTCGAGCATGCTCTGGGACCGCACCTGACTCGCAGCCTCGAGCGTCGGAGCTGACGAGGCAACTCACGCGCGCTGCCGCTACCGTCGGCGGCGCATGTACAAGTTCCTGCTGTCGCCGAAATGGATCGGCTTCCACCTGCTGTGTGCCGCGACGATCGTCGGCATGATCAGCCTCGGCTTCTGGCAGTTGCGTCGGCTCGACGAGAAGCAGGCGTTCAACGCGCAGGTCACCACCAACACCGATGCCGACGTCGCCCCGCTCGCCGACGTGCTGGCCGTCGAGCCCGACCATCTCGACGATCAGGCGTACCGTCGGGTCGAGGTCACCGGCGTGTACCTGACGACGCCGCAGTTCGAGGTGGTCAACGTCAGCCAGGACGGTCTCAACGGGCGCGATGCGGTGAACGCACTTCAGCTCGCCGACGGCTCACTCGTCATCGTCAACCGCGGGTTCGTGGCGGCAGGCTCCGCGCTGCCCGCGCCGCCGACGGGCGAGGTGCAGCTGCTCGCGAGAGTCAAGGCAGGCCAACGCGCGGGTACCGGGCAGACCAGCGACGACGGCTCGCAGCAGCTCTCCGAGATCCGGCGGGTCGACCTGGAGGCACTCGCTCAGCAGTTCGACCAGGCGCTCGCGCCCGTGTACCTCGAACTGCTGCAGTCGTCGCCTGCCGAGCCGTCGACGATGCAGCCGATCGCGTTCCCCGAGCTGGGCGAAGGCCCCCACCTCAGCTACGCGATCCAGTGGTTCATCTTCACCGTCTGTGTCGCCGTCGGCTGGGTGTTCGCCATCCGCAAGAGCATCGCCGACCGGACCAAGCCGAAGAAGCCATCGAAGTTCAAGGCCGTCGAGCGCTACGACCCCGCTGCCTCGTGACCGCCGCGCGGGTGCGTGGCCGCCGAACTCCTCAAGCCTCGGGGATGCAGCGCCGATCATTGGAGTGAGCGCGAGCCTCACCGCTGCGCTCACCTCGACGGGAGGGCGGCTGATGGACGACCAACGAGCGGAGGTGTCCGGCGGTCAGGTGATCACGCGCACGCCCGGCGGGGACCGCAGAGTGACCGAGGTGCTCAACTCCACGCGAGGTGTCGAGGTGCTGCACGACCGCCGCGCACCGGATTCGGCGGCGACCATCGACCACCTCGTCGTCGGGCCTGGCGGCGTGTACGTGGTGATCGCCAGGAAGGACGAGGGGCGCGTCGAACGGCGCCGCCCGCGTGGTCGCGCCGACGAGCAGCTGTACGTGCACGGACGCGACTGCACCGCGGTCGTCGACGGCGTGCTCGCTCAGGTCGACGTGGTGCGCAACGCGCTCGGCGACGCGTTCCCCGAGGTGGCAGTGCGCGGCGTGCTGTGCTTCG
Source organism: uncultured Bifidobacterium sp. (assembly GCA_964632715.1). Taxonomy (GTDB): domain Bacteria; phylum Actinomycetota; class Acidimicrobiia; order Acidimicrobiales; family Ilumatobacteraceae; genus UBA668. The sequence goes on along the minus strand of CAZWCU010000154.1, from coordinate 4,901 downwards.
TCGGCTGCAGCTGGGGCGTGCGCATGCGACCGACGGTGGTGAAGGGCGTCACGTCGGTGTGGCCGATCGCGCTGCCTGCACTCGTCGCGGCACCCGGCGCACACGCGGCGACGATCTCCGCCATCGCCGACCATCTCCGCCATCGCCTCCCGCCCGCCGCCTGATCGCGGCCCGCTGCTCTGTGCACTCGTCGGCGATCCATCCGAGTGGCAGCGTCCCGACGGGGGTGCGTCTGCCACTCGGATGGTCGGCTGGCACTCGGATGGTCGCCTGGCACTCGGATGGTCGTCTGGCACTCGGATGGTCAGGCGGGCAGGAAGCCTTCGAGCTCGGCCATGCGGCGGAACTGCTCGACCACGTTCGGGGCCACGTAGGTGGGGTCGTACGACCGGTACGCGGTGTCGACGTTGACCGCGATGCGACCGAACTCGCTCCAGCCGCGGAAGTCGTCGCGGGCTCCGATCTCGCGAGCGATGTCGCGGGCAGCTTCCCAGGCGTCGATGCCGGCGGCGTGGCGTTCGTGCGCCGCGGAGTCGACGAACGCGAGGTAGTCGCGCACCGCGGCGACGCCGGCCTTGTCGGTGAGCGGGCCGTGGCCGGGCACCACCGTGTCGAGATCCATCCCGAGCATCAGGTCGCAGGCCGCCACCCAGTTGGTCAGCGGGCCGGCCCACACGATGGGGGTGCCGCCGATGAACAGGATGTCGCCGGTGTAGACGGTCTTCGCGTCGGGCACGTAGGCGATGGTGTCGCCACGCGTGTGCGCCGGGCCGACCTCGATCAGTTCGATCAGGCGCCCCCCGACTTCCACGTCGAGCCGGCCCGTGAACGTGCGGGTTGGCATCGTCACCTCGATGCCGTCGAACTGGAACGCACCGAAGAAGTGCCGGAACAGCTCGCCGACCTCACCGGGAGCCGTGTTGAGCGCGTGCAACATCGCCGGCGGCACTTCGGTCATCTCGTGCGCAGTGGCGTCGGAGGCGATGATCTCGGCGCCTTCCACCAGCTGGTTGCCATAGCAGTGGTCGCCATTGGCGTGCGTGTTGAGCAGAGTGCCGATCGGCGCGGCCGCAGTGACCGGCGCCATCGACGCGAGCATCTCGGCGGTGAGCGGCAGGTCGAACAGCGTGTCGACGAGCAGTGAGGCACCGTCGCCCACCACCAGGCCGGCGTTGCTCCAACCCCAGCTGCCGTCGGGCTGCAGGTACGCGAAACACTGCTGGTCGAGCTCGTGAAGACCCTTCTCGAAAGACATGTCGCGTTCCTACCACGCCGTACTGCGCACGCGAACCAGCGGGCGTACAGTTCGCGCATGAGCCACATCGCAACACGTCGACTCGGCCGCACCGACCACCACTCGTCACTCGCCATCCTCGGCGCCGCCGCGTTCTGGGACGCCACACCGGAGGTCGCGGAGCATCACTTCCACGCTGCACTCGAGGCCGGCGTGAACCACCTCGACATCGCGCCCTCGTACGGTCACGCCGAGCTCGTGATCGGCCCGCTGGTGCCGGCGGTGCGCGACCGGTTGTTCATCGGTGAGAAGTCGGACCGCACCAACCCCGACGGTGTGCGCGCTCACCTCGAGCGCTCGCTCGAACGTCTCGGCTGCACGCAGTTCGATCTCTACCAGGCGCATGGCGTCACCGATCTCGCCGAGCTCGACCGGCGCAGCCCCGCCATCGAAGCCATCCTGAAGGCCCGCGACGAAGGCCTCGCCCGCTTCGTCGGCATCACCGGTCACGACTTCGGCACCGCCGCCGCACAGCTGGAAGCCGTGCGCCGCTTCGACCTCGACAGCGTGATGCTGCCGGTCTACCCCGGAGCGCTCGCCAACCCGCAGTACGCGGCCGACCTGGCCGCACTCCTCGCCGAAGCAGCCGTGCGCGACGTGGCGGTGATGGCCATCAAGGCCGGAGCCCACCGGCCATGGGCCGGACGCGACAAGACCTCCACCACCTGGTACGAGCCGTTCACCGACGCCGCCTCGGTGGCCCGCGGTGTGCGCTTCACGCTCGGCACGCCGGGCGTGCACGCGTTCTGCACCACCGGCGACGTGGACGTGCTGCCGCTGCAACTGGCCGCCGCAGCGGAGTACGAGCCGTTGTCGCCCGCCGAACGCGACGCGCTGCTCACCGAAGCGGCCGACTGGCCGACCATCTTCCCCCTGGCCGAACACGCCCGCTGAGTGGTTCAGGTCGCGGCGACGAACATGTCGGCCATGCGCTCCGCGATCATCACCGTCGGCAGGTGTGTGTTGGCCCGCGGCAAGGCCGGCATCACCGACGCGTCGCACACCAGCAGACCCTCGTAACCGATGACTCGACCACGCGGGTCGACCACGGCCAGCGGGTCCGACACCGCACCCATGCGGCACGTTCCGGACGCGTGCACGTAGTCGCCCACCCCGGCGAGCAGCGCCGCATCGGTGGTGTCGTACGGTGCCGGCACGGCCACCGCGGCCATCGAGTGGCTGAGCGCCAGCCGCTCGGTGAGCGCGGCTGCGGCGCGCAGCGCGAGGAGATCGCGGTCGTCGCTGAGCATGTGGAACTCGACGATCGGGTCGACCGTCGGATCGGGCGATGCGAGTCGCACCTCGCCACGGGAGTGCACCTGCATCACTGCGCCCATCAGCAGACCGAGCGTGGGCATCGCGTGGTCGACGATGTCCATCGCCAGCACCTGCAGGTCGTGATGCACCCGATACCCCGACCGGAGGAGCGCCGACACGGCAACCAGCGTCGCGGGTTCCGACGGCGCCTCGTGCAGGATCATCGCCATCGGGAACGACGGGTGGTCCTGCAACCCGAGGCCGATGCCGGGTCGGTCGATCCCACTGCGCAGCAGGATCGCCGGTGAGTGGATGGTCCCCGCGCACACCACGACGCTGCCGGCCTCGATGGCACTGCCGTCGGTCAGCACGACTCCGAGAACCCGGCGACCCTCGATCAGCACCCTGTCCACGAGCGAGTCGCCGCGCACGACGAGGTTGCTCCGTTCGCGCGCCGGCTGCAGGTAGACGTCGTTCACCGACGCCCGCCGGCCGTCGCCATGACGGGTGAGCGCGGCCGGTTCCGCGGTCGGCTCTGCCGACAACATCGCCCGTGCGATCGGCCCGGTCTCGCGAGGCGTCGCCACGCGCCGCGGCACCGGGAGCCGCTCGAACCATGGCTCGACATCGGCCCACGACCACCCGGCGCACCCGAAGTCGCGCTCCCATGCGTCGTAGTCGCCGGGCTCGCCGGGCAGTGCCACCATCGCGTTGATGGCCGACGACCCACCGACCCCTCTCCCCCGCACGTAGTGGCGTTCACCCTGCGCGGGCGTGCGCCGCGCCATCAGGTGCGGCCAGACCCGGCCCGGCTCCTCCATGGCGGCCACGAACGACGGCCCGCTGATGGACGGTGGCGTGTGCGCGGAGTCGTGATCGGGACCGGCCTCGAGCAGCAGCACGCTGCGCCCGGGCGTCTCGCTGAGCCGAGCCGCCACCACGGCGCCTGCCGAGCCGGCGCCGACCACGACGACGTCGAAGCGCTCGGTCACCAGTGGTCAGGCCCGGTCGACGAACGGTGGGTTGGTGCTGGCCGGCAGACCGGAGAGATGTGCGGTGTCGTTGTAACGGTTGAGGCGCCACAGGTTGGGCTTGACCAACTGCAACTCGGTGATCGACGTGTTCAGCGTGTGGATCTGGAACGAACCCATCGCCGGGGCCTTCAACGCCTGCCGCAGCACCGCGTCGACCACGCCGCCGTGACAGGCGAGGACGATGGTCCTGCCCTCGTGCTGATCGATGATGCGACGCACGGCAGAACCCACCCGATAGTGGAACGAGGCGACGGTCTCGCCGCCGGGGAAGGTGGTGGCGAACGGGTCGGCAGCGTCCCACGCCTCGGGCCCGATCTTGTAGCGCTCGAGGAAGTCGACGTAGGAGAGACCGTCGCACTCCGGACCCGGATCGTGCTCGCCGAAGCCGTCGTCGGTGACGACGGGCAGGCCGCCCAGCGCCGGCGCCACGATCTCGGCGGTCTCGATGGCACGCGGGTACTGGCTGGCCATCAGCACGTCGACGTCGAACTCGCTCGCGGCCGCCCACCGGTCGTGCAATCGTTGCGCCTGCTGGCGACCGAGCGGGGACAGGCCGGAGCAGGTGCGCGGCCCGCCGATGACACGGTCGACCGTGACGATGGATTCTCCGTGGCGGACAAGAACGAGGCGGGTCACGGCGTTCGACCCTATCGCCACGGCCAGCGCTTACTTTTCGTTCGCGACCGGCGCGGCACCGCCTCCACAGCCCCTAGGTTCATCGCGGTGGCCTCCGGAGCGCGTCTCACCATTCGCACCGCAGACCCAGACCCGCGAGCCGCCGCATTGCTCGCCGACGCCCATGCCCTCGGGCTCACCGAGGTCACGGCCATCCACGTCGCCGATGTCGTCTGGTTCGCCGACCCGCTGACCGCTACCCAACAGAAGCTGCTGGAAGCGGTGCTGGTCGACCCGCTGTTGCAGCACGGCTCCTGGACCTCCCCGACGACCGGCATCGAGACCGAACTGCTGCCGGGGGTCACCGACCCGGTGGCCATGGCGGTGTCGCTCGCGGCCCGCACGGTGGGCGACATCCCCGAGATGGAGGTCGCCACCGGCCGCCACTTCGACGTGGCCGGCGACCTGCAGGCCGACACGGTCGCCACGCTCGCCCGCCGCCTGCTGGCCAACCAGGTCATCGAGCGCTCGGCGCCCGCGCCGCTGCAGCCGTCGTTCATCGACTCGCACGCCACCGCCGAGCAGACGGTCGACCACGTCGCCATCGGCCATCTCGACGACGACGCGCTGCAGGCACTCAACAAGGAGCGCGGTCTCTCGCTCGACCTGGCCGAACTGCACGCCATCGTCGAACACTTCCG
>CAZWCU010000153.1:0-10566 GCA_964632715.1 uncultured Bifidobacterium sp. | reverse complement strand
CGTAGAGCACCTCGTCGTTGGCGCCGAGGAAGCGGTACACACCGGGGGAGCGCGGCAGGTGATGGGTGAGCTTCAGCTTCCCCGCCTGCGGGTGCCCGCCCATCTTCGGCAGCATCACCAGATCGTCGAGACCCAGCACACCCAGCCCCGCCGCGCGCTCGAGCAGCAGGTGCAACAGGTCGGTGGTGGCGAGCGCGTCGTCGAGTGCGCGGTGGGTGGGCTTGTGGTCGAGCCGGAAGCGACTGGCCAACGTGCCCAGCCGGCAGTCGGGCACCTCGTCGCGCACCAGCCGGCGGGCGAGCGGCAGCGTGTCGATGACCGTGTTGCGGAACGCCGGACGATCGCTGCGCAGGAGTGCGGCGTTGATGAAGCCCATGTCGAACCCGACGTTGTGGCCGACGATGACGGAGTCGCCGACGAACTCCTGCAGGGTGGGCAGCACCGTCTCGATGCGCGGCGCGGTGGCCACCATCGAGTGCGTGATGCCGGTGAGCACGGTGACGCTGGGGGCGATGGCCTTGCCCGGGTTGACCAGTGTCGCCATCGTGCCCAGGCACTCGCCGCGCCGCACTTTGACCACACCGATCTCGGTGATCAGGTCGCCCCCACGGTCGGTGCCGGTGGTCTCGATGTCGAGCACGCAGAACGTGACGTCGTGGAGCGGAGTACCCAGATCGTCGAAGGAGCGCTGCACAGCGGCACAGTTGACCACGAACACCCGTTCGCCGTCAAGAACGGGTGTTCGACGGCGTCATCGGTAGCCTGACGTCGTATGTCCGACGCCGTTGACCCCGCCACCGGCGACACGGCCACGCTGCCGGACCGCGCGTTGCAGTCGGCACTCGAGTTCGCGGTGGGCATCGCCGCCGCCGGCGCCAAGCTGCGTCCGCCGCTGCCGTTCCCGTCGGGGCTGAAGCCCTTCCTCCGCTTCCACAAGCTGCCGCCGGCGGCGTTGGCGAAGGTTCGCTCCGCGGTCGAGGCCGACGACGGGTTCCACCGCCGGCTCGGGTCCGTCGCCACGGAGGAACTGGTCGACGAGATCGGCATGTTGTGGCTGGTGCGACCTGAGGGATGGCACGCGCAGGCCGCGGCACTGGTGCAGGCCGCAGCCGACGACGCGCTCGACCCCGCCGGCGACCTGCGCCGCGAGCAACGTCGACGTGAGGCGGCAGAGGCCGCAGCCGCGCGCTCGGTGCTCGAGGTCAGCACGATGCGCGATCAGCTGCAGTCGGAGCGCTCGGCGCGTGCCGCGGCCGAGGAGCTGACCGCGCGGCTGGAAGCAGAGCTCCGTGCCGTGCGCCAGCAGCTGCAGCAGATGGAACGCGCGGTGCGCAAGCGAGCCGCCGGCGCCGATGCCGCCACCGAGAAGACCGGCTCGGTGGAAGCGGCGCTGCTCGCCACGCGCACCGAGCTCGCTGCTGCGGTGGCGGCTCGCGACGCCGCGCTCGCCGACCGCGCCGCTGCGCACGAAGGCATCGCCGACGTGGAGCGAGTGCGCATGCTGCTCAGCGAGGCACTCGCGCTCACACGGGTCGCGACCCCGCCGACGAAGCGCCGGCACCGCAAGCCCATCGCGCTGCCCGGTGGTGTGTACGGCAACAGCGAGGCGGCCGGCGAGCACCTGCTGCGAACCACCGACGTGATGGTGCTCGTCGACGGCTACAACGTCGCCAAGCTCGGCTGGCCGAAGCTGTCGCTGGCGGAGCAGCGCAACGTCACCATCGATGCTGCGGAGAACCTGGCGCGGCGTTGGGGCACGCTCATCCACCTCGTGTTCGACGGTGCTTCGGTGGTGGGCGCCAGTGCGTCGGGTCGGCGGCTGGTGCGGGTGAGCTACTCGCCGGACGGCGTGATCGCCGACGACGTGCTGCGTGCGGAAGTGGCTGCGCTGCACCCCGATCGACCAGTGGTCGTGGTCACCAACGACCAGGCCGTGGCCAACGACGTGCGCGCCGCGGGTGCCAACGTGCTCGCCAGCGACGTGTTCCTGCAGCTCGCCCGCCGCTGACGACCGCCGCTGACCGCGACTCCGGCCACTCTGTCGCACCCCTCTGTCACCATGCGTGACATGTCCCACTTCGTCATCTCCTGCGACACCTGCGTGATGAGCGGCACCGCCGCCTGTGCCGATTGCGTGGTCACCCACCTGTTGGCGCCGGCGCGGCGCGAGCACCTCGAGTTCGATGCTGCGGAGATGCGCGCAGTGCGTTTGCTCGCAGCGGCCGGGCTGGTGCCTACGCTGCGTCATCGTGAGGCGTGCTGAACCGTTGCCCTCGCCCGTCACCGACGCGGCGTACGTGGCCGAACTGACCGGCCTCACGCAACCGTTCGGGGTCTCGCACACCGGGGTTGCCTCGGCCGCCGTCCTCGACCGGGCACGCGACGCCATCGACCGGCGAGTGGCGGCCGGCCTCACCGACGGCATGCAGTTCACGTTCAAGAACCCGGAACGCTCCACCACGCCGCAGCTGGCCGTGAAGGGTGCGCAGTCCGTCTTCGTCGCGGCCCGGCCGTACCTGCTCGACACGCCGGAACGCCCGGCCGAGGCGTCCGCCCGCGTCGGCCGGTACGCGTGGGTCGACCACTACGCACCACTGCGCGACGCGCTGTGGGCCGTCGCCACGCGCCTGCGTGCCGACGGGTTCAAAGCGGTGCCGTTCGCCGACGACAACAGCATCGTCGACCGCGAGGTGGCGTACCGCGCCGGCATCGGCTGGTTTGGGAAAAACGCGAACCTGGCGCGCCCCGGCGGCCGCCGCTGGTTTGTTCTTCGCTGCCTGGTCACCACCGCGGCGCTGCCGGTGAACGCCACCCCGGTGGCCGACGGCTGCGCCGCGTGTCGGCGCTGCCTCGACGCGTGCCCCACCGGCGCCATCATCGAACCCGGCGTCATCGATGCCGGCCGCTGCCTGGCGTGGGTGCTGCAGAAGCCCGGCATCATCCCGCGCCACCTCCGCGCGGCGGTGGGCGACCGCATCTATGGCTGCGACGACTGTCAGGAGGTGTGCCCGCCGACCGTCAGGTTCGGCCCGAAGCACGCCGCCCCGGGCGCAGCCGCAGCGAGGGCATGGATGGCCGTGCTGCCGATGCTCACCGGCAGCGACGAGGAGCTGATGGCCCAGTGGGGCCGCTGGTACCTGGCGGATCGCGACCCGCGATGGATCCGCCGGAACGCGCTCGTGGTGCTCGGCAACATCGGCGATGCCGCTGATGCAGCGGTGCAACACGTGCTGGCCGACTACCTTGCGGACGACGATCCGATGCTGCGAGTCCACGCCGTGTGGGCCGCCCGGCGGTTGGGTCTCACACACATGATGCCCGCCACCGACCCGCACCCCGACGTCCAGCAGGAACTGCAGGCCGCACCGTGAAGCACCTCCTCGTCACCAACGACTTCCCGCCGAAGATCGGTGGCATCCAGTCGCTGCTGTGGGAGTGGTGGCGGCGGCTGCCGCCCGACTCGTTCGCCGTGCTCACCAGCCCCTACGCGGGCGCCGATGTGTTCGACGCGCAGCAGGCCTTCCACATCGAGCGCACTCGTGAGCCGGTGCTGCTGCCGCACCCGTGGATGGTGCAGCGCATCAACTCGATGGCCCGCGAGGTCGGGGCCGATCTGGTGGTGCTCGACCCCGCGCTGCCCCTCGGACTGGTCGGGCCCTCGTTGCAGCTGCCCTACGACGTGGTGCTCCACGGCGCCGAGGTCACGGTGCCCGGGCGGTTGCCGCTCAGCAAGCAGACCCTCGGCTACGTGTTGCGCCGCGCCCGGCACATCGTCGCCGCCGGTGGCTACCCGGCCGCCGAGGCAGAGCACGCAGCCGATCGGACGCTCCCGATCACGGTGGTGCCGCCCGGCGTCGACACCGAGAGGTTCCATCCGCTCACCGCCGACGAGCGATCCGCCGCGCGTGCCGACTTCGGCATCGACGACGATGCGGAGCTGGTGGTCAGCATCAGCCGACTCGTGCCGCGCAAGGGTTTCGACACCGCCATCCGCGCCGCCGCGCTGCTGAAGACGTCGCGCCCGCGGCTGCGCCTCGCCATCTCCGGCGGCGGTCGCGACGACCAGCGCCTGCGGGGCCTCGCCGCGTCGCTCGGCGCCCCCGTCAGCTTCCTCGGCCGGGTGAGCAACGACGACCTGCCGCGCCTCTACGGCTGCGCCGACGCCTACGCGATGCTGTGCCGCAACCGATGGGGCGGCCTCGAGCAGGAAGGCTTCGGCATCGTCTTCCTCGAAGCCGCAGCGTGCGGCGTGCCGCAGATCGCCGGCGACTCCGGCGGTGCCGCGGAAGCGGTCGACGACGGCGTCACCGGCCTGGTGGTGCACCACCCCGACGACCCACGTGCGGTGGCCGCGGCCATCGAGCAACTGCTCGACGACCCGCAGCGCGCCAGCGAGATGGGCGTCGCCGGTCGTGAGCGTGCCGTGCGCGAGTTCTCCTACGACGTGTTGGCCGCGCGCCTGGGTCGCTCGCTCGGTGCGCTGGCAGACTGATCCGGTGACATCACGCCTGGTACGCACGAACCTGATCGGCACGGCCGTCTTCCTGCTGGCCCTGGCCGTCGCCATCCCGTTCCGGGGTGATCGGCCGGCGCAGGTGCTCATCGCCGTGGTGTCGCTGGTTCTGTTCGCCGTCGGCATCGCCACCTCGCTGTGGGCCTACACGAACGCGCTCGAACGGTCTCGGGTGGAGGAGGTGGGCGTCGCCAACCTGTTCCTGCTCACCGGCCCCACCGCCCCGACGCCCGTCAAACGGGCGATGTCGGGAGCCCTCGCCGTGCAGGTGCTGGCGGCGCTCGGCGGCGCCATCGTGGGCGTGGTCGGCCTGGAGGAGAGCCAGCTGAACGCGCTCGCGTTCGGCGTGCTGGTGCCGATGTTCGGCATTGGCATGAACGGTGCATGGGCCGCGAGGTACGGTTCGTTCGGGCCACGGGTGAACCCGTCGGCGAAACCCTCCAACCGCAAGATCGGGTAGAACATCTCCATGGCTGAAACGGCGTCCCAAACCACCATCATCGCCGCCGCTCCCGCCCGCGTGTGGGAGATCGCGATCGACTTCGAGCGGTACCCCGAGTGGGCGAAGGACGTCAAGGACGTGATCGTGCGTGGGCGCGACTCGGAGGGTCGGCCCAACGAGGTCGAGTTCCGCACGTCGGCACTCGGTCGCAGCACGCACTACACGCTCGCGTACGACTACTCGCAGGCGCCCGGCGTGCTTGCCTGGCGCATGCTGCGCGGCGACATCATGCGCACCATCGACGGTGCGTACCACTTCACGCCCACCGACGACGGTGGCACCGAGGCTCGCTACGACCTGGCCATCGAGCTGGTCGTGCCGCTGCCCGGTTTCGTGAAGCGGCGCGCGGAGGTGCGCATCCTCAACTCCGTGCGCGAGCTGAAGATCCGCGCCGAAGCATGACCACCGGGCGACGCCTGGGCATCGACGTCGGCGGCACCAAGTGTCTCGGGGTCATCCTCGATCCGTCCGGGCAAGTGGTCGACGAGCAGCGCCGACCCACCCCGAAGGGGCCCGAGGCCATCATCGACACGTTGGCCGAGCTCGCGCGTGCGATGGGCCCGTGGGACTCCATCGGCGTCGGCGTGCCCGGCCTGGTCACGCGCACGGGCGTGCTGCGTGCCGCGCCGAACCTGGTCGACATCCACAACTTCCGCGTCGGTGAGCTGCTCAGCGACGCGCTCGCCACCACCGTCCACGTCGACAACGACGGCACGTGCGCCACTGCCGCCGAGTGGAAGACCGGCGCGGCCCGCGGCGCCCACGACTTCGTGATGGTCACCCTCGGCACCGGCATCGGCGGTGGGGTCGTCGCCGGCGGTGCCCTCATCCGTGGCGTCAACGGCTTCACCGGTGAGATCGGCCACATGGTGGTCGACCCCGACGGTCCGCCGTGCCCGTGTGGGCGCCGAGGGTGCTGGGAACGCTACGCGTCGGGCTCCGGTCTCGGGCGGCTGGCACGTGAGGCCGCCGTCGGCAAGCGGCTCGGCCGCGTGGTGGCACTGGCAGGCGGCGACGCAGAGCGCGTCCGCGGCGAAGACGTGCAGGCAGCGGCGCGCGAGGGCGACGCCGATGCGCTGCAGGTCATCGACCTGTTCGGCCGTTGGGTGGCACTCGGCCTGGTGAACCTGGCCAACGTGCTCGACCCGGAGGCGTTCGTGCTCGGCGGCGGGCTGGCGGCCAGCGGCGACCTCTACCTCGCGCCCATTCAACGCTGGTTCACCCAGTTGCTGTACGCACCGGATCTGCGCCCGCACCCCACGCTGGTGTTCGCCGAGCTCGGCGAGCGGGCCGGAGCCGTCGGCGCCGCACTGCTTGCCGAAGTCCACTGAGCCGATCCGGCGGCGAGTGGCAGGAGGGAGACCCTCGGCCTCGCTACAGTCCGCGTGTGACCCTTGCTGACGCGCCGGTCGAGCATCTCCATGTTCGGCGCCACAACCTGTCGTTGGTGCTGCGTCTCCTCGCCGGCCAAGGGCCACGCAGCCGTGCCGGCGTGGCGGCGGTCACCGGCCTCACGCGAGCCACCGTGTCCAGCCTGGTGGCCGATCTCATCGATCGTGGCCTCGTGGAGGAAGTGGGTCCGGAGAGCGATCAGCGAGTGGGTCGGCCGGCCACGCTGCTGCGCCTCGACGGCTCCAAGGTCGTCACCATCGGCCTCGAGTTGGAGGTCGGCTTCACGCTGCTGCTGGCCAACGACCTGGCCGGACGCACCGTCTACCAGCGCCGCCGACCCCTGAGCCGGGAGAGCACGGCGTTCGACGATCTGGTTCCCATCATGGCCAAGGAGATCCGACGCTCGATCGACGCGGTCGAGTCCGACGGCAGGCGCGTCGTCGGCATCACGGTGGCGGTGCCCGGCGTCACCGACGCGGCGCGCGGCCTGGTCGTGCGCGCGCCGAACCTCGGCTGGCGCGACGTGCCGCTGCGGGCCCGGCTCGGCGAGCTGCTGGAGAGCGACCTGCCGATCGGTCTCGACAACGAAGCCAACCTGGGGGCGCTGGCCGAGTACCGCGCCGGGGCGGTGGCCGGCACACCGCATCTCGTGTACCTGCTGGCGGTGAACGGGGTCGGTGCCGGCATCGTGATCGACGGCGCGATGTTCCGCGGTGCGTCCGGAGCCGCCGGCGAGGTGGGGCACACCACCGTGCAACCGCGCGGGCTGCGGTGCGCGTGCGGCAGCTCGGGATGCTGGGAGACCACCATCGGCCTGCGTGCCCTGCTCTACGACGCGGTGCCCGACCTTGCCGCCGGCCTCATCCGCGATCGCCGGCTCAGCCCGGAGGCGAAGGTGGCGCCGGTGGTGGCACGGGCGAGGGCGAACAACCCGGTCGCCATCAAAGGGTTGCGCAAGTTCGGTCGCTGGCTCGGCATCGGGCTCGCCAACATCGTCGACTCGTTCAACCCGCAGGTCATCGTGCTCGCCGGGTTCCTGCCCGAGGTGGCGCCGTGGGTGATGGACGAGGCGATGGCCGCGATGCGGGCCAACTCACTCGCGGAGTCCGGGCAGTGCCGCGTGGAGATGACCACGCTCGGCTTCACCGCTGGCGCGCTCGGTTGCACCATCCACGCGTCGGAGCGGCTGTTCGCCGACCCCACCCTGGTGCCGTACGTCTGACGGCACGTCTGAGCGACGCTCAGTGCGGGATGAAGTTGGCGCGGGCCTGGCGGATCTCTTCCCAGGCCGCCTCACGACCGGCGAGGCCGGCGGTGGACGAGGTCTTGCCCGGCTCGAGCGCCTTGTACACCTCGAAGAAGTGCTGGATCTCCTCCACCAACTGCGGCGTCAGGTCTTCCAGGTCGTGCACGTCCTGCCAGCGCGGTTCCTTCGGCGGGACGCAGATCAGCTTGGCGTCCTCACCGGCTTCGTCGTGCATGAACAGCACTCCGACCGGCCGGGCCTGCACCCAGACGCCCGGGTAGACCGGGTCTTCCAGCAGCACGAGGGCGTCGAGCGGGTCGCCGTCGCCACCGAGGGTCTCGGGCACGAAGCCGTAGTCGGCCGGGTAGGTGGTGGCGGTGAACAGCCGGCGGTCGAGGAAGACACGACCCGTCTCGTGATCGATCTCGTACTTGTTGCGGCTGCCACGCGGAATCTCGATGACGACCTGGATGCAGTCGGGGGGAAGATCTTTCGACATGCAGGCATGCTGGCACAACGGCTGTGCGGTCGCGGCAATAGCGTGAGGCCGTGGAGCCTGACGTCGTGGAGCCGGAAGCGATCACGCTCACCGCGCCGCGGCCGGCCGGGCGCACGGTGTTCACCCAGGACTGGATGGAGCTCACCTTCATCCACTGGGCCGTGGAGCCGGAGGTGGTGGCACCGTTCATGCCGGCCGGCGTGCGGCCCGACGTGTTCGACGGGAAGAGCTACGTAGCGCTCGTCCCGTTCTCGATGGAGCGCATCGGGCTGTTCGGCACGCCGGGAGTGCCGTACTTCGGCAGCTTCCTGGAGACCAACGTGCGCCTCTACGGCGTGGATGCGAGCGGTCGGCGGGGCGTCGTGTTCTGCTCGTTGGAGGCATCGCGGTTCCTCACGGTGGCCGTCACCCGCGTGTTCACCGGGTTGAACTACCTGTGGGCCCGGATGCACCTGGAACGCACCGCGCAGGCCGGTGGCGACGTGCTGGAGTACCGCACCACTCGGCGGTGGCCCGGCCCGCGAGGAGCTGCGTCGCTGGTGCGAGTGAAGGTGGGCGACGTGATCGAGCCCTCGCCGCTGGAGCACTTCCTCACCGCACGGTGGGGGCTGTTCCTGTCGGACCGTCGGGGCCGCACCCGCTTCTGGCCCAACGAGCACCCCACCTGGCCGCTGCGAGCCGCCACGCTGCTGCACCTCGACGACCAACTGGTCGCCGCCGCCGGGTTCCCCGGGCTCGCCGATCGACCGCCGATCAGCGTGCTGCACTCCGAGGGCGTGAGCGTGCGGTTCGGGCCACGTCACCCGGCATTCGTTCACACACACGTCACGTAATCGTGACCAACCGCGCGCGGTGCGTCACTATCGTCGCCTCCGATGGAGACCTTCGTCGTACGAGTCTGGCTGCCCGATCGCCCCGGTGCCCTCGGTCAGGTGGCCAGTCGCATCGGCGCGGTGCACGGCGACGTGGTGGGCATCGACATCCTCGAACGTGGCGGCGGCAGCGCGATCGACGAGTTGACGGTGAGCCTGCCCGATGCGGGCCTCGTCGACCTGCTGGTGGCCGAGATCCGACAGGTCGACGGCGTCGCGGTGGAAGATGTGCGCCCGGTGTCGCCGGATCGGCCCGACGGGGGTCTCGCCGCGCTCACCACGGCCGCCGCGCTGGTGGCAGCGGTGCCGGCCGAACGGCTGACCGTGGCGTGCGAAGTGCTGCGCACGCTGCTCGACGCCGACTGGGCGGTGGCGCTGTGCATGGACGGCCCGCGGGCTGCGGCCCGTGCCGGCGAGGTGCCCGAACTGGAGTGGCTGGCGGCGTTCCTGCTCGGCAGCGAGCACCTCGGCAGCGAGACCGATCACACCCCCGGCGATCTGGTGTGGTGCCGCGTGCCGCGCAGCGGTGTCGCCCTCGCCTGCGGTCGTGCGGGGCGCGTGTTCCACGCGCGCGAGCGCGAAGAGTTCCGTCTGCTGGGCGGCATCGTCGACTCGCTGAGCTGAGGTGAACGGCTGCCGGTCCGGAAACTGTCCGGCCGCTGCAGGGATGGCGTGCGTAGCATGCGAAGCGTGAAGCCCGTCGAGAAGTCCACCAAACTCGCCAACGTCTGTTACGACATTCGGGGTCCGGTGCTCGACCGAGCTCGCCAGATGGAAGAAGAAGGCCACAAGATCATCAAGCTCAACATCGGCAACCTCGCCGTGTTCGGGCTGGATCCGCCCGACGAGATCGTGCAGGACATGATCCGCAACCTGCCGCACTCGGCCGGGTACACCGACAGCAAGGGCCTGTTCGCGCCGCGCAAGTCGATCGTGCACTACACGCAGCAGAAGCACATCGCCGGTGTCACCGTCGACGACGTGTACCTCGGCAACGGCGCCAGCGAGCTGATCGTGATGAGCCTGCAGGCGTTGCTCGACGACGGCGACGAAGTGCTGGTGCCGGCGCCCGACTACCCGCTGTGGACCGCGTCGGTGTCGTTGTCCGGAGGCCGCCCGGTGCACTACCTGTGCGACGAGCAGTCCGACTGGTTCCCCGACATCGACGACATCCGCAGCAAGATCACCTCGGCCACCAAGGGCATCGTGGTCATCAACCCGAACAACCCCACCGGCGCCCTGTACAGCGACGAGCTGCTGCTGCAGATCGTCGAGCTCGCCCGCCAGCACGAGCTGATCGTGTTCGCCGACGAGATCTACGACAAGACGCTCTACGACGGCAACACGCACACCAGCATCGCCTCGCTGGCCGACGACGTGCTGTTCGTCACCTTCAACGGGCTGTCGAAGAACTACCGCTCGTGCGGCTACCGCGCCGGGTGGATGGTGGTGTCGGGCGAGAAGGCCCACGCCCGCGACTACATCGAGGGGCTGAACATGCTGGCCTCGATGCGGCTGTGCTCGAACACGCCGGGCCAGCTC
>CAZWCU010000152.1:0-10613 GCA_964632715.1 uncultured Bifidobacterium sp. | reverse complement strand
CGATGAACACCGCGAAGCGATCGACCGCGGCACGGATGTGCGGCTGCAGCGCGTCGGGATCCTTCGACAGATACGAGCGGCGGATCTTCGAGACGAGACCTTCGTAGGTGAGGTTCATCGTGCCCACCTTCACCTTCACCGTGTCGCCGTACAGGAACCGCTGCATCTCGTCGTCGCTGTAGTCGGCGAGCGGCTTCGAGCGGTCGAAGAACCCGGAGTCGGCGAAGATCTGCCACGGCCAGGAGTCGACCGCGTACCCGGGGAACAGGATGGGCCCCTCGTCGAGCGACTTCGAGCGGTCGATCAACGCGTCGAGGTCGATCCCGGAGGTGCGGCCGGAGCCCTCGCACGTGGGGCACATGCCCTGCGGGTCGTTGAAGGAGAACCGGTTGGGGCCACCGACGAACGGCGTGCCGAGCCGGCTGAACATCACGCGCAGGCGGGTGTAGGTGTCGGTGGCGGTACCGACCGTGGACCGCGAGTTCGCGGCCATCCGCTCCTGGTCGACCACGATGGCCGCGCTCAGGTTGCGCAGGTCGTCGACGTCGGGTCGCCGCGGAGCGCCCATGAACGACTGCAGGAACGCGGAGTAGGTCTCGTTGATCAGCCGCTGCGACTCGGCGGCGATGGTGCCGAACACGAGCGACGACTTCCCCGAGCCGGACACGCCGGTGAACACGGTGAGTGCGCGCTTGGGGATGTCGACGGACACGTTCTGCAGGTTGTTCTCCCGCGCGCCGCGGACCTCGATGTTGCCGTAGTCGGCCATGGTGCTCCTGCTGTTGTCGGGTCAGTCGTAGTTGTTGACGAGGCGCACGCTCAGCGCCACCATGATCGTTCCGGTCACGGCGATCACCAGGAAGCCACGACCGAGCGCAGCCCACTCGAACCCGTCGAGCACGAGCGTGCGCACGGCTTCCATGATGTAGGTGACCGGGTTGAGCGTCGCGGCGATCTCCATCGGCCGGGTGAGCAGGTTGCGCGGCACGAAGTTCGGCGTGAGGAACAGCAGCGGGAAGAACACCAGGCTCGCCCCCTGCGTGGCTGCCGCGCTGCGCGTCTTGATGGCGATGAGCTGCATGAAGCCGGCGAACACGACGCCCCACATGGCCACCATCGTGATGAGCAGCAGGAAGCCGAGCACACCCGACTCGATGCGGATGCCGAACGGCAGCGAGACCGCCACCATCACCGCGGCGAGCACCGCGGTCTTGACCAGCTCCGCCCACAACCGGCCGCCGATGATGGCCATGCGGGGGATGGGCGTGGCGCGCAGCTTGTCGAAGTAGCCGCCCTCGATCTCCTCCACGAGGTAGAGCGCGGCGGCACCGAACGATGCGGACAGCAGCAGCGAACTGGGCAGCTGGAACGCTGCGTAGCTCTGGCCGCGGAGGAAGTCGGTGGAGTCGGTGGGGAAGATGCGTGCGGTCTGCCCGACGTTGACCACCAGGAAGAACAGCGGGATGAACACGGACGGGAACAACGAGTCGGGAGTGCGCAGCGCTTCGCGTACCGCGCGCCCGCCGAGGATCAGTGAATCTTTCATGTGGGTCAGACCTCCTGTACGTCGCCGGCGACTCGTGCGCGGTTGCGCCCGGTTGCATCCATGAACACGTCGTCGAGCGTGGCGGCGGCGTCGAGCGCGAGCCGCGCCCTCAGCTCCGACTTGAGCGCCGACGGTGAGCCCTCGCGCACGATCCGGCCGCCGTCGATGATGGCCAGCCGGCCGCAGAGCTGGTCGGCTTCCTCGAGGTACTGGGTGGTGAGGAACACCGTGGTGCCGCGCTCGTTGATGCGGCGAACTTCGTCCCACACGGTGAGCCGGCTCGCCGGGTCGAGCCCGGTGGTCGGCTCGTCGAGGAACAGCACGTCGGGTCGGTGCACCAGCGCCGACGCGAGGTCGAGGCGGCGCTTCATGCCACCCGAGTAGCCGCCGATGCGACGGTCGGCGGCATCGACCATCTCCACCAGGTCGAGCAGATCGGCGGCTCTGGCGGTGGCGTCGGTCTTCGACAGACCGAACAGACGCCCCTGCAGCACGAGCAGCTCGCGCCCCGTCTGGCGCGGATCCAGCCCGGCCTCCTGCAGCGCGACGCCGATGCGACGTCGTACGCCGTGCGGGTCGCCGGCCACGTCGAGACCTTCCACCAGTGCACGACCGGCGGTGATGGTCATCAGCGTGGTGAGCATGCGCACGGTGGTGGACTTGCCGGCGCCATTGGGGCCGAGGAACCCGAACACCTCGCCGCGCTCGATGGTCAGGCTCACCCCGCGGACGGCATCGACCTCACCGTCCTTGCCGGTGAACCGCTTGTGCACATCGATGGCCTCGACGGCGTACGTCGAACTCATGTGGATCCTCCCTGGACAACATTGTCGTACACTGTACAGAGTTTCTGTACACCGTACACTGTTTCCGACGTAGTGGTGTCCGACGATTCATCGGACCGTCTCGCAAAGGTACGACAGCAAAGTGGACACGTAGTGACCGATTATCCAGGTTCTGGAGATCCGAAGCGCACGCTCGATCTGCTGTGGCGCGTCGCTCAGCAACGCTCCCGTGGGCCGCGACCGGCGCTCGCCATCGAGCAGGTCATCGAGGCTGCGGTCGCCGTCGCCGATGAGGGCGGGCTCGACGCGCTGTCGATCCGCAGCGTCGCCAAACGCCTCGGCACCAGCCCGATGTCGATCTACACCTACGTGCCGTCGAAGGCGGAGCTGCTCGACCTCGTGCACGACCACGTGCTCGGCGAACTGACGCACGACTACTCACAGGTTCCTCACTGGCGCGATGCGATGGAGGCCTACGTGCGCGACCACCTGGCTGCCTACTCACGGCACCCGTGGATGGCGCACCTGTCGCTGGCGCGCACGGCACTCGGTCCGAACAGCTTCGGTGTGCTCGAGATCCAGACGTCGATCCTTTCCCGACTGCACCTCATGCCGCTGCAGCTCACGGCCGGCGCGAGCGCGATCGACATGTTCCTCAACGGCGTGGGGCGCGCGGTCACCGACGCGCGTGCCGCTGCGTCGGCCACCGGCATGACCGACGACGAGTGGTGGCAGGCGCGCGCGCCGCTCCTCGCCGACATCACGGCCGACCACGACTTCGCCGTCCGCTACCCCACTCTCTCGCGACTGGAGAGCGAGCGCGCGTTCGAACAGCCGCTGCGCGCGCCCGACGACACCACCAGCTACATGGAGCGAGAGATCCTCGACGGGTTCGAGCTGGGTCTGACGCTGCTGCTCGACGGTCTGCAGGCGCTGTCCGACGCCGCGGCGAAGGCGTCGCGCCGCCGCAAGGCTCCCGCTCCGTCACCTTCGGCCGAGTAAGAATGGGGCGACCATGGAGGAGCAGCCGGCGACCGAACCTCTGACTCCTGCGGGCAACGCACTCCGGCAAGGGCTGTGGCTCCGGCGCACCGACGAGGAGTTCGAGTCGGCGCTCGGCGCACTCTTCTTCGAGCAGCCCGACCTGAGCGGAAAGCTGTGGCGGTTCGCCTCGCTGATCGTGCTCTCCGCCACCATCGCCGGCTTCGGCCTGCTGGCCGACTCGGCGGGTGTGGTGATCGGCGCGATGCTCGTGGCGCCGTTGATGACACCCATCCAGGGGTTGGGCGCCGCGCTCGTGCAGGGGTCGGCGCGGCGCATGGTGGTGAGTGCGGTCGTCATCCTCGGCGGCTTCGTCGGCGCAGTGTTCACCGGCTACGTCGTCGCGGTCGTGGGTGGCGGCGGTCTCACGCTCGACGCCCTGCCGCAGGAACTGCTCGGGCGCACGTCGCCGGGATTGCTCGACCTCGGCATCGCGTTCGCGGCAGGCGCGGCCGGCGGCTACGTGATCGCCCGACCCGCCGTCAGCAGCGCGCTGCCGGGTGTGGCATCGCGGTCGCACTGGTTCCTCCGCTCGCCACCGTCGGCATCTGCCTGCAGCTCGGCGACGGCACCTTGGCGCGCGGTGCGGTGCTGCTGTTCGCGACCAACCTCGCGGCCATCGTGCTGTCCGGCGCGGTGATGATCCTTGCCGCCGGGTTCCGCCCTCAGCGCGCCGGACGCACCGGCCTCACGGCCCGCGTGGGGTTCGTGGCCGCGGTCGCACTCGTCGTCGCCGTGGCCGTGCCCCTCACCATCCACACTCGCAGGGCCATCGTCGACTCGCAGGCCAACCGAACCGTCACCGACGCCATCCCCGACTGGGACCCTCTCGTGCGCATCGTGTCGCTCACGGTCGACGACCGCGACGACACGATCGACGTCGAACTGGTCGTCACCAGCCCCAGCGATCCGGTCAGTGTCTGGGAGCTCGCGCGGCTGCTGCGCGAGCGGCTGGGCAAGCCGGTGCAGGTGCAACTCCGAGTGCAGCTCGAGCAGGTCGATCGTGCGATCGCCGGCTGAGCGCCCGGGTCGCCGGCGTCAGGCGATCGCGCTGGTCGCGAGCATCGTGTTCGCTGCGGCACTGCCGGCGTGCAGCGACGACGACGATGGTGCCGACCGAACGGTGGTGGAGGTGTTCGGGCCGATCGTCGGAGCACCGGGTCGGGCCCTCGGCGACGCGCTGCGCGCGGTGAGCGCCGGCAGCGAAGTGGAGCTGCGCTACGTGGGCGTCACCTCGTTCGACGAGCAGCTCGACGATCGACTGGCGAGGGGCGACCGTCCCGGTGTGGTGCTCCTCCCGCAGCCCGGCCGTCTCCAGGATCTCACCGACCGCGGGCTCGCGCAGCCGCTGCCCGGCGACGTCGCCGCGGCGAGCGCGGACCAGTTCCCGTCCCGCCTCGTCGACCTCGTCACCATCGCCGGCGAACCTGCCGCGGTGTGGGTCACCGTCGACGTCAAGAGCCTCGTCTGGTATCGGCCGTCGGAGTTCGCCGCGCGTGGGCTGGAGGTGCCCGGCACGCTCGCCGAGCTCACCGAGCTGTCGGAGGCCATCCGCACCGGCGACGACGGCGTCGCGCCGTGGTGTCTCACGATGGAGGCAGGCGGCTCCACCGGATGGGTGGGCACCGACTGGGTGGAAGACCTCGCGCTGCGCCGGCTCGGGCCCGATCAGTACGACCGGTGGGCGCAGGGCGAGCTGGCATTCGACAGCGACGAGATCACCGGGGTGTTCGACGAGCTCGACGCGCTGCTGCGCGCGCCCGGCGCCACGGCCGGAGGCTCGCGGGCGGTGCTGACGACGCCGTGGGAGCGCTCGGCGGAAATGTTGCTCGCGGGAACACCCACCTGCCTGATGGCGCACCAGGCCGACTTCCTCCGCCGCGAGTTCCCCGACGGCACCACCATCGGCCCCGAGGGCGACATCGATTTCTTCGTGCTGCCGTCGGCCGACGGGTCTCCGCCACCGATGGTGCTCGGCGGCACGCTCGCCGTCCCGCTCTCCACCGGCGACGCGGTCGCCAGCGCGATGCGCCTCATCGCCGGTCCCGAGCTCGCCGAGCGGCTCGATCGCACCGCCGCCTTCCTCAGTCCGCATCTCGACGCGGACGCGAGCACCGATGTCGACGCCACCACCCGCCGCGTGCTGCAGCTGCTCAGCGACGCCGACGAGGTGCGCTTCGACGGCTCGGATCTGATGCCGCCGGTGGTGGGCACAGGCACGTTCTGGGCCGGCATGCGTGCGTTCTTCGCCGGCGAGGACGTCGAGTCCGTCGTCACCGAGATCCAGGGCGGCTGGCCGCTCACCGGTTGACATCTTCTTCGTCGCACGGCAATATTGCCGTATGTCGATATTCGTGGCCCTGGCCGAACCGAACCGCCGGGCGATCCTCGACCTGCTGCTGCACGACGAGCAGCCGGTCGGCGCCATCGTCAGCTCGCTCGACATCGGCCAGCCGACGGTCTCGAAGCACCTGAAGGTGCTGCGCGAGGCGGGCTTGGTCACGATGCGCATCGACGCCAACAAGCGCATCTACGGCCTGCGCACGCAACCACTCGCCGAGCTCGACGAGTGGTTGCTGCCGTACCGCCGGCGCTGGGCCGACCGCCTCGACGCGCTCGAGCAGTACCTCGACTCGACGGAACCCTCACCCCTCACCCATCAAGGAGACACGACATGACCCCCGATCATCCGCTCGGCGAAGTCCTGCGCGACGGCGACACGTTCGGCCTGCGCTACGAACGCACCCTGCGGCACTCACCCGAGCGCGTGTGGCGGGCGCTCACCGAGTCCGATCAACTGCAGCACTGGATGCCCGTCGACATCGTCGGCGAGCGTCGCGAAGGTGCCGAGATCACGGCCAAGTTCTGGCCGCCGGTGGTCGACAAGTACCAGATCACCGACGCCACGCTGCCGGGCCGCATCCTCACCTGGGACCCGCCGCGCACGTTCTCGTGGATGTGGGACCGCGACACGTTGATCTTCGAACTGCACCCCACCGACAGCGGAACCCGGCTGGTGTTCACCACCTGGGTGGTCGACACCACCGCCGGCGTCGACAAGACGGCCGCCGGCTACCACGTGTGCCTCGACCAGCTCGTCGAGCTGCTCGACACCGACGCCCCACGCCCGTTCATCGACCGCGACGCCAGCGTGTACGAGGCGATCTACGCCGACATCGTCAGCGCGTGACCCCATCCCCTACCCCGAGTCGGCGTTGAAGTGCGGCCGTACCGCATCTCAACGCCGACTTCGGGATGGTCGCGTCAGCGCACCGGGTTCTTCCAGGTGTTGAGGAACGTGACGTCGCGGGCGGGGCGGCGCGGGGCCGGTGCGAACGTGTCGCCGGTGAAGTAGCCGACGGCGAGCAGGCACACCTGCGTGACGGTGGGCGGGATGCCGAGCAGCTCGGCGATCTCGGCTTCGTGTTCGAGGTGGAACGTGGTCCATGCGGAGCCGATGCCGCGGGCGCGAGCGGCGAGCTGGAAGCTCCACACGCCGGGCAGCACCGAGCCGTAGTACGCGGCCACCTGTCCTTGCGACTGGTCCATCGGCGGGCGGTCGAGTCGCATCGACAACACGAGCGCGGGCACCTCCGCGAGGTGGTCGACGAGGAAGTTGGCCGACGCGATGACCCGTTGGCTGCGGTCGTCGCCGCGCACCTCCGAGTTCATCGCGAGGTACGGACGGCCCACCTCGGCGAACCGCACCGCGATGGCCGCCTTCAGCGCGGGATCGTCGATGATCATCCACCGGTTGCGTTCGAGGTTGCCGCCCATCGGCGCGTGGCCGGCCAGCTCGATGCACTCCAGCAGCTCGTCGTACGGCACCGGCCGCGACAGGTCGAGCCGTTGGCGCACCTGCTTGGTGGTGGTCAACAGGCGATCGGCCTCGGCGAGGTCGAATCCGGTGGTCGGGTGCTGCGTCATGGCGGTGCTCCTGTTCGGGCGGACCGCCATTGTGTCCCACGCACGGCAGCGCCGCGGGCAGGGGCCGTCGGTAGTGTCGGGTGAATGGCACTGCTCGAGTACGACGAGTTCGGTCTCTTCCACGAGAACGCCGCCGAGTTCGGCCTCCCGTTCGATGCACCGCCGGTGGTGCGTCGCGAATCCGTGGAGGTGCGTCCCGGCCAGCACCTCAGCGCGTTGGTGTGGGGTTCAGAAGAACCGGAGCTGGTGCTGCTGCACGGCGGCGGCCAGAACGCGCACACCTGGGACACGGTGGCGATGGCACTCGGCCGGCCGCTGGTGGCCATCGACCTGCCGGGCCACGGCCACTCCGACGGCAGCATCCGCGAGTCGCTGTCGCTGGAGGCGATGGCGGTCGACGTCGCCACGGTCGTGCGCACGCTCGCGCCGCACGCGTCGGCCATCGTCGGCATGTCGCTCGGCGGGCTCACCACGCTCGCGCTCAGCAACGAGGCGCCCGACCTGGTGCGCCGAGTCGTCCTCGTCGACGTGCTCCCCTCTCGCGACGACAAGGCCACCGCGGTGATCGGCGCGTTCATCAACGGGCCGCCGGCATTCCCCGACTTCGACGAGCTGCTCCAGCGCACCATCGAGTTCAACCCCACCCGCTCGGTGTCGTCGCTGCGTCGCGGCATCCTGCACAACGCCGTCCAACAGGCCGACGGGTCCTGGGTGTGGCGGCACTCGCGCACTCGCGACGCTGCCCCGGTGATCGCCGATGGCCCGGACCCGGCGGAGCGCACCGAGGCGATGTGGCGCGTCGTCGAGCAGCTCGCCGTGCCGTTGCTGCTCGTGCGCGGCATGGAGCCGCAATCGATCCTGCGCGACGAGCACGAGGCCGAGCTGCGCCAGCGCGTGCCGTCGGCGCAGGTCGCGCACGTGGAGGGTGCCGGGCACAGCGTGCAGGGCGACCGCCCGCTCGAGCTGGCCGCACTCATCGATTCGTTCGTGCCCCGCACCTGACTGGAGACACCCATGGCCGACATCCGCAACAACCCCACCGGACACCGGTACGAGATCGTCGCCGACGGCGATCTGGCCGGGTTCGTCGACTACCGGCTCGACGACGCAGCGATCACCTTCACCCACGCCGAGACGCTGCCCGGCCACGAGGGCAAGGGGCTCGCCCGCCAGCTCGTCGAGTTCGCGCTGGCCGATGCCCGCGCGCAGCAGCTGTCGGTGCTGCCCCGGTGCCCCTACGTGCGCAAGGTCATCGCCGACAAGACGACCGAGTACCTCGACCTCGTCCCCCGCGACGCCCGCGCCGCCTTCGGCCTCCCCGTCGACTGATTCCCACCGCCCGCCGCTCGTGTCGCGGCCGCACCGGCTCACACCCAGGTGGAGCCGCGACACGTGCGCTTGTGAACAGGTGGATGGGAGTGATCCGGGCGGGACGTTCGGCCCTGGCGCGGTGGCGGGGTGGGCGCATCGTGAGAAGTGAAGAGACCGCGATGCAGCGCTCGCGGGGCGACGCGACGTCGCGTTCGCGCAGCGCAGGAAGGAGCCACCATGCTTCGCACTCGAACTCCAGTCATGCTCATCGCGTCGCTCGCCCTGCTGGGCGCGTGCAGCAGCGATGAGTCGTCCAACGACACCACCGTCGCGACGACAACGGCCACGACGGTTCCCGACACGACACCCGACACGACCGTGACCCCGACGACCGTGACGCCCACCACCGTCACGCCCACCACCGCGACGCCGACGACGGTGCCGGCGGAGATGCAGCCGGCCATCTGGCCCGCAGCCGACGTGGTGTTCACCACGCCGGAGGCCGCCGCCACCGACTTCCTCGCCACCGTGTTCGGTGACGGTCCGGTGATCGGCGACTTCATGGCCGGCGACTCGCGTAGCGGCGAGTTCGAGGTGTTCGCGACCGCCGAGGGCACGCCGATCGGCGAACCTCGCAGCGTGCTGTTCATGCGGCAGCTCGGCCCCGATGACGGCTGGTTCGTCCTCGCGGCCGGCAGCGACGTGGCCACCATCACCACCCCCGAGTCGATGGCCACCGTGCCCGCCGGCATGCTGACCGTCGAAGGCCTGGGCACCGGCTTCGAAGCCACCATCGTGGTGAGCGCGTTCGTGGCCGGCCAACCGGACAGCGAGCTCGACCGCGAGGTCGCGATGGCCGGCAACTTCGGCGAGGCGCTCCCCTACTCGGTGACGCTCGACCTGAGCGCGGCCACCACGGGTGACGTGGTGGTGCTGCTCATCCGCGGCGGCACCGGCCTGGAGACCGACCCCGGCGACTTCGGAGCGATCCCCGTCCTGATCGGATGACGGTCGTCAGCTGCGATCACCTTCGGGTGGACGGCCTCCGGGTCGGCTCACCCGAAGGTGGCGCTGTTCAACCGCAGCTCGCGTTCCGCGGACTCGATCGTCGTGGAGTCGTCGATGACCAGCAGCTCCACACCGGTCATCAGGGCGAAGTCCTGCATCACGCGCGTGGTGATCTGCGTGCTCATCGCGGTGTGGTGCGACGCGCCGGCCGCGAGCCACGACGTCGCGGCCGTGCGGAAGTCGGGCTTCGACCGCCAGATGGCGTGACCGACGGGCAGGTGCGGCATCGGTGCGGGGAGCGGCACGCATTCCACTTCCGCGGCGACCAGGCGGAACCGGTCGCGCATGTCGCTGAGTGCGATCAGGATGGCCGGGCCGGGATCGGCGGTGAACACCAGCCGCACCGGATCCTCCTTGCCGCCGATCGACAACGGCGCCACATCGAGTCGCGCCCGCTGGCTCGACAGTGCCGGGCTCACCTCCAGCATGTGCGCCCCGAGCGAGAGCTCCTCGCCGGGCACCATGTGGTACGTGTAGTCCTCCATCAGGCTCGAGCCACCGGGGCGGCCGGCGCCCATCACCGCTGCGATGCGCACGAGCATCGCCGTCTTCCAGTCGCCCTCGGCGCCGAAGCCGTAGCCGTCAGCCATCAGCCGCTGCACCGCCAGGCCCGGCAGCTGGCGCAGGGTGCCGAGGTCTTCGAAGGTGGTGGTGAACGCGGTGAACCCGCCGTCGACCAGGAACTCGCGCAGCCCGATCTCGATCGCGGCGCCGTAGCGCAGCGAGTCGTGGCGATCCGCACCGGGACGCAGCACGGGCACCACGTCGTACAGCTCGAGGTACTCGTCGATCATCGCGTCGATCTGGCTCCGTGGCGCGCTCGACGAGCGTGGCCAGCTCCATCACGCCCCACGTGTTGATCTGTGAACCGAAGATGACTTCGGCCTCGGTCTTGTCGCCCTCGGTGACGGCGACGTAGCGCATGTTGTCGCCGA
>CAZWCU010000151.1:0-10622 GCA_964632715.1 uncultured Bifidobacterium sp. | reverse complement strand
GCTTCGCGAACTGCCAGCGACCACGGGATCGGTGCGCATTCGCCCCTGCCGATCTCTGGTCACGTTTCGTCTCCATGTGCGAGACAGAACGTGACCAAAGCACTGTGAGACATCGATCCTCGTCACCGGAGCCGACCCGATCCGAATGCCTAATTTGTGCGCTCAGTGCAAGGATGACCCGCATCCGCCGAAGCGCAGTGATGGCATCGGGGCTCGGCGGCGCGCAGGCGGCCACGGACCCACCTGCGGACTGGCGAGCCTCAGGACTACCCAGCCCGACGGCGCCGGGCGACGGACCGCCGACCATCGTGTCGGGTAACTCTGTGACACCCATTCAGTACGGTTGTTCGTATGGATGTGACGGCGGTGTGCGGGCGGGTGCGAGCGGTCGCATCGGTGCGC
Organism: uncultured Bifidobacterium sp.; assembly: GCA_964632715.1. Lineage (GTDB taxonomy): Bacteria > Actinomycetota > Acidimicrobiia > Acidimicrobiales > Ilumatobacteraceae > UBA668. The sequence goes on along the minus strand of CAZWCU010000151.1, from coordinate 10,220 downwards.
GCCGACTCTTGCGCCGACCGTTCGGCGTTGGAGCAGGGGTTGCGGTCGATCGGCGTGGTGCGCTCATGGCTCGCTGCCGCGGAGGCGGAGCTGGCTGCGCGTCTGGCGGATTTGGTGTCGTTCCCGGAGAAGGCCGTCGCCGATGCGGGGCGAGGGTCGCTGGGCGAGGCTGGTCGCGTGTTGGAGCGGTCGACGACGATGGGCGCGACGCCGGAACTGGCCGCCGGGCTCGACGACGGGTCGGTCACCACCGGGCACGTCGATGCGGTCACGAAGGTCGCGAAGAGTCTGGAGGGCGGCCAGCGCGACCAGTTGTTGGCGCGCGCGAACCGTCTCGCCGGTTTCGCCGCGATCGAGTCCGTGGTCGAGTTCCGTCGCCGGTTGGAGCGCGAGGCCAAGTCGCTGCGCGCCGACGACGGGATGGACCGGTTCGAGCGTCAGAAGTCGGCCGCTCGTGTGCGCCGGTGGACCGACGCCGCCGGCATGTGGTGCCTGCAGGGACGGTTCGATCCGCTCACCGGCGTGCGGATGAACGCCCGGCTGACCGCAGAGATCGAAGCACTCTTCGCGGAGTCGGTGCCCGAGGGTTGTCCGACCGATCCCGTCGCGAAGCAGGAGTTCCTCGCCGCGTGGGCGCTGGCGCGGATCATGGAAGACGGTGGGGTCGCGCAACGCGCCGGCCGACCCGAGTTCATCGTGGTCATCGAAGCCGACGGCGACGAACCTGGCAGCGGTTCAGCTGAACCGCCCGCCGACGGTGCCGCGCCCGACGGCGCGTCCACCGGTGGTGGCGGTCCGAACGTCGATTGGGGGCTCCCGGTCGAGGTGCCGTACCGGGTGCTTGCGGAGCTGTACGCCAACGGCGAGCAGCGTGTCGTCGTGGTGCGCAACGGAGTCGTGCTGTACGCGCCGGGTGAGCTGAACCTGGGGCGCTCGACTCGGCTTGCGAACTCTGCGCAGCGACGGGCGCTGCGGGCGTTGTACGCCACCTGCGCGGTCCCCGGGTGCGGCACCCGGTTCGAACGCTGCAAGATCCACCACGTCGTCTGGTGGCGCCACGGCGGCAACACCGACCTTGCGAATCTGCTGCCGGTGTGCGTGCACCACCACACCATGATCCACGACCATGGGTGGGAGCTCACCCTCGGCCCCGGCCGCGAGCTCACCCTTCGGCTCCCCGACGGCACCCTCCACAACACCGGGCCGCCCCGCCGTCGTGCCGCGTGACGGCGCGCCGCCGGCTGTCCCGCGCAACGCTGGCCCGGGTCGCCGCCGCGCCGCGTGACCGCGCCTCGGGCGTCCGTAGGATGATCCGACCATGAGCGACCCGTCCCTGTTCGACACCGATCGGCTCGACACCGATCCGCTCGACCTGGCCTCGCTCAACCCCGACCAGCTCGATGCGGTGGTCCACAGCGGTGGTCCGCTGCTGGTGGTGGCCGGCGCCGGGTCGGGCAAGACGCGGGTGCTCACGCATCGCATCGCGCACCTCATCCAGGAGGGGGTGCCGGCGTCGTCGATCCTCGCGATCACGTTCACCAACAAGGCCGCCGACGAGATGAAGCACCGAGTGGCCGCGCTCGTCGGCCCGATGGTGAAGGCGATGTGGGTGTGCACGTTCCACTCCGCGTGCGTGCGCATCCTTCGCGCGCACGGCGATGCACTCGGGTACCCGCGCACGTTCAGCATCTACGACCAGGCCGATGCACAACGATTGTGCGGCTACGTCATCCGCGACCTGGGGCTCGACGCCAAGCGCTTCCCGCCGCGAGCGGTGCACGGCCAGATCAGCATCTGGAAGAACGAGCTGATGACCCCCGAGCAGGCGTTGGTGGCAGCCAACAACCCGTTCAGCCGCAAGCACGCCGAGGTGTACCGCGACTACCAGGCGCGCCTGCAGAAGGCCGGCGCGATGGACTTCGACGACCTGCTGATGAAGACGGTGCAGCTGTTCCGCGAGCATCCCGAGGTGCTGGCGCACTACCAGCAGCGGTTCCGTCACGTGCTGGTCGACGAGTACCAGGACACCAACACCGCCCAGAACGAAATCGCGCTGTCGTTGTCCGCCCAGCACCAACAGGTCACCATCGTCGGCGACGGGGACCAGTGTCTCCCTCCAGGAACGCTCATCCGCACTCCGGCCGGCGTCACGCCGATCGAGAAGATCGCCGTCGGCGACGAAGTGTTGGGCACCGGTGGCGCGGCATCCGTCGAGGTCGGCGTCGTTCGCCATGTGCAGGATGGCCACTACAAGGGTCCCGTCGTCAAGGTCACCGTCGGCGACGTCGTGCTGACGGGAACGCCGCTCCACATGGTTCCGGCGTTGTGCGAGGTCCCTCCATTTGCGGCGTCCGCCACGCTGAGCCTGTTGATGTTCGCTGATGATCGAACATCGGTTGGTCGACACCGCGTGCAACTGAACGGCGGCAATCATATGGTCCTTGATCGCCTGCAGACCGCCGGAGTCGCCCGTCGGTCCGCTCGGTCGGGGAAACGGTTCGAGTCGTCGTTCAAGTCGTATCCCGCGGCGCTCGCAGCGGCGCATCGGGTTGCCGCGCTGGGCGGCCTGCACCTCAAGCGCCGGGCGATGATCGGCGGCGTCACGTACGACTCGACGCCGTTGGCGCATCTCCACCGGGGAATGACAGTGCTGGTCCTCACCGCCGAGGGCTACGAGCAGCGCTCGGTCGACTCCGTCGAGGTGGAGCAGTACGACGGACCGGTGTACGACCTCGAGGTCGACCCGACGCATCACTACGTCGCAAACGGCATGCTGGTGCACAACAGCGTCTACGGGTGGCGGGGCGCCGACGTGCGGAACATCCTGCAGTTCGAGGAGGCGTTCGACGACGTCACCACGATCGTGCTCGACCAGAACTACCGCAGCACGCAGACCATCCTCGACGCGGCCAACGCGGTCATCCGCAACAACCCGGATCGCAAGGAGAAGCATCTCTGGAGCGACAAGGGCGGCGGCGATCGCATCATGCGCTACCACGCCGACGACGAGGGCGACGAGGCCATGTTCGTGGCGCGCACCATCCAGAACCTGCAGCGCGAGTCGCACCTGATGTGGAAGGAGATGGCTGCCTTCTACCGCACCAACGCACAGAGCCGGGTGCTCGAAGAGGCGTTCATGCGGCTCGGCATCCCGTACAAGGTGGTCGGCGGCACCCGCTTCTACGACCGCCGCGAGATCAAGGACGCGATGGCCTACCTGCGCGCCGTCGTCAACCCCGCCGACGAGGTGAGCGTGAAGCGCGTGCTCAACGTGCCCAAGCGCGGCGTCGGCGACGGCAGCGTCGCCAAGATCGATGCGTTCGCCGCAGCGGAAGGCATCACGTTCGCCGACGCCATGCGGCACGGCCACGAGGCCGGCCTCACCGGGCCCGCCGCCCGTGGCGTGGAGAGCTTCGTGCGGCTGCTCGACGAGATGAACATGCTCTCGCTCGACGAGGCCACCGGCCCCGGCGACCTGCTGCAGGCAGTGCTCGACGGCAGCGGCTACCTCTCTGAACTGGAAGCCGAGGAGTCGGTCGAAGCCGCGGGTCGGCTGGAGAACATCGGCGAGATGATCGGCTCGGCTCGCGAGTTCACCCGCATCGACGAGTTCCTCGAGCAGGTGGCGCTGGTCGCCGACACCGACGAGCTCGACGACGACGACAAGGTCGTGCTGATGACCCTGCACAGCGCGAAGGGCCTGGAGTACCCGGTGGTGTTCCTCGTCGGCATGGAGGAAGGTCTGTTCCCCAACAGCCGAGCCCTCACCGAGCCGACGCAGATGGAGGAGGAGCGCCGCCTCGCCTACGTGGGCATCACTCGTGCGCAGCAGCGGCTGTACGTGAGCCACGCGTGGAGCCGGCAGCTGTTCGGCACCACCAACTACAACCCACCGTCACGATTCCTCGACGAGATCCCCGCCGACCTGGTGGAGGACTCCGGCGCGGTGGGCGGTCGCAGCACCTATGGCCGCCAGTCGTACCGCGCCCGAGGCGGCGGCGCGTCGTACGGATCGCCGCCGCCCTACCGGCGAGCAGCCGCCGACGACGACAGCGGCTCGAGCCGTGGCGGCTCTCGGTCGCCGGTGAGCAGCTTCGACCCCGACGACGACGTCGACTGGCACCGCGAGCGTGTGGTCGACGCCGCGCTCGCCGCGGGTCGCCGCCATGACGCGTCGCCGTCGAACTCGCAGGACCTCGGCCTCAAGATCGGCGACGACGTGGAGCACCCCGCGTTCGGCGAGGGCATCATCCTCGACATCCGTGGCCAGGGCGACAAGGCGGAGGCCACGATCCGCTTCCGAGAAGCCGGCACCAAGCACCTCTCGCTCGCCTGGGCTCCCCTCAAGAAGCGGTGAAGAAGCGCCGGCCGCGCCCCCTGCCGTCGCGGTCCAACTGATTGAATGACGCGAATGCCCCTGAAGCTGCATCATCACGATCCCGAGACGTTGCAGCGTCGCCGACGGTTGAGTCGCACGTGGGCGGTCATCGTCGTCGGCTGGTCACTCATTCGTACCGCCATCGTGTGGGCGGCGGTGGGCGACTACGGCCTCAACCCATGGATCTACCTGGGTCTCGACCTCGTGTCGGCGTCGGTGGATGCCATCACCACGCCGCGCATGGTGATCAGCTTCATCGACGACCACTACAAGAAGGCCGTGTACTGGGCGATCATCTCGCTCGCCGCGTTCATCGTCCCCGACATCTACATCTTCCTGGGAACCCGGGCGCTGCCGCGCCGACTGGTGATCATCGTGGTGGCCATCATCGGGCTCACACTGGTGGTGGGCGTCATCGGTGTCACCCGCAAGATCCGCCAGGGTTGCACTCAGCGTGCGGCCGCACTGGTCGGGCTCGCCTCGCAGACGTGAGTCGCTGAGGGCGAACGTGTTTGAATGGGGGTCATGAAGGCAGCCATTCTCTTCGAGAGCCTGACGGGCAACACGCGCACAGCCGGCGAGATGATCGCCGCCAACCTCCAGCAGGAGGGTTGGGGCATCACCGGAGTGTGTCCCGTGCGCAAGCCGGAGATGGCCGCCATCCAGGACGCCGACGTGGTCATCATCGGCACCTGGGTGCACGGACTGTTCGTCATCGGTCAGGCTCCGTGGGGCCTCGGCGCCATCAACGGTCTGCCGGCCATGCGCGGCAAGCTGGCCGCCACCTACTGCACGTTCGCGCTCAACCCGGCCAAGACGCTCGACAAGCTCGACGCGGCCGTGTCGTACCTCGGTGCCGAAGTGATCGGCGGCGTGGCGTTGCACCGCAGCCAGCTGCCGGCGCACACGGAGGAGTTCGCGGCTCGCCTCATCGCCAACGTGCCGGTGCGCGCCTAGCTCACCCGCGAGTCGCGGTCGGGTCGTTCACGCGCCCCATGAACACGACGGTGCCGGTGGCGACGTCGCGCAGCCAGAACGTGAACGGTCGGTCGACGGTGAACACCACTGGAGTCGGCGGTTCCTGCGGCGCCGATTCGCCGACCATGATCACCGCGGTTGCGGCGGCGGCTTCGGTGCCTTCTTCGTCGACCGTGATGTTGGCCTGGTGGATCACGTTGCCGATGTGGAGCGGAGGCTGAGCCGTGCTCATCGCGGAGAAGTCGGCGCCCTCCGCGAAGGCGCGCACCATCCCCATCTCCTGGAGCACGCTCGCCAGGCTCGTCGCCGTCTCGATGTCGAACTTCGGCAGGCCCAGATCGACCAACTGGGGGAGCACGGCTGCCGCCGCCTCATCGGCCGAGGGCATCGCCGTGTCGGTGGTGTCGCCCATCGCCACGAGGAACGACAGGTCGTGGAACACGTAGGGAATCTCGACGGCGCGCCACCCGGTGCCTTCCCCGTAGCCCAGTTCGGCGCTCGTGTGCATCATCGCTGCGCTCACTGCGCCTCCCGGTGACGCGAAGGGCTCATCGGTGGTGAGCGCGTCGTTGAACGTGGTCGCCCAGTTGGCCTTCAGGTAGATCGCGTTGACGAGCGTGAGTCGAGTGTCGACCGTGATGCTGCCGTCGGGCAGCAGTTCGGGAAGTCGCTGCTCGGTCTGCTCGTCGACCCACGCATTGATCGCGACTCGGGCGCCGTCGGTATCGGTCACGTAGTCGACCAGTTCCATGCCTGCCCCGTACTCGCCGGACAGCAGGTCGAGGAACGCCTGCTCGAAGGCGTGGCCCGTCTGGCCCCACAGCGAGTTGGCGATCGACAGCTGCACCTCACTGGTGCCGGTGCCGCCGTCAGCGGTGTTGTCGACGGACTGGTTCACCGAGTCGAGTCGGGCGCTCAGCGCGTTCATCGATCGGTGAATGGCGGCCGGGTCGGTGATGTGCAGCACGGCGTCCATCTCGTCGAGCGTCGTGCCCTTGGCCCCGGCAGAGGTCATCGCGAGCGCCAGCGCGATGCTGGCCGGCGAGAACACCAGGTTGGCGGTCGGGTCGATCGCGACCAGCCGCTCGTGGAGGTCGGCCGCGAACGCGTTGATCGCTGCCGCCGCGATGTCGGCCTCGTCGGGGCCGGCCGCGACGCGAGGGGCTGTGCCCTTCAGTGCGCTGCGGGTGGCGACGAGCGTGGTGTCGGTGGGGCCGGCGGAGTCGTCACCGCACGCCTGCAGCAACTGGGCGACAGCGGGCAGTGCGAGCAGTGACAGGAACGTACGGCGTTGCATGCCACTGTGACGACCCTCAGCCGGTGGTGGTTCCCGTCGTGGCATCAGTCGTGGCGTCGGTCGACGTGTCGGTCGTGGCGTCGGCGGTGAGGTCGAGCGTGAGCGAGCCGTCGTTGTTGAGGATCGGGCGCACACCCCGCGGTGGGAGCGCCAGGTCGTCGGGGTCCAGCGTGCGGCCTTCGCAGTCGGTGAACTGGCGGGTGCCGCGCACGACTTCGATCGTGCACGCCGACGTGCGGTCGGCCGGGTGCGCGAGGTAGATCTGGAAGCCGGTGGCCGGCGAGTGGTCGAGCACGATGTTGCGATCGTCGCCCACCAGGTCCTGCAGGATGATGGGGCCGTCGTCGGCGATGAGGCTGGCCACGAACTCGGCGTTGCCCATCTCCTGGAAGGCCGGCGCCAGGTTGGCGGTGGTGTCGCCGCTGTTGCGCGAGGCGACAGCTGCCACGCCCCACAGCAGCAGCCCGACGATGAGGAAGAACCCGAGGCCGGCGAGCACCGGAACGACGGCGCGAGCGAAAGTGGAGCGGAGCTGCGGACGGCGCATCGACATCAGTGTGCCCGAAGGTCACCGCAAAGCGACAGCGGCTGCCGCCGGCAGCGAACGTGGCTCGCTCAGCCGGCCGGCGCGGATGTGGTGGAACAGCGTGCGGCAGTTGTGCTCGACGTCGGCCGCTTGGACGGGGTGGAGGAACACCTCGCTGCGAGTGGCGATGGTGAGGTGCGACGCATCCCCGGCGAGCAGGAGCGCCACCGCGCGGGCGAAGTGCTGCGACTCGGTGTCGAGTGAGCACGGCATCGTGGTCGCCTCGGTGCCGCGAGCGGTGCGCCGATCGATCGGTGGTGACGAGAGTGGCTCGAGGTGACCGGCTGCTCGCATCGCGAACGACGCCACGGGAAGGTCGCGCCACTCGTCACGCATGCCGATGCGCACACCGTGTCGCCCGTCGCCGTAGCCGGCCGCGCGCACATCGTCGCGACACCACACGGCCGCAGTGACCTCGACCACGACGCCGTCGATCAGCAGTTCCACGTCGACCGCACGGCCGTGCTCGTCGAGGTCGCAGCACCAGCCTTCGAGCCAGGCATCGGTGATGTCGTCGAACGAGCCGAGCGGTCGACGTGCGCGGACGTCGCCCGCCGGAGGCGTGAGGCTGGCCGTGCGGCAGGTGGAGACCGGCCAGTCGACCAACCCGCCGGGGGTGCGACGTGGCTCGGAGGGGTGCCCGACGAACGACGGCACTCGCCCGGCGCCGCCGTCGGGCGGCGGCAGGCCCATTCTGCCGGGCTCGGCGGTGGCGTCGAACTGCACACCCGCTGCCGCGAGGCGCGCCTGCAGCTCGGGATGACCGACTCGATCGCCCCACCGCCACGTGGGGCACACTGTGCCGAACACGTCGAGATGTGCGGCGAGCGCGACCTGCGCGCACTCCCACGCGTGGTCCACGTCGGCGAAGTCGTTGCGCCACCCGTCGCCGTGGCGTCGGTAGAGGTGCGGGTGCGCGCCGACCGTGTCGCCGTTCGCGATGGTCGCCGACAGTGGCTCGTGGAGGTGGCGCAGCGGCCATCCGGCGTCGCCCAACACGGTGCCCGTCTGCACGTCGGTGCGGACGAACCAGTTGACCGAGGCATCGGAGGACAGTGCACGCCGATGCGCCTGCCACCATTCGAGCGCACGATGCGCACCGGACCAGGACTGCAGCGACGCCGCCGGCGAGCGGATGTCGTCCTGCTCGAGGTCGATGCAGATGACGAGTTGCTTCATCGCGTCTCGAGCGCCCGCTCCGGAGGATCCACGACGCGACAGTACTGCTCACGAACCGCGCACCACCCGGCCGGTGCCGCCTGCCGAATTGAGACCGAGACACGATCGGTCGTAGGGTTCACCACTTGTGAAGCGGCCGTATCGCGTAGTAGTGGCAAAGCCAGGTCTGGATGGTCACGACCGCGGGGCCAAGACCATCACGCGCGCGCTGCGCGACCACGGTTTCGAGGTCATCTACACCGGCCTGCACCAGACGCCCGAGCAGATCGCCGAGACGGCGCTGCAGGAAGACGTCGATGCCGTCGGGCTGTCGCTGCTGAGCGGTGCGCACCTCACGCTGTTCCCACGCGTGATGGAGGAGCTGCGCAACCGCGGCCTCGGCGACACGCTGGTGTTCGGCGGAGGGGTCATCCCCGACGCGGATGCTCGCACGCTGAAGGAGCAGGGCGTCACCGAGGTGTTCGGCCCGGGAAGTTCGTTGAAGGCAATCAGCAGTTGGCTGGAAGCCACATTGGATCACAGAGAAGACGAGGCCTAATGGACCTGTTCGAGTATCAGGGCAAGCAGTACTTCGCCCGCTACGACATCCCGGTGAGCCCCGGCGACGTGGCCTACACGGTCGACGAGGCCGTGGCCGCCGCCGAGATGGCCGGCTACCCGGTCGTGGTGAAGGCGCAGGTGCAGGTCGGCGGTCGCGGCAAGGCCGGCGGCATCAAGCTGGCCGACAACGCCGACGAGGTGCGCCTGCACGCCGGCAACATCCTGGGCATGGACATCAAGGGCCATCTGGTGAAGCGAGTGTGGGTGGAGCACGCCAGCGACATCTCCAAGGAGTACTACGCCTCGTACTCGCTCGATCGTGGCGCGAAGAAGCACCTGCTGATGCTCAGCGCCGAAGGTGGCGTCGAGATCGAGACGGTCGCCGTGGAGAACCCCGACGCCATCGTGCTGCTGCACATCGACCCGGTCGACGGCCTGTCGCTGGAGGTGGCCCGCGACGCCGCCGTGCGCGCGAACATCGACGCTGAGGCCATCGACGGCGTGGCCGACATGCTGGTGAAGCTGTACACCTGCTTCACCCTCGGCGATTGCGACCTGGCCGAGATCAACCCGCTCATCCTGCGACCCGACGGTGGCGTGCACGCGCTCGACGCCAAGGTGAGCCTCGACAACAACGCCGCGTTCCGTCACCCCGAGTGGGACGAGTTCCGCGCCACCGAAGAGCTCGACGAGCGCGAGCAGCTGGCCCGCACGCACGACCTGCAGTACATCGGCCTCGACGGCACCGTCGGCATCATCGCCAACGGCGCCGGCCTCGCGATGAGCACGCTCGACGTCGTCAACCAGGTGGGTGGCACGGCCGCCAACTTCCTCGACATCGGCGGCGGCGCCAACGCCGACATGATGGCCGCCGCCCTCAGCGTCATCAACTTCGACGAGAACGTGAAGAGCATCTTCATCAACATCTTCGGCGGCATCACCCGCGGCGAGGAAGTCGCCAAGGGCATCGTCGAAGCGCTCAGCAGGGTCGACCTGCGGGCACCGATCGTCATCCGCCTCGACGGCACCAACGCACAGGAGGGCCGCGACATCCTCGCCAACGCCGGCATCCCGGAGTCGAAGCTCACCTCGAAACCCACCATGCTGGAAGCGGCCCGCGCAGCGGTCGCCATCGCGAACGGAACCAACTGATCATGGCCATCCTCGTCAACGCCGAAACGAAGGTCATCGTCCAGGGCCTCCCCGGCGGCCAGGGCAAGTACCACGGCCTGCGCAACCCGGCCTACGGCCCGCCAATACTC
>CAZWCU010000150.1:0-10707 GCA_964632715.1 uncultured Bifidobacterium sp. | reverse complement strand
CCGCATCGGGTGTGACCTGCGCGACGCGGTCGATGCCGCCGGTGCCCTGCTCGGTGCGGGCCGCGGCCAGCAGCGTCGCCTCGTCGGCGGTGCCGAACGCGCCGGGCATCGCGCCGGTGTCGCGGAGCACGCGGGTGAGGCGGAGGGTGTCCACGCCGGCGATGCCGCTGACGCCGAAGCGGCGCGACATCGCGTCGAGCGAGTCGTCGGCGCGGTGGTTGCTGTGGCGGCGGGCCATCTCGCGCACCACGACGCCCCGGCAGAACGGCCGGATGGACTCGAAGTCGTGGTCGTTGACGCCGTAGTTGCCGATGTGCGGGGTGGTGAAGGTGATGATCTGCCCCGCGTAGCTGGGGTCGGTGATCACCTCCTGATAGCCGGACAGCACGGTGTTGAACACCACTTCGCCGCCCGACACGCCGCCGGCGGACTCGGCGCCGATGGCTTCGCCTTCGAACACGCTGCCGTCGGCGAGGACGAGGAGCGCCTCACGCATTGCCGTTGCCATCGCGGTCACCGACTTCCAGAATCTGCATACTCATGCAGTCTAGTGCGTGATCATGCACAACGCAGGGCCTGGACACAGCAACCATCTGACTACTCCTGCCGTACGAGCCTCACGGGACCCGTTTCACGGTCGGGAGTGCAGGCTAGCTGCTGACGTCGACGAGATGCGGGAACTTCGCCCCGGGTTCGCGCACGCACTGCACCGAGTTTCCCGTGCGCCGGTACAGCACCCATTCGTCGTTCTCCTCGGCCACCTCGAAGTCGGCCGAGACCACCTGCCAGTCCTGCAGCAGCTCATCGCTGAGCTGGGCCTGCAGCAGCACGTACTCGAGGTCGTTGGCGGTGGGCAGGCACGCGCGGGCCTCTTCCGCCGAGGTGTCGACGCCGTAGAGCACCACTCGGAACGGGTTGGGGAACTGGTAGATCAGTTCCCGGTGAGCGAGGTGCGGGGCCAACGAGTGATAGGTCGACACGGATGCCGATGCCGGCACCTTGCGGACGATCTCGCGCGCCGCCACGGCCACCGGGTGGTCGGGTGGCCAGTAGTACGGCTGCTCGCGGCCGATGGGGTCGTCGGTGCCGGGCGGCAGCAGTTGGCCGATGGGCACCACGCCCCACATCAGGCACGCCCACAGTGACGTGACGGAGATGACGGCGACGAGCCGCCGGCGCCAGCGGCGTTCGAACAGCTCGAGCGCGTACACGGTGCCGATGACGATGGCCGGCACCGCGATGAGCGAGTAGTGGTACTCGAGGTGGTACTGGTACCAGAACGTGCTGAGCATGTTGGTGAAGATGACCAGCGCGCTGATCGCGGCGACGCTGGGGCGGCGGGCGAACACCCACGCCATCGGGAAGGTCATCTGCCAGAAGTAGAACGGCCGGTTGTCGCTGCGGAAGTGCTCGAACACGTTGCCCGGTCGCTCGATGGCTTCGCGCATCAGTCCGGTGGGCCCACCGAACGGGATGCGCCACGCGTTGCGAGTGGGCACGCCGATCAGCGAGCGCATCACCACGAACATCCCGAACAGCGTGGCCGCCACCGTGGTGATGGCCGTGGCGACACCGATGCGCACGTCGCGCTTCAACGCCACCCACACGCCCAACGGCAGCACGACCAGCGACACGTCTTCCTTCACCAGCAGCGTGAGCACCACGAACACCCAGTACAGGCGCCACTTGCGCTCCAGGGCGCCGTAGATGGCCATGCCCAGGAAGAACGCGACGAACGAGTCGGGGTGGTAGTTCTCGCGGTTGGTCCACCCCACGGCCGGGTGCAGCAGGAAGCACGCCGCCAAGGCGAGCGCCATGCCCTCGCCGGCCAGTCGCTTGCGAGCCGCGAGGAACACGGGCACCGAACCGAGCGCGATGAACAGGCTCTGCAAGAAGAACAGGGTCGACACCGAGGGGAACAGGCGGTAGATCGGCGCGACCAGGATGAGGATGAGCGATGCGTGGTCGCCGAGCATGTTGCGACCCATGAGGGTGACGAACGGTGCCTTGCCCTGCGAGAGCAGCCACACGCCCTGCTGGTAGAGCCCGACGTCGTAGCTCGACGTGCCCAGCCCGTTGTGCACGTCGAGGCTCACCCGCGTGAAGTACACGGTGTAGAACGCGATCATCGCGATGAGCGCCACCTGCCAGCCGGTGACGCGCGCGAGCCGGTGCACCAGTCGATTCAGCCACTCCCGCACGCGGCTGGTGATCATCAGCCGCGCAGCACCGGTACCAGTGCCGACAGCACGCCGTTGACGAATCGTCCCGAGTCGTCGGTGCTGAAGCGCTTCGCGAGCTCGACGGCTTCGTCGAGCACCACCGCGACCGGCACATCCGGCCGGCCGAGCAGTTCGAACGCAGCGATGCGCAGCACGTTGCGGTCGATGGTGGGCATCCGCTGCAGGGTCCATCCCTTGGCATGCGCCGAGATGGCCGCGTCGATCTCGGCCTGGTTCGAGGCCACGCCTTCGACCAGCTGCGTGGTGAGCTCGTCGGCCGGCGAGATCTGCGCCGCCAGCACGTCGGCGGACGCGACGCCCTTCGACTCGGCTTCGTAGAGCAGGATCAATGCACGTTCGCGGGCATCGGTACGTTCGTCCGTACGCCAGGACATGCGGTCAGACCCGCGTGATGTAGTCGCCGGAGCGGGTGTCGACCTTGACCTTGTCGCCGGGGTTGATGAACAGCGGCACCTGGATGACCTTGCCGGTCTCGAGGGTGGCCGGCTTGCGCGCACCGCTGACGCGGTCGCCCTGCACGCCCGGGTCGGTGTCGGAGATGGTGAGCTCGACCGACGGCGGGATCTCGACGGTGACGATCTCGCCGTTGTAGAACGCGATGAGCGCCACCATGTTCTCGACCATGTAGTCGGCCGCATCGCCGAGGGCGGTGGGCGCCACGTTCTGCTGGTCGTACGTCTCCTGGTCCATGAACACGTACTCGTCGCCGTCGCGGTACAGGAACTGCATGTCCTTCTTCTCGAGCATGGCCTGCTCGACGCGGACTCCGGCGTTGAACGTGCGGTCGATGACGGCACCGTTGCGCAGGTTGCGCAGCTTCGAACGGACGAACGCACCGCCCTTGCCCGGCTTGACGTGCTGGAACTCGACGACCTGGAACAGGACGTTGTCGATTTCCAGCGTGATGCCGTTCTTCAGGTCGTTGGTGGAGATGGCGGGCACGGTGAATCCTTCGGAGATGCGGTGAGGACGCGGCATCCGTCGCTGGTGACCACCACCAGGTCTTCTACACGAATGCCGCCGAAACCTTCACGATAGACGCCCGGCTCCACGGTTACTACGTCGCCGACCTGCAGGATGGCGTCGCTCGCACGGTTCAGGAACGGGTCCTCGTGGATGAGCAGGCCCACGCCGTGACCGGTGCCGTGCGTGAACCAGTCGCCGTATCCGGCGTCGGCGATGATGCCGCGGCACACGCCGTCGAGCTGCTTGGTGCTGACGCCGGCAGCCACCGCGGCGACGCCGGCCTGTTGCGCGGCGAGCACCACGTCGTAGAGCTCACGCTGCAGTGCGGTGGGTTCGCCGATGACGTATGAGCGGGTCATGTCGCTGTGGTAGCCGTCGACGAGCGCGCCCACGTCGATGATGACGGTGTGGCCAGGCTCGATGAGCGTGTCGGTGGGCCGGTGGTGCGGCAGCGCGGCGTTGGTGGGGCCGGTGGCGACGATGGTCTCGTAGCTGGGACCGGTGGCACCCAGCTCGCGCATCGCGATCTCGAGCCGGTTGCGCACCTGCGCCTCGGTGAGTCCGGTGCCGAGCAGCGGTGCCACCTGCGCGAGCGCCTCGTCGGCGATGCGGCACGCGCGCGCCATCGCCTCGATCTCGGCCTCGTCCTTCGTGCGCCGCTCCACCTCCACCAGGCCGGTGGTGGGCACCAGCGTGGTGTCGAACGCGTCGCCCCAGGTGGCGTGCTGCTGGAAGCTGACGTGCGTGGCTTCGAACCCGGTGGTGCCGTACGGCGCGCAGGTGGCGGCGAGGTGGGCAAGCGTTTCGGCGCCGGTGGCACCGACCAGCACGGTGGCTTCGACACCCGCCGCAGCCATCTGCTGCGCGGCCTGTTGCCCGTACCGGCCGTCGGTGACGAAGGTGAGCACATCGGGGCCGAGCACCACCCATCCGTTGGAACCCGTGAAGCCGGTGAGCCAACGGATGTTGGTGAGGTCGCTGACGAGCAGCGCCTCGCAGGTGGACAACCGGTTGCCCACTCGGCCGGCGCGGGCGGCGAGGCTCATTTCGCCCCCAGCCGTGCTGCCACGGCCTGCACCGCCAGCTGGTACCCGTGCATGCCGAGACCCATGATCGAGCCGGTGGCGACCGGCGCGACCACGCTGGTGTGCCGCCACGGTTCGCGTGCGTTGGGGTTGGAGATGTGCACCTCGATGATCGGTCCGTCGAACGCGGCGAGCGCGTCGTGCACGGCCCACGCGTAGTGCGTGAAGGCTCCGGGGTTGATGATGATGGCGTCGGCCTCGTCGCGGGCGATGTGGATGGCGTCGACCAGCGCACCTTCGTGATTGGTCTGGAAGCAGGTGACCGCCAGCCCGTGCGCAGCGGCCGCTTCGGTGGTGGCGCCTTCGTAGTCGGCGAGCGTGGCGCTGCCGTAGATGTGCGGCTCGCGTTGGCCGAGCAGGTTCAGGTTGGGTCCGTGCAACAGTGCGATGGTGGCCACGCCGCCTATCGTGCCACGCCCGCCTGCCAGGTCGGTCGATCAATGCAGAAGACGACGTGGCGTTGCTCGGCCCAGCCCGGTGTCATCGGGTGGTCGAACTCGCGAGCCGGGTCCACCGTCATGCCGATCTTCTGCATGACTCGCTGCGACTTGCGGTTCTCGGTGGTGGTGAAGCTGACCACCTCGTCGTTGGGAAGATCGACGTGTTCGAAGCCGAAGCGGAGGGCAGCGGTGGCCGCCTCCGGCGCGAAACCGTGCCCCCAGTGCTGTGCCGCCAGGCGCCACCCGACTTCGACGCACGGGGTGAGCCCGTCGACGTGCCATCCGGGCGCGGACAGGCCCACGAACCCGATGAACTGGTGCGTGTCGACCCGCTCGACCGCCCACAGCCCGTATCCACGTTGCTCCCACGTCGCTGCCATGCGCTCGACCATCTCGTCGCTCTGGTCGGGACTCAGCGTCGACGGGAAGTGCCGCATCACGTCGGTGTCGGCGTTCAGCAACGCGTACGGCTGCTTGTCCGTCTCGCGCCACTCGCGCATCAGCAGTCGTTCCGTCTCGATCCGCGGCGTCACCTCACCAGCCTCACATCACTCCATGAGGGCGAGGGCGGCGCGGGCGTCGGCGGGCGACACGCCGGGTACCACTTCCACGCCGTCGGGGCCGTCGAGCACGAAGGTGAGCTGATCGCCGAGCACCTTCTTGTCGCGGCTCATCAGCTCGACCAGGTGCTCGGCCGACAGGCCGTCGGGCAGCGACGTGTCGAGCTCGTAGGCGCCGCCGACCACCTCGTAGTGCTGCTGCACCCGTTCGGCGGAGATGCGCCCGAGGTGGTGCGCGAGATGCGCTGCGTAGATGAGGCCGATGCCCACCGCCTCACCATGCGCGAGTGCATGATCGGTCTCGATCTCGAGCGCGTGCGCGAGTGTGTGGCCGTAGTTGAGCAGCGCCCGCCGGCCGCCCTCGCGCTCGTCGCTGGCCACCACGTCGGCCTTGATCTGCACGCAGCGCGCCACGCGCTCGACCTCGCTCATCGCGAGCAGGTCGTCGCCGGTGAGGAAGTGGTACTTGGCGATCTCGCCGCGACCGCAGCGCACTTCGCGCGGCGGCAGCGTGGCCAGCGCGTCGAGGTCGCACACCACGCCGCTGGGCTGCCAGTAGGCGCCGATCAGGTTCTTGCCGCCGACACCGTCGACGGCGGGGATGTTGACGCCGGTCTTGCCACCGATGGCCGCGTCGACCATGCCGACGAGCGTGGTGCTGACGTGCACCACCGCGGTGCCGCGGTGCCACGATGCGGCAGCGAAGCCGGCGACGTCGGTGACCATGCCGCCGCCGACACCGATGACCACGTCGTTGCGGGTGAGGCCCATGCGCGCGAAGTCGCGGCACAGGGATTCGATGGTGGCGAGCGTCTTGTGCTGCTCGCCGTGGCCGATCTCGAAGCGCTCGAACGGCAACCCCGGATCGACCTCGAGCGGGATGCCGGCCTGCGTGACGATGGCCGCGCGGCGAGCGGACGCCGGCAGCAGCGCTGCCAGCTCGCTGCGTGCGCCGTGGCCGACGAGCACGTCGTAGCTGCGGTCGCCGAGCGGCACGCGCACCGTGATCATCGCAGCACCGCCTCGACGACGTCGCCGATGGAACGGTTGTCGACGAGCACGATGGCATCGGCCACCTCTCGGTACAGCGCTTCCCGATCCCGGAACATGCGTTGCAACGTACCCGCGGGATCGTCGTCGAGCAGCGGTCGATGTCCGCCCGACTTCACCCGCTCGACCAACGTGGCCGGATCCGCGCACAACCACACGACGCGAGCGCCCGACGACTTCAGCGCTTCGCGATTGGCGGCGCTGAGCACCACTCCCCCGGCGCCGGCGACGACCACCGGCTCGGGCGAGGCCAACGCCTCCAGCAGCACTTCGGTCTCCAGCGCTCGGAACGCTTCCTCGCCGTCGTCGGTGAAGATCTCGCGCACGGTGCGGCCCTGACGACTCTCGATGATGGCGTCGCTGTCGAACACGCGCCGGCCGAGGCGGTCGGCCACCACGCGGGCCACGGTGGTCTTGCCGACGCCCATCATGCCCACCAGCACCAGATGCTGATCGGCCCTGATCACGACCGGGCCTCGATCACGGCAGTGTTGCCTTGAACGCCTTCGCGTTGCCGACGAACTCGGCGACGCTGTCGCCACCGAACTTGCGCTGCGCTTCGGTGGCGAGCACCAGGGCCACCATCGTCTCGGCGACCACCGCGCACGCCGGAACGGCGGTGACATCGGTGCGCTCCTTGAAGCTCACCGTGGCCTCCTTGGTGACGACATCGACGGTCTTCAACGTCGGCCGGTTGAGCGTGGCCAGCGGCTTCATGGCTGCGCGCACCACGAGCAGTTCGCCGGTGGTGATGCCGCCCTCGGTGCCACCTGCCAGCGACGACTCGCGGCGATAGTCGCCCGCGCCGCCGTTGAGCGATTCGTCCCACACGATGGCGTCGTGCGCGTTGCTGCCACGGCGGCCGGCGACCTCGAAGCCGTCGCCGATCTCGACGCCCTTGACGGCCTGGATGCTCATGACAGCCTGCGCGAGCGCGGCGTCGATCTTGCGATCCCAGTGCACGTGACTGCCGAGACCCACCGGCACTCCGTAGGCGAGCACCTCGACCACTCCTCCGAGCGAGTCGCCGTCCTTCGCCGCTGCCTTCACCTCGTCGACCATCGCAGCGGATGCGGCTGCATCGAAGCAGCGCACTTCGTCGGCGTCGACGGCCGCAAGATCGTCCGGCCTGGGGCGAGCGCCGTCGGTGGCGCGTGCCGCACCCATCTGGATGACGTGGGAGATGACCGACACGCCCAGCTCGGCGAGCAACTTCTTGGCAACGGCGCCGGCCGCCACTCGCGCCGCCGTCTCGCGCGCCGATGCACGTTCGAGCACGTCGCGCGCATCGGTGAAGCCGTACTTCTGCATGCCCACCAGGTCGGCGTGACCGGGGCGAACCGACGTGAGCGGGTCGTTGGTGACGCCAGGTGCCGGCGACATCTCCTCGTGCCACTTGTCGCTGCGGAACCACTCGCTGTTCTTGATCTCGATGGCCAGCGGCGACCCGAGTGTGCGACCGTGCCGGACCCCGCCGATGAGCGTGACCTCGTCCTGCTCGAACCGCTGCCGCGGCCCTCGGCCGTAGCCGAGCCGTCGACGTGCGAGTTCGGACTGGATGTCGGCGACGGTGAGCTCCAGGCCGGCCGGCAGCCCCTCGAGGATGACCACGAGCGCCTGCCCGTGCGATTCGCCGGCAGTGAGGTAACGAAGCATTCTGGGCAGGCTACTGGCGGCGCGCGGCCAGTTCCCGTTCTGCCGCGGCAGCCATGACCGCCACGTCGGGCACCAGACCGTGCCACAACTGCTGCTGCAATGCAGCCTGGTGCACGAGCATGCCGAGCCCGTCGACCGTGGTCGCACCGCGCTCGCGCGCCGCCTGCAGCAGCGCGGTGTCGCGCGGGTGGTAGACGATGTCGGCCACCACCTGACCGGCACGCAACTGGCCGACGTCGCAGGGCAGATCGCGGCTGCCCATGCCGACGGACGTGGCGTTGACCACGATGTCGGCGGCAGACAGGTCGGCGGCGGCACCGAGCACCCCCACAGAGCCACCCAGCTCGGCGGCGTGAAGTGCGGTGCCGACAGTGCGGTTGCGCACCGCGATGCGAGCCGCTCCCGCGCGAGCCAACGCGTCGACGATCGAGCGCGCTGCCGCGCCGGCGCCGAGCACGCACACGGTGCGACCGGACACGTCGACGTTCGCCGCAGCGAGTGATGCGACGAAGCCGGCACCGTCGGTGCTGTAGCCCTTCAACGAGCCGTCGGCCTGCGGCACCACGGTGTTCACGCTGTGCAACGCCGACGCAGCCGCATCGAGCGAGTCGACCGCGTCGGCGACGGCCTCCTTGTGCGGCATGGTGACCGACATGCCACCGAGCCCGAGCGCCCGCATCGCGTCGACGGCCGCCTGAGCGCGGCCGGGCAGCACTTCGAACGCGGTGTACACCCAGTCGACGCCGAGCTGCTCGAACGCGGCGTTGTGCAACGCCGGCGACAGGCTGTGACGAACCGGGCTGCCGATGACCGCGGCCACCCGCGTGGCACCGGTGATCAATTCAACAGGCCCTTCTCGCGGGCGATGGCGACGTTCACCTGGTGCTGCTCGAACGTCGCGGCGAAGGCGTGTCGGCCGTCTTCGTCGGCCAGCACGTAGTACATGAACAGGCACGGGGTGCCGTCGGGGAGGTTCACGCACAACGGGTCGCCGAGCGACGGGTTCGCCACCGGGTTGAGCGCAGCCTCGATGCTGGCGCGCCCCGGGTTGGCGATCGGTGTGGGCGGCAGGCCAGGGTAGAGGTAGGTGTTGTACGGGTTGTCGAGCTCGCGCACTTCGCTGAACGTGAGCGACGGGTCCTGCTGGTAGAAGAGCGTCGCGTCGACCTGCAACGGTGTGTTGAAGAACAGGCGGTTGTAGATGACACGAGCGATCTTGGCGCGGTCCTCGGGCACGCGAGCTTCCCGCTCGATGATGCTGGCCACGATGAGGATCTGGTACGGCGTCAAACCCAGCTGCGCCGAACGTTCC
The DNA here is from genome assembly GCA_964632715.1 of uncultured Bifidobacterium sp. Taxonomy (GTDB): domain Bacteria; phylum Actinomycetota; class Acidimicrobiia; order Acidimicrobiales; family Ilumatobacteraceae; genus UBA668. The sequence continues at coordinate 1,395 of CAZWCU010000150.1, read as the reverse complement.
TCGATGTTCTCCTGACGGCCCACTCGTTCCATCAACGACACCATCCGCTGCACCACGGCCGCCGCGGTCTCGCCGTTGGAGACCTGGTAGGTGTCGGGGAACAGCAGGCCTTCGAGGCTGTTCTGACCCGCCGGCAGCCACGCGGATCGGATCTGGCCGTCGCTGGCGGCGGCAGTGAAGGCGGCGACGGACAGGCGCGGCACCTTCTCGGCCAGGCGTGCAGCCATCTTCTCGTACGTGAAGCCTTCCGGGAACGTGACCTTCGTGTAGGTCTCCGACGGCGGGGTGCGCAGGATGCGCATGATGTTGCCCATGTGGTCGTTGGGTCGCAGCACGTAGTAGCCGGGGATCAGCTCGAGCCCGCCGTGCTGGTCGACGTACCACCTGAAGACTTCCGGGCTGGTGACGAGACCTTGCTCGTAGAGGCGCTCCGAGACCGTCTCGAGGGTGTCGGCGGCGTCGATGGTGAGTGTGATCGGCTCGCCGGGGTCGCCCTTCGGGTTGACCTGTTCGGTGTACCAGAGCCCGGCGACACCGACCGCGACGACGCCGGCCATGCTGACGTAGACGAGCAGCCACACGAACCACTTGATCGGACGCCGCTGACGACGCGGGCGTTCGACGACCAGCGCATCGGTGATGTCGGCGTCGTCCCACGGGTCGCGCTTCCAGCGGGTCTCGTCGACGTAGCTCACGCCGGCCTCACCGCTGCGCTGCCCGCGAGTCGAGCCAGGTCTGCAACAGCACCGCGGCGGCCACCTTGTCGACCAGCTTGCGACGAGCTTGCGCACCGATGCGCGCCTCGATGAGCGCTCGATCGGCCGTCACCGTGGTGCGGCGCTCGTCGAAGGTGATGACGGGCACGCCCACCACCGTAGCCAAGGCCTGCGCTTCGGCGACGGCAGCCTTGGCCGCCGGTCCGGACGAGCCGTTCATGTTGAGCGGCAGCCCGACGACGAGCATCTCGGCTTCCTCCTCGACCACGAGCGCACGGATGGCCTCGTGGTCGCGCCGGATCGAGCCCGAGCGCTGCAGCACGACGAGCGGCGAGGCGATGGTGCCGGTGCGGTCGCTGACCGCGATGCCGATGCGCTTGGAGCCGAGGTCGATGCCGAGCGCACGCACGGGTCAGCCCCCTGCGGGAACGGCAGGCGCGGGGACCGCCGCCGCCGCTGCCTCCGCGATGCGCAGTGCTTCGTCGAGCCCGGCGGGGTTCTTGCCGCCTGCGGTGGCGATGTCGCCCTTGCCGCCGCCGCCACCACCCACGGCCTTGGCCGCGTCTTTGATGAGGTCGCCGGCAACACGGCCGCTGGCGGGCGTGACGGCCGCGACGAGCGAGACACCACCGGTGTCGCTGATGCCGCCGAGCACCACGATGTCGACGCCGGGCTGCTG
>CAZWCU010000149.1:0-10859 GCA_964632715.1 uncultured Bifidobacterium sp. | reverse complement strand
CCGGCATCGTCCACAGGTTGAACAGCGCCTCCGACGGCAGCGGGGTGGTGAGGTCGGCCGAGTAGGGGGAGAGCAGCGGGTCGTCGAGCAGGAAGCGATCGCCGTCGGGCACGACCGGTTGCAGGCGATCGGTGTCGGTGGCTTGATCGCTGCCGACCAGGGTGTACGGCCTGCTGCCTTCGGGGAGGAAGGCAATGGCGGAGATGTCCCACACCAGCGGGCGCAGCAGCCGTACGGAGCTCTCGCCTTCGAGCGACGTGAAGCTCACCGCTCCGGGGTCGGCGCGGTTCGACAGCACGACCACCACGATGCCGAGATCGGTGGTGATGTAGTTGAACTGCGGCAGGGTGGCGTGCGCATCGAACGCGCAGTTGCTGGTGGACTCGTCGCCGTCGAGGATGACGCAGAAGGCCGAGACGCGCCCGAAGTGCGCGGTGGCCTCCCAGGTGTGTCCGCCGGTGCGTCCGCTGCCCACCGGGACCACGTCGGCCGCATCGATCGTGGCCGGCACGTCGGAGTCGGCCAGTGGACGGACGGTGGCCGCTCGCTGCGCGATGAGCGCGGGGGAGAGCGAACCGGTGGTGACCTTCAGCAGCCCGCCGTCGACCCACGCGATCACGGTGCCCATCGTCGACGACCTCGACGACACCGCTGCCAGATCGCCCACCGTGGTGTCGGTGCCGCCGAGCAGGAATCGCACGGCTTCCGCCGCGTCGGTGGGTGCCGGGTTGGTGGCCACCGCAGTCGGGGTGTTCACCGCCCGGTAGCGCACGATCGACACCGTCGGCGGCGGTGGGGCCTGGCCGAAGCTGTCGAGCACCTGCTGCGCTGCGACGAAGCCGGTGACGCTGCTGCGCGGCCGGAGGCTGCCGAGCTCGTAGCCGGTGCGGAGCGCGGCGTGCCCGTCGTGCACGCCGACCGCCGCGGCGAACGTGCGCAGGTCGGCGTCGGTGAAGCCGTGGGCGGTGACCGTGATCCGCTGCGCCGGCTTCGGCTGCCACGTGAGCTGCCGGCGCTGGCCTCCGGCGTCGATGATGGCGGCGGCGCGCGGGTCGACCGCGGTGTCGTCGGCCGCCACCATCTGCACTCGGAACATGGCCCAGCGCCCGCGACCGAGGGTGGCGCCGTCGGCCGCGAACAGGTGGCCGAGGTCGGTCAGCGACGGGGACGCCGCCGCTGGGTCGTCGGCCGCCAACACGGACATCAGCGGCGCGGGCGGCTCGCTGAGCAACCAGGGTCCGGGCTGCGTGGGAGCGTCGTGCGTGACGGGGAAGGTGCGCCACGCCGGCGGCGTGTCCCAGGGGCGCAGCAGCACCACCACCGCTGCGACAGCGACCGCAGCTGCCACCGCCAGGTACGGCCACGGGGGCGGTCGTCGCGGTGGTCGAGGCGTGTGGCGTGCACCCGGGCTCGACGGTCCGAAGACGCCCGGCTCCGTGTCGATCACGTCGATCAGCTCGATCACCTCGAGCGTCTCGGACGAGCCGGACGGCTGCGTGCGCATGCCGGCCAGTGTCCCACGTTCCCGAGGTGGGTGAAATGGCGTGCTCGTTAGCACTCTCACCTTCCGGTTGCTAACGGCCCCTCCTGGCGCGTAGCCTTGGCACTCGCGAGGGCTGAGTGCTAATCAGCTCTCCACCCGTTCCACACAACCAACGTTCACGTTTCGTGTACTGCCAATGGAGGCCTGCACCATGTCACTCAAGCCGCTTGACGATCGCATCGTCGTGTTGCCCAACGAGGCCGAGCAGACCACTGCGTCTGGTCTGGTGATCCCCGACACCGCCAAGGAGAAGCCCCAGCAAGGCTCCGTCGTTGCCGTCGGCCCCGGCCGCTGGAGCGACGACAAGGGCACCCACAGCCCGCTCGACGTCAAGGTCGGCGACACCGTGCTGTACAGCAAGTACGGCGGCACCGAAGTCACCGTCGACGGCAAGGATCTGCTGATCCTGACCAGCCGCGACGTCCTCGCGATCGTCGAGAAGTGAGCCACTGACCCACATGGCAAAGCAGCTCAAGTTCCACGACGAGGCGCGCCGCGCCCTCGAAGCCGGAGTGAACAAGTTGGCCGACACGGTCAAGGTCACGCTCGGGCCGAAGGGTCGCAACGTCGTCCTCGACAAGAAGTTCGGTGCACCCACCATCACCAACGACGGCGTCTCCATCGCGAAGGAAGTCGAACTCGACGATCCCTTCGAGAACATGGGCGCCCAGATGGTGAAGGAAGTCGCCACCAAGACCAACGACATCGCCGGTGACGGCACGACGACTGCGACGGTTCTGGCGCAGGCAATGGTGCAGCACGGCATGCGCAACGTCGCAGCCGGCGCCAACCCGATGGGCCTCAAGAAGGGCATCGAGAAGGCAGTCGCCGCTGCGGTCGAGAGCATCAAGAGCCAGGCCACCGTGGTCGACGACAAGGATCAGATCGCCGCTGTCGCCACCATCTCCGCCGCCGATGCGTCGGTGGGCGAGGTCATCGCCAACGCCATCGACAAGGTCGGCAAGGACGGCGTGGTCACGGTCGAGGAGAGCAACACCTTCGGCACCGAGCTCGAGTTCACCGAAGGCATGCAGTTCGACAAGGGCTACCTGTCGCCGTACTTCGTGTCCGACGCAGAGCGCCAGGAAGTCGTCCTCGAAGACGCCTACATCCTGTTCAACAGCGGCAAGATCAGCACGGTCCAGGCCATGCTTCCGGTGCTCGAGACCGTGATGAAGTCGGGTCGCCCGCTGCTCATCATCGCCGAGGACATCGACGGCGAGGCGCTCGCCACGCTCGTCGTCAACAAGATCCGCGGCACGTTCAACTCGGCTGCCGTCAAGGCCCCCGGCTTCGGCGACCGTCGCAAGGCGATGCTGCAGGACATGGCCGTGCTCACCGGCGGTCAGGTCATCAGCGAGGAAGTCGGCCTCAAGCTCGAAGCCGTCACCCTCGATCTGCTCGGCCGTGCCAAGCGCGTCATCATCACCAAGGACAACACCACCATCGTCGACGGCGATGGCGAGCACGACGACGTGGTCGGCCGCATCAACCAGATCAAGGCCGAGATCGAGAACACCGACAGCGACTGGGACCGTGAGAAGCTGCAGGAGCGTCTGGCCAAGCTGGCCGGCGGTGTGGCGGTCATCAAGGTCGGCGCAGCCACCGAGGTGGAGCTGAAGGAGAAGAAGCACCGCATCGAAGACGCGGTGTCGGCCACTCGTGCAGCCATCGAGGAAGGCGTGGTCGCCGGTGGCGGCACCGCCCTCGTGCGTGCCCGTGCCGCGGTGAAGGCCGTGGTCGATTCGCTGGAAGGCGACGAGGCCACCGGTGCCCGCACCGTGTACGAGTCGCTCACCGCGCCGTGCCGCCTCATCGCCGACAACGCCGGCCTCGAGGGTGCAGTCACCACGCAGGCCGTCGAAGCCGCTTCCGGCTCGATGGGCCTCAACGCCGCAACCGGCGAGATGGTCGACCTGGTCAAGGCCGGCATCATCGACCCGGCCAAGGTCACCCGTGCGGCGCTGCAGAACGCAGCGTCCATCGCGGCCCTCGTGCTCACCACCGAGTGCCTCGTTGCCGACAAGCCGGAGAAGAACTCCGGCGGCGGTGGCGGCGGCGGCATGGGTGGCGGAATGCCCGGTATGGGAATGATGTGAGGGATCGCGGGGTTACACCTCGCATCCCCCCTCGAGACGACCTCGGCGGCCTCACGGCCCCGGGGTCGTCTCCGTTTTCCGGCCGGGTAGGCTCGGCGCATGGCTGACTCGGGGAAGCGTCCGTTCTGGATGCACCAGTTGGTGGAGTACATCCTCGGCGTGGCACTGCTCGCCAGCGGCATGCAGAGCCCGCAGCCGATCGTCCCGTCGCTGCTCGGCGGCATCATCATCATGCACGCGGCCGTCACGCGCGGCTCGCTGGCTGCGTTCCGGGTCATCGACCGCAGGCTCCATCGCGTGCTCGACCCGTTCATCATCGGCCTGCAGTTCTTCGCCGCGGTGCAGCCGTGGGTCAGCGTCGACAACGGCACTCGTGCGATCATCGCGGCCATCGCCGTGGTGCACGCCGTGGTGTGGGTGGGCAGCAGCTACACCGAGAAGCAGAAGGTGCCGAAGGTCGCCGCCGAGGGTGCCACCCCGAGCACACCGAAGTCGGCCGCCGCGCCCACCACGCCGGCCGCGCCGGCCGACCGAGCCACCTCTCTGGGGCAATCGGCAGGGCGGTTCGTCGGTTCGGGTGTGCGAGTGGTGCGCAACGCGAAGGCCAAGCGCGCCGGTGAGTAGTCGTCGGTAGCCTGTGCGCATGGCGTTCGAAGCACCCGCACCCGACCTCAACAAGCTCATCGCCGCATGGGAAGAGTGGGAGTCCGGCGAGCAGACGCCGGGCAAGGTGATGGCCACCATGAAGACCGCCGGCCTGCCGCAGGTGCTGCAGCAGCTCATCGCGAGCGGCTGGACCCCCACTGCCTAGTCCGGCTCGACGGCCGGGCGGCGCTCAGTTCATCCCGCGACCGGACGCGTGGCGGGAAGGTGCCGCACCACCGTGGCCGGTGCCGTCGCTGCCCCTTGCGACCTCAACGGTCGCCGCCGCAGTCGCGGCGCACACCGTGCCCGAGTCGCTGCAACCCGACTTCCCGGACGCGCGCCTCTCGGCCGTGCTCGCGGTGCTGGCCGACGGACCCGAGGGCGCCGAGGTGCTGCTCACCCGGCGCTCGATGCACCTCAGCAGCCACCGCGGCGAGGTGAGCTTCCCCGGCGGGCGTCTCGACCCGGGCGAGACCTACGTGGAGGCTGCGCTGCGCGAGGCGCACGAGGAGGTGGGGCTGCACCCGTCCGACGTGGAAGTCGTTGGTCAGCTGCACCCGATGGGCACCTGGGTGAGCCGCAGCTGGATCGTGCCCGTGGTGGCCAGAGCCGCCAGCCCGCTGCCGCTGCACGGTCGCACCGGAGAAGTCGATCGAGTGCTGTGGGTGCCGTTGCACGACCTCACCGCGCCGGGAACGTTCCGTGAGGAGTGGTGGCACACCGATCTGGGCGAGCGGCCGATCTACTTCTTCGAGCTCGACGACGAGACGGTGTGGGGCGCCACCGCGCGCATGCTGCACCAGTTGCTGCGGGTGGCCCACGGTCTGTCTGCCGACGACCCCGAGCCACCCGCGCTCTGAACTGCGTGGTTCGGTTCAGGGCCCGCCGGCGACGCGGACAGCGGCGTAAAACGCCTGCGCCCACGTGAAGCACGCCGGTCGCAGGAACACGCTGCGGGTGCCGCAGTGCGCACGCATGTCGGCCAGGAACTGTCGGTCGACCGCGAGGCGGTTGGTGCGGTTCCAGAACGTCGCGCCACGTCCGTAGCGGCGTTCGAGCAACGAGATGTTGCGGTACCCGAAGTCGTGCCGGCGGCACGGGTCGCGGAAGTTGAAGGAGAGGCCGGTGTTGCCGACCAGCGGAGCCGAGCACCCGTCGCTGGTCCAGTCGTACCAGCGGTCGCCCGTGGCCGACGTGGCGACGAACTGGTGCAGTGACACGCCGAACAGCTGTCGTTGCACGTACGCCCAATCGCTGACGGCGGTGTGCGCGGAGGGTGCGGGAGGACCGGCCGAAACCGGTGATACGACGGTCAGGAGACTCGTGACCGCGACGAGCACTGCGAGACGAAATCGCATGGTGTGCTCCTTGTGCTGACGCCCGTGGGCGTGTTGCCGATTCAAGCGGGCCGAGCAGTGGATGCCAACGCGTGCCGCGGCACGCAACGCGCCCGATCAGTCGGCCAGCTCCTGCAGCAGCTCCCAGGCGGCCTGCACGTGATGCAGGTCGGTGGTGCGGGCGCCGATCGATACGCGGCACGCCACCCTGCCGTCGAGCACCGTGCGGGTGAACAGCGCGCGACCGGTGTGGTTCGCGTCGCGGATGAGGCGGTCGGTGGCTTCGTCGCCGGCGACGAGCCGCACGCACAGCAGGTTCAGCGGGTGCGGTGCGACGATCCCGAAGCGAGGATCGGCGGCGACCCCCCCGGCCAGCGCCTGCGTGGCGGCCACGTTGCGGCGGATCATCGCGATCGCGGCGGCGGCGCCCCCCGCACGAATGGTGAACCACAGCTTCAGCGCGCGGAAGCGGCGCCCGAGCGGAATCTGCCAGTCGCGGTAGTCGATGACGGCGCCCGACTCCGCCGCCGCGGAGCGCAGGTACTCGGGCAGGATGCTCAGCGCACCGAGCAGCGAGGATCGGTCGGCCGTGTAGAACAGGTCGCAGTCGAAGTTGACACCCATCCACTTGTGCGGGTTGGTGCAGTAGCTGTCGACCAGCTCGAGCCCGTCGTTCACCCAGCGGTGCTCGGGAGCGAGCGCGGCGATGCCGCTCATGGCAGCGTCGACGTGCACCCACACGCCGGCGGCGCGAGCGATGGGCGCGATGGCTGCCACCGGGTCGAACGCCATCGAGCTGGTGGTGCCTCGCGTGCAGCACACCCAGAACGGCACGAGTCCGGCGGCCACGTCGGCGGCGACCATTCGCTGGAACTCCTCGGGCCGCATCGCGAAGGCATCGTCGTGCGGTACGACGCGCAACTGGGCCGTGCCGATGCCCGCGATTCGCAGGCCCTTCTCGATGCTGCTGTGCGCCTGTGATGTTGCATATGCAACAAGATGCGACGTGTCGCCCGTGGTGTTGATGGCGCCACCAGTGGCCTTCCACCGCGCTGCAAGGATGGATGCGAGCGTGGCTTCGCTGGCCGAGCCGTGGATGACGCCACCGCCCTTCGCGCTCGTGCTGCGGAACCGCTCGGGGAGGCCGAGGAGCTCCTGCATCCAGTCCATCATCAGCGTCTCCACCTCGGTGCAGGCAGGGCTGGTGACCCAGCTCATGCCCTGCACGCCGAGGCCGGCGGCGGCCAGCTCGCCGAGGATGGCCGGATAGCTGGAGTTGCCAGGGAAGTACGCGAAGAACGACGGGTGCTGCCAGTGCGTGAGACCGGGCACGACCACGCGATCGAGGTCGGCGAGCACGGCCGCGAACGGCTCGGTGTCGGTGGGTGGGTGCTCGGGCAGCGCGGCCCGCACGTCGCCCGGTTCCACCTGGCTCTCCACCGGATGCTGCTCGACTCCCTCCAGGTACTCGGCGATCCAGTCGATGAGCGCATGGCCGTGGGTACGGAATTCGTCGGGAGTCACGCCGCGTACGCTAACGGCCGTCGGCGGATGCTCCGAGAACCGACCCGACGTGCAGCGACGTATGGAGAGGTCATGAGCTTCCTTCCGGTCAACGGTCACCTTCTCCACGCAGTCGACTTCGGCAGTGGGCCGTCCACGTTCGTCGCGCACGGAGGGTGGGTCGGCTCGTGGGAGCTGTGGCAGGAGCCGTTCCAGCAGATGCAGTCGAACTGGCGGTGCGTGTCGTACGACCATCGCGGCGCGGGCGCCTCGACCTTCCCCGCGGCGTCGATCACGCCCGAGGCACTCGTCGACGACGTGTTCGCGGTGCTCGACCACTACGAGATCGAGCGCTGCGTGCTCGCCGGTGAATCGCTCGGCGCACTCACCGCCACCATGGCGGTGCTGCGCGACCCGTCGCGGTTCGAGGGTCTGGTGCTGGTCGACGGCGTGCCCTTCACCGACGGTGTGGTCGACCCGAACGAGCGCGCACAGATGCTCGCGGACTTCCCCGCCTACGTGAGCGCCTTCGTCGCCGCCTGCGTGCCCGAGCCCGACAGCGGGCACCTGCGACGGTGGGGCGAGCAGATCCTGCTGCGCGCGGATCCGGCGGCCGCCGCACAGATGCGCGAGTCGCACATCGCTGCAGCGTTGCAGCCCGACTATGCCGCCATCGGCGTGCCGACGTTGGTGGTGCACGGCGAGCTCGATGCCATCGTGCCCGTCCAGGCAGCGCACTTCGTCGCGGGAACGGTCCCGGGCAGCACGCTCGAAGTGTTGCCCGGCGCCGGGCACGTGCCGAGCGTGACCCAGCCCGACGCGCTCGTCGCCGCGATCGACAGGTGGTGGGCGGGCGTCGCCCGCTGATCGCCGCACCGGATACGGTGCGCGCCATGACGGCCGCGCACATCGACCCCGCTCGCTTCCACGTGCACCACGCCTCACCGCGTGGCTTCGCCCAGGCGTACGTGCACGAAGGGATGGGCGGCGTACCACTCGTGTGCGTGCACGGGTGGCCGGAATCCAAGCGCGTGTTCTGGAAGGTGATCGCGCCGCTCGCCGCGGCAGGGTTCGAGGTGATCGTGCCGGACCTGCGCGGCTTCGGCGACAGCGCGCTCGGGCCCGACGGCTTCCACGACGTGGCCAGCCACAGCCACGACCTCTACTCGTTGGTGCACGACCACCTCGGGCACGAACGAGTGGTGCTGCTCGGAGGTGACCTCGGTGGTCCTGTCATCCAGGACCTGGCGCTACGTCACCCCGAGTGGGTCGACCGAATGGTGTTGTTCAACTCTCCGCTGCCGTATCTGAAGGACGAGATGGCCGGACTCGCGGGCACCCGCCCCGCGTCCGAGGCCGCCGACTACTTCCTCCGCCAGGGCACCGATCCCGACGGCCTCGCCGCCGAGTTGACCACCGCCGACCAGCGCCGCCGCTACATCGCCACGTTCTACGGCAGCCGCTTCTGGGCGCACCCCGGCGCGTTCGCGGGGCCGGGCGAGGTCGACTTCCACACCGAGCCGTTCGGCGATGCGGCCTCGCTCCGCGCCAGCTTCGGCGGCTACGAGAGCGTCTTCGACGCCGCGGCCCGCTCGGAGCCGACGCTGCTGGCGCGGAACGACACCACGCGCACGCTGCTGCTGCACGGCCCGAGTGACCACGTCATCTACCCGGCCTTCGACCGCATGGCGGCGTTGGTGTTCCCGAACCACGTCGGCCCGTTCCTGCTGCGCGACTGCGGTCACTTCGTGCCCTGGGAGGCACCGCACGCACTCACCAGCGGCACCGTCGCCTTCTGCAGCGACCTGCTCGCCAGCTGATCGCGGTCAGCTGACCAGCTCGGCGATGTCAGTCGCCGATGCCACCCTCGACCAACTTCTCCCAAGTGGCGGGACCGACGACGCCGTCGGCGACGAGGCCGCGCGACGTCTGGAAGTTCTTCACCGCGGTCTCCGTGCCGGCCCCGAACCGACCGTCGGCCGCCGCCGGGAACCCGAGCAGGGTGAGGCGCTCCTGCAGGAACACGACGCCGTCGCCACAGTCGCCGCGGCGCATGGTGTCGTTGATGGTGACCACCCGGCACGGCACCGTCGTCGGGGCTGCCGTTGCCGGTGGCGCGGTGGCCGGCGGAGCGGTGGCCGGAGCTGCGGTGGTCGGGGCTGCAGTCGTCGGTGCCTCCGTGGCCGGAGCTGCAGTGGTGGCCGGATCGGCCGCGCTGGTGGTGGTCGCGTCGGCGCCGCTGGAGGTCGACGTGGGCAGTGCCGTGGTCGAGGATCCGCTGGTGGAGCCGGACGCGTCGAGCCGCTCGCTGGCGTCGCTGCTGCACGCCGCGACCCCCAGCAGTGCGAGTGAGAGGAGCAACACTCTGCGTGTCATCGCACCAGTCAAACACACGCCGACCAGGCGCGAGCGGACGACCTCAGTCGCGAGCCGACCCGCCGACCGGCTCGGGCGTGGACTCGGCGACCTGCCTCATGAGAGCGTCGCGCGCTCGCACGCTGCGCGTGATGCGCCACCCGATGAAGCCCATGCCACTCATCAGCACTGCGAACGTGACGTACATGCGCCACTCGCCCTTGCTTTCGCTGCCGCAGTTGGGTCGCTCGACCAAGCCCACGCACGAACTGATGTTCTCCTCCGGCAGGAAGTCGTTCTCGAACACAGTGCTGTCGGGAGGAGTGCTCGAGGTCGCCACTGTTCCGTTGTTGGCCGATCGCGAAGCCTGGTAGGGGTTCTCGCCGCTGCAGCCGGCAAGCACGGTGAGCCCACCGACGACGGCGAGGGCGAGCACGGCGAAGGGGCGCGGCATCCGGGTCATGGCGCACATCGTCGCACCGGTTGACGCGAATCGCACCGCGTGCTGGTGCGAATGAGGGCGCGCAGCACGGTCACCCCCTACCATCGCTGGGATGGTGCAACGCACACACACGGTGTTGGTGGTCGACTTCGGAGCGCAGTACGCGCAACTGATCGCACGGCGGGTGCGTGAGCTCAACGTCTACTCCGAGATCGTGCCGCATCGCATCACCGCGGCCGAACTGGCCGCCAAGGAACCGTCGGCCATCATCCTGTCGGGCGGCCCGAAGAGCGTCCACGTCGAGGGCGCGCCGTCGCTCGATCCGGCCATCTACGACCTCGGAATCCCCATCCTCGGCATCTGCTACGGCGTGCAGCTCATCGCGCAGCAGTTGGGCGGCACCGTCGGGCGCGGCATGCGTGGCGAGTACGGCCGTGCCAAGGCCACGCTCACCGGCGACGGTGGCACGCTGCTGGCCGATCTGCCGGCCGAGCAGGACGTGTGGATGAGCCACTTCGACGCGGTCACCGAGGTGCCCGCGGGCTTCGTGGCCACCGCCTCCACGCCCGACGCACCCATTGCCGCGATGGAGCACCCGGACCGCAAGATCTGGGGTGTCCAGTGGCACCCGGAGGTGGTGCACACCCCCAACGGCATGTCGGTGCTCCAGCACTTCCTGCACGACCTGGCCGGCTGCGAACCGAACTGGACCATGGGGTCGATCATCGACGAGCAGGTCGCCGCAGTGCGTGCGCAGGTCGGAACCGGGCGGGTCATCTGCGCGCTCAGCGGTGGTGTCGACTCGGCCGTGGCCGCGGCGCTCGTGCACAAGGCCATCGGCCACCAGCTGGTGTGCATCTACGTCGACACCGGCCTGATGCGGCTGAACGAGAGCGACCAGGTGGTCGAGACGTTCAAGCGCAACATGGGCATCG